>NZ_CP119573.1:1514802-1817762 GCF_029278605.1 Cupriavidus sp. WKF15
GCCCCAGCCCACGATGGAAGCGGACGTCGTGGAACATCATGGGCGCGCCGTGCGCGTGAGCGCGCCGCGCCTGCGCTGGCAGGGGGCGCTGTCGCAGCGCGCTGGCAGCCCGGTCCAGATTGACGCTCAGGGCTGAAGCCGCGCACCGCCGGAGCGCCGGAGCGCCGGCAGCGCTCAGCGTACCAGTGCCAGGATCGCGAGCGTCGGCACCATGGCTGCCGGCATGACAATCGCGCCGAGCCGCAGGAACTGGCCGGCGCTGACCATATGTCCGTCCCGCCGCAGGGCAGTCAGCCAAAGCAGCGTGGCCAGGGATCCGGTCGCCGACAGGTTCGGCCCCAGGTCGATGCCCACCAGCACCGCGCCAGTCACCGCGTTGGACGCATGACCCGCCGCCAGCGCCGATGAGGCGATCAGCCCCGCCGGAAGGTTGTTGGCGACGTTGCCGCCCAGTGCCACTGCCGCGCCGATGCCCGCAAGCCCGGCCAGGCTGTCGTGTTGCGAGGCTGCCTGCACGATGCCGGCGAGCCAGTGGATGACGCCGGTAAGTTCCAGCGCCGCCACCAGCACGAACAGCCCGGCCACCATGGGCAGCACGCCCCAGGAAATCTCGCGCAAGGCCGGCCCCAGCAGGTCGCGCCGCGTCGCGCACACCAGCAGCAGCGTGGCCGCGCCTGCCGCGCACGTGGGCCAGCCCAGGTCGCTGCCGCGCAGCGAGGCGATCAGCAGCGCCAGCCCGGTCAGCACAATGCCAATCGCCGTCAGCCACGCCTGCAGGCTCAGCGGCGGTACCGGCACGTCGCAGTCGATGCGCTCGGCCAGCGCCGTGCGCTGCGTCCAGTACAGCGCCGCCAGCGTGGCCACCACGGCCACCAGCGATGGCAGTGCAAAGTGGGCCAGCCAGCCGGCCAGCGGCGGCATGCGCGTGCCGAAGATCACGAGGTTGGCCGGATTGGAAATCGGTAGCACGAAGCTGGCCGCGTTGGCGATGAAGGCGCAGGCGAACAGGTGTGGCAGCGGGTTTTTCACCCTGGCCGCACGCGTGGCGGCCAGCACCGCGGGCGTCAGCACCACGGCGGTGGCGTCGTTGGACATGAACGCGGTGACCAGCGTGCCGAAGCCATAGACCAGCAGGAACAAGCTGCGCGCCGAACCGCGCGCGCGCCGCACAGCCAGTGCCGCCACATGGTCGAACAGTCCCGTCTTGCGCGCCAGTTCGGAGATCACCATCATGCCGGCCAGGAACAGGTAGACATCCAGGCCGCGCGCGACGGCGGCCAGTGCGTCGGGCACGGCCAGCAAGCCGCTCAGGCAAAGCAGCACGGCGCCGGCAACGGCCCAGAACGCCTCGGGCAGGCGCAGCGGCCGCATCAGCACGCCGGCCGTAGTGAAGGCGGCGATCGACCAGATCCATATCGCGTTGACGCTCGACATTGTGGTTCTTGTTGTTGGGGGATGAGTGGAAGGCGATCTGGCGCGCCGGCTACAGGCTGGTCCGGTCGTCGCGCACGCCGGGCGTGGCGGCCTGGCCGGGCAGGCCCACGGCTTCGCTGGTGACGGGGGCGGCGGAAGTGTCCTGTGCCGACGCCGGCGCGGGCGGCGGTGCCGGGAATCCCAGCGAGGCAATCCCCTGATTGCCTTCGGCGTACTCGGCATACATCCAGTCACCCGCGCTGCGCACGACACCGGACGGCGCAGCGGCATCGCGCGCAGGGATGCCTGCGAGCCGGCCTTCCATATACGACGCCCAGATCGGCAGCGCCGTGGTCGCGCCGAATTCGCGGGCACCCAGGCTGTGGTTATCGTCAAAGCCCATCCAGGCCACCGTGACCACGTTGCCGGCATAGCCGGCGAACCAGCCGTCGGCAGCGTCGTTGGTGGTGCCGGTCTTGCCCGCGACATCTTCCCGGTGCAGGTAGCGTCGAACGCCCGTGCCGGTGCCGTCATCCACCACGCTGCGCAGCAGGCTGTCCATCACGAAGGCATTGCGTTCGCTGATGACGCGCGGCGGCTGCGCACCGGTGTCGGCGGCAAACAGCACATTGCCCTCGCTGTCGGTAATGCGCGAGATCAGGTATGGCTCGACGCGATGGCCCTGGTTGGCGAACACCGAGTAGGCCGCCGCCAGCCGCAGCGGCGACGTCGTGCCGGTGCCCAGCGCCAGCGGCAGGTAGCGCGGCAGCCGCTTGGGCGAAAAGCCGAAGCGGCTGGCGAATTCCACCGCGTACGGAATGCCGATGGTCTGTAGCGTGCGGATGGCCGGCAGGTTGCGCGAGTCGGCCAGGGCCTGGCGCACCGTGACCGCGCCCAGGAAGCGGCCGTCGTCGTTGGACGGCTGCCAGCGCGAGCCGTTGCCCAGCGGCGCATCGTTGATCAGCGTGCCCGGCGACACGCCGCGTTCCAGCGCCGCCGCATAGATAAAGGGTTTGAAGGTCGAGCCCGGCTGTCGCAGCGCCTGCGTGGCATGGTTGAAGCGATTGGTGGCAAAGTCGGCGCCGCCGACCATGGCCTCGATGGCACCCGTGTCGCCATCCAGCGAAACCAGGGCTGCCTGCGGCCCGCTGTCCGGACCGGCGAGTCGATGGCGCCGCCCGTATCCGTCCAGGCCGCGCCGCACGGCGTCGTGGGCCATGGTCTGCCGCACCGACGACACCGTGGTGTAGACGTTCAGGCCGCGCGTGTAGGCTTCATCGCCGAACCGGTCGCGTGCCAGCTGGCGCGCGAGTTCCGCGACATATTCCGCGTGGCCGGCGAACTGGCCGGCACTGTCGGGGGCAATCTCCAGCCGGGCGGAGCGTGCTTCGCGGTACTGGTCCTGGCTGATCATGCCGAGCGCCAGCATGCGCCCGAGCACGTATTCCTGGCGGCGCTTGGCGCGCGTGAAGTTCGCCACCGGGTTGATGGTGGAGGGCGCCTTGGGCAGCCCTGCCAGCATGGCGGTTTCGGCCAGCGAAAGCCGGTCCAGCGGCTTGCCGAAATAGGCGTGGGCCGCGCTGCCAAAGCCGTAGGCATGCTCGCCCAGGTAGACCTGGTTCATGTACACCTCGAGGATGCGGTCCTTCGAAAGCGTACGGTCGATCTTCCAGGCCAGCAGGATCTCGTACCACTTGCGCGCGAGCGTCTTCTCGCGCGACAGGTAGAAGTTGCGCGCCACCTGCATCGTGATCGTGGAGGCGCCCTGCGCATAGCCTCGGCCCAGGTTGGCCAGCGCGGCGCGGAAGATTCCCGGGACGTCGATGCCGTCGTGCTCGTAGAACTGGTCGTCCTCGGCGGCAAGCAGCGCCTGCGTCATCTGGCGCGGCATCTTCTCGAACGGGATGAATTCGCGGTGCTCGCTGCCGAACTCGCCGATCTGCACGTTGTCGCTGGTGAAGATCCGCAGCGGCACGTCCGGGCGGTACTCGCGCAGCGCATCGACGGGGGGAAGCTGCCGCAGGCTGACGACCGCGGCGAAACCGGCGAGCAGCACGCCGGCCGCAGCCAGCGCCAGCGCGGCGCCGCCTGCCTTGACTGCAAATTTTTTCATGCGCGCAATTCTAGCGGAACCGGGCCAGCGGAAGCGGCACACCTGACTCGTCGTGGTCCGGCGGCGGGGTGCGCGGGGTGTCGGGGAGGGGATCGTGCTGCACCTGGCGCGCGAACTCGCACAATGCCAGCCAGGTTTCCCGCCGCTCGACAATGGTGAAGTGATCCGTGCCGGGCATGGTCTGCAGCGTTACCGGACCCGGCCAGGCGGCGACCAGCCGTTCCGAGCAGGCATGCGGCACCACGTCATCGACCTCGGCCAGCAGCACCTTGGTGCTTTGCACCACTTTCTTGCAATGTGAAATGGAATCGAAATGGTGGCGCATCAGCTGCCGCAGCGGGACCAGCGGAAAGCGCTGGCGCACCAGTTCCAGCATCGAGTCATAGGGCGTGATGAGCTGCAGGCTTTCAAAGTCCTGCAGGTCGGCAAGCTGGATCGCCACGCCAGTGCCCAGGCTGCGGCCCACGACATGGGCCCGCGTGCCGGGGAAGATGCGGCGCAGGTGCAGCAGGAACTGGCTGGCGTCGGCGACGGCGGCGGCCTCGGTGGGCTGGCCGTCGGAATGTCCGAGTCCGCGGTAGTCGAAGGTTGCGAAGCCCATGCCGGGCGGCAGCCAGCAAGCATATTGCAGCGTTTCGAGCACATCTTCGCCACGGCCTGGCAGGTAGAACAGGAGGTCACGGACCGTGTCGCCTGGCGCGTGGTAGATGTAGCCGCGCAGTACACCGCCCGGCACCAGGTGCGAATAGCTGATGATACCGTCGGGCAGGTCCCGCGGAGGGCGGCGGCGTGCATCGAACAGCAGGCGCCCCTGGTTGACGCTGAGGTAGGTCCAGTAGCAGGCAAAGCCGCTCGCGGTCACCAGCGTGGCGGCCAGCGCGCGGCGCATGAGGGATGACATGTCTGGGTCCGGAATCCGTGGCGCTCTGGGAGCACAGCGGACTTGGCCCCCTGGGTGGAGCCTAACCGATTTTCGCGCCAGTCGGGATGAGTTCCCATGCCCGCCGGTTCAGTTCTTGTACGATACGGCTCAGAAGGCCGCGCCACCCCAGTGCGCAGGCAGGAGCCCCAGGCATGAGTGAACAGAAGCACGAACAACTGCGCGCCGAAGAGGCGCAGGCCATGCAACGCGTGGTCGACGCGACCCGCCAGGTCCAGGTCGCCTTTGCGGCGCTGCAGTCCCAATATCCCCCGCAAGGCAGCGGCAAGCCCTCCAAACTTGCGCTGCAGACGTTCGACGCTGCGCTGCAGGCGTTGGAAGATGCTCAGGCGACATTCGACGAAATCCTGAACGACCTGCTCGACGAGGCACGGTAACGCCGCGCCGGGCAGGCGCAATCCCGGGGCAGCGTGTGATATGGTTGCCGGACAAAACGCCGCCGCGGCCGCCGCCGGTTCTTCCGGCCATGCGCGAGCCTCGGGACGGCGTGGCCCCGGCTGCACGGCACGGGTGCCGCTACCGGAGACCCGTTGCCATGCCTCGTGCCGACAGCCAGGGCGCTGCCCGTTTTGCCCTTTCCCATGCCGCATCGCTGGCCGATGCCGGCGCAACGGACAGCGACCGCCCCGGACTGATCGCACGCGCGCACGCCCGCTCGGCGGAATTCGGCCTGGACGAGCGCCTGCTGCCCGAATACCAGCCACTCGGCGCGCGCGCGCTGCACGCGCTGGTTGACAGCAATCGCGCCCTGTACTGCCACGCCTTGCCGGTCATGGAGACGCTGCACGCACAGATTGCCAATACCGACAGCATGGTGCTGCTCACGGACCGCGCGGGGGTGATCCTGCATAGCCTGGGTGACAGCGAGTTCGCCGCCCGGGCCCGGCGCGTGGCGCTGGCGCCGGGCGAATCGTGGTCCGAACTGAGCAAGGGCACCAATGCCATCGGGACGGCGCTGGCCGAGGCCCGGCCCACGGTGATCCATGCCGGCGAGCATTTCCTGCGTGCCAACCACCAGCTCACCTGCTCGTGCACGCCGATCATCGGGCCCGGCGGCGAGACCCTGGGCGCGCTTGACGTGAGCGGTGACCAGCGCGGCTTCCACAAGCACACCATGGCGCTCGTGCGCATGTCCGCGCAGATGATCGAGAACCACCTGTTCGCCAACCACTACACCGATGCCGTGCTGGTGCGTTTCCATGCGCGCCCGGAATTCGTCGGCACGCTGTTCGAGGGGATGGCGGCCTTCGCGCCGGATGGCAGCTTCCTTGGCGCCAACCGCAGTGCGCTGTTCCAGTTCGGCCTGCCTCCCGACCAGCTGATGGCTGGCGGCTTTGGCGGGCTGTTCGGGCAGCCGGTGGCGCGTGCCATGCAGGCGCGCGGCCAGGCCGCAGGGCACCTGCAGACCCTGGCGCTGCCGAGCCGCGTGCAGGTGTTCGCCCGTATCGAATACCTGCCGTCGGCCGCGCCCGCGCCTTCCGCGTCGGCACCGGACACCCCGGCCGCATTGCCGCCTGCGCTGGCGAGGCTCGACACCGGCGATGCGCGCGTGGCCGCCGTCCTGCGCCGCGTGCACAAGGTCAGCGGACGCGATATCCCGATCCTCGTGCACGGCCGCACCGGGACCGGCAAGGAGTGGCTCGCGCGGGCCATTCATGCGGTATCGCCGCGCAGCGGCGGCCCGTTCGTGGCGGTGAACTGCGCGGCGATCCCGGAATCGCTGATCGAGGCCGAGCTGTTCGGCTACGAGGACGGCGCCTTTACCGGCGCGCGCCGTCACGGCAGCACGGGCAAGGTGACGCAGGCCGACGGCGGCACGCTGTTCCTGGATGAAATCGGCGACATGCCGCTGGCGCAGCAGGTGCGCCTGATGCGCGTGCTGCAGGAACGCGCGGTCACGCCGCTCGGCGGCTCGCGTGCGGTCGCGGTGGATGTCCGCATCGTATGTGCCACGCACCGCGACCTGCGCGCGATGATCGCGGCAGGCACCTTCCGCGAAGACCTCTACTACCGCATCAACGCGCTCATGGTCACGCTGCCGGCCCTGAGCGAGCGCAGCGACCTGCAGGTGCTGGTGGCGCGCACCCTGTCGATGCAGCAGGCCGAAGCCGGGCCGCAGTGTCCGCAGCGCGTGTCCGACGCGGTCATGGCGCGCCTGCGCGCGCATGCATGGCCAGGCAACCTGCGCCAGATGGCCAACGTGCTGCGCACGGCGGCGATCATGGCGGAGGGCGAGGATGAGATCCGCTGCGAGCACCTGCCCGAGGAATTCGCCGACGAGATCGCCAACGAGATTGACGACGAGATTGCCAACGAGATCGCGGCACCCGTGCCGGCCACGGACGCGGTTGCGTTGCCACGGCCGTCCGCGCAAGGACGCATGCGCGACTGGGAGGCCGGCCTGATCCGCCAGGCGCTGGCGCGCCATGGCGGCAACGTCAGCCTGGTAGCGCGCGAGCTGGGCGTGTCGCGCAATACCATCTACCGGCGCCTGCGCGGCGCGCCGTAGCGCAGCGCTACAAGGCAGGCTGCATGGCAAGCCGCGCGGCCTCTTCGTCGCTGAACAGTTCCGAGCGCGTCAGGAAACGCTGACCGGTCCCGCTTTCCAGCGAGAACATGCCGCCCGCGCCCGCCACGACATCGATCACCAGTCGCGTGTGCTGCCAGTACTCGAACTGCGCGCGCGTCATGTAGAACGGCGCGCCGCCGATCTCGCCAAGGCGGACGTCGGCTTCGCCGACGATCAGGTCGCCAGCGGCGAAGCACATCGGCGCGCTGCCGTCGCAGCAGCCGCCGGACTGGTGGAACATCAGCGGACCATGCCGCGCGCGCAGCGCGTCGATCAGCGCCAGCGCGGCCGGGGTGGCGACGACGCGGGGCACGGGATCCGCAGTGTCGGCGTGGGCTCGCGGCATGGTCGCTGCCTCAGCCCGCCAGGTCGAGCACCACGCGGCCCTCGACCCTGCCTTCGCGCAGCCGGTTGAGCACATCGTTGACGTCTTCCAGCTTCGCCGTCGAGACCGTGGCCTTCACGTCGCCGTGCGCGGCGAAATCGAGCGATTCCTGCAGGTCGCTGCGCGTGCCGACAATCGAGCCCCGGATGGTGATGCCCTTGAGCACCACGTCAAAGATCGGCGTGCCGAAATCGCCGGGAGGCAACCCGTTGAGCGCGATGGTGCCGCCACGCCGCACCATGCCGATCGCCTGCGAGAATGCCTTGGGCGAGACCGCCGTGACCAGCACGCCATGCGCGCCGCCGATTTCCTTCTGCAGCCACGCGGCCGGGTCCGTGTCGCGCGCGTTGACCGCCACCTCCGCGCCCAGCCTGCGGGCCAGCTCGAGCTTGGTATCGTCGATATCGACCGCGGCCACGCGCAGGCCCATGGCCCTGGCATACTGCACCGCCACATGGCCCAGGCCGCCGATGCCCGAGATCACCACCCACTGGCCGGGACGCGTGTCGGTGACCTTGAGGCCCTTGTACACGGTGACGCCGGCGCACAGGATCGGCGCGATCTCGACGAAGCCCACCTTGTCGGGCAGCAGGCCCACGTAGTTGGGATCGGCCACGACATACTCGCCATAGCCGCCGTTGACGGAATAGCCGGTGTTCTGCTGCTTTTCGCACAAGGTTTCCCAGCCCTGCAGGCAGTGCTCGCAGTAGCCGCAGGCGCTGTACAACCACGGAATGCCGACGCGGTCGCCTTCCTTCACGCGGCTGACGCCGCTGCCCACGGCAGATACGTAGCCGACGCCTTCATGGCCGGGAATAAAGGGCAGCGTAGGTTTGACCGGCCAGTCGCCGTCGGCGGCGTGCAGGTCGGTGTGGCAGACGCCGGAGGCCTCGATCTTTACCTGGACCTGGCCCGGGCCCGGTTGCGGCACGGGTACTTCATCGATCGTGAGCGGCGCGCCGAATGCGCGCACCACCGCAGCTTTCATCATCGCTGGCATATCGACTCCTGGTTGGATGCGGTGCCCGGGGAGGGGGCACCGCTACGATCATGGCACGCGCTTCGCGGCACGGGGCTGTAAATTCACCAGCAAAGCGCGATGCCTTGAGCATCGTCAGAAGAAGCCGAGGGCGTTCGGGCTGTAGCTGACCAGCAGGTTCTTGGTCTGCTGGTAGTGGTCGAGCATCATGCGATGGTTCTCGCGGCCAATGCCGGACTGCTTGTATCCCCCGAATGCGGCATGCGCCGGATAGGCGTGGTAGCAGTTGGTCCACACGCGGCCGGCCTGGATGCCGCGGCCCATGCGGAACGCGCGTGCGCCATCGCGCGTCCATACGCCCGCGCCCAGACCATAGAGCGTGTCGTTGGCAATGGCCAGCGCTTCCTCTTCATCCTTGAAGGTGGTGACCGACACCACCGGGCCGAAGATTTCCTCCTGGAAGATGCGCATCTTGTTGTGGCCCTTGAACACGGTCGGCTTCACGTAGTAGCCGCCCGCCAGGTCGCCGTCGAACTGGTTGCGCTCGCCGCCGGCCAGGCATTGCGCGCCTTCCTTGCGGCCCAGGTCGATGTACGACAGGATCTTCTCGAGCTGCTCGGCCGATGCCTGCGCGCCAATCATGGTGCCCTTGTCGAGCGGATGGCCCTGGCGGATCGCTGCCACGCGCTTGAGCGCGCGTTCCATGAAGCGGTCGTAGATCGATTCCTGGATCAGCGCGCGCGACGGGCACGTGCAGACCTCGCCCTGGTTCAGCGCGAACATGGCAAAGCCTTCCAGCGCCTTGTCGAAGTAGGCGTCGTCAGCGGCCAGCACGTCTTCGAAGAAGATGTTGGGCGACTTGCCGCCCAGCTCCAGCGTGACCGGGATCAGGTTCTGCGAGGCGTACTGCATGATCAGCCGGCCCGTGGTGGTCTCGCCGGTGAAGGCGACCTTGCTGATGCGCGGGCTCGAGGCCAGCGGCTTGCCCGCTTCCAGGCCAAAGCCGTTGATGACGTTGATGACGCCCGGCGGCAGCAGGTCGCCGATCACCTCCATCAGCACGAGGATGGACGCGGGCGTCTGTTCGGCGGGCTTGAGCACCACGCAGTTGCCCGCGGCGAGGGCCGGCGCGAGCTTCCAGGTGGCCATCAGCAGCGGGAAGTTCCAGGGAATGATCTGCCCGACCACGCCAAGCGGCTCATGGAAGTGGTAGGCGATGGTCTCGGCGTCGATCTCGGAGATGCCGCCTTCCTGCGCGCGGATGCAGCCGGCAAAGTAGCGGAAGTGGTCGACGGCGAGCGGCAGGTCCGCGGCCATGGTCTCGCGCACCGGCTTGCCGTTGTCGATGGTTTCGGCCACGGCCAGCAACGCCAGGTTGGCTTCGATGCGGTCGGCAATCCGGTTCAGGATATTGGCGCGTTCGGTGGTCGAGGTGCGGCCCCAGGCCGCCTTCGCGGCATGCGCGGCGTCGAGCGCGCCATCGACGTCTTCCTGCTTCGAACGCGGCACGCGCGTGAACGGCTTGCCGGTGATCGGCGTGATGGCCTCGAAATATTCACCGCCCGCCGGCGGCACCCAGGCGCCGCCGATGTAGTTCTCGTATTGCTGCTTGTAGGGGTTGCTGACGCCCAGCTGGGCAATCTCGGCCATGTTCATGTCTCGCTCCGTCTTGTGAAGTCGTTGGTCGGCACGGCGGTGCGCCGCGCGCCTGGCAGACATCGCAAGAGGTGTGCCGGAGACCGGGACCGGCAGCGAGACTGGCGTGGAATCGGGGTTTCGGGTCTTTCAGGCGCCGATGCTGCGGCGCCGGCTGTGCCAGTGTGGTGGCGCAGTTGTTCCGCACTGGCGCAACTGTGGCAAAACGGAACAGTGGTGCCGTGGCCGCGTTGCGTCAGGCAGAGGCTGTGAGAGATTCGCCACTCCGGCGCGGGAACCTGCACGCGCGGGGGAGCCGGCACCCTGCTCGCTGCAACCGTCTGGCCGTCCTTGGCCTATGCTTGGATCGAAGCGGGGCCGGCGCTCCCGCGCAGGTTCGGACAAGGAGGCAATCATGTCGGTGAATGCACGGGCCGCACACCCATTGGCCATCTCCATGCTCGTTGTTGCGTGCCTGCTGGCTTCCTGTGCAACAGGCCGCGACGCGCCACCGCCCGAGCTGCAGCCCGCCGACGCGGGCCGCGTCATTGCAACACTGCGCGCGACCGGCGTGCAGGTCTATCAATGCAAGCGTGACCAGGGCGGCCGGCTGGTGTGGACGTTCAGGGCACCCGAGGCCAATTTGTACGATGCGTATGGCAAGCCCGCCGGCAAGCATTACGCCGGGCCGACCTGGGAAGCGACCGATGGCAGCAAGGTGACAGGCAAGGTCCTGCGGCAGGCGGCCAACGCGCGCGAGGCGGACAGCATTCCGCTGTTGCTGCTGCAAGCGACCAGCACCGGCGCCCCCGGCCTGCTTTCGACCGCACGCTATGTCCAGCGACTCAATACGCAAGGTGGCGTGGCATTGCCGCAGGCGTGCAGTCAGGAAGGCATCGAGAATCGCATGCCTTACCGGGCCGATTACGTCTTTATCGACTGACGAGGAGACCGTGATGCGCCTGCCTTTGCTCGGGGCGGTACTGGCTGCCGGCGTCATGGCGGCCGCTGCCTCCGTAGTCTGTGCCCAGGGCACGATGCCGCCGCGCATCCAAAGCTACCCGGTCCCGGCGGGGTCGCATCCCCACGATGTCGCGGCCGCGCCCGACGGCACGGTGTGGTACACGGCCCAGTCCGTCGGCGAACTCGGGCGGCTGGATCCGGCAACGGGCAAAACCACCAGGGTACCGCTCGGTCCGGGCGCTGCGCCGCATGGCGTGATCGTCGGGCCGGATGGCGCCGCGTGGGTCACGGACGGCGGCCAGAATGCCATCCTGCGGGTCGACCCCGCGACGCATGAGGCGAAGCGTTTCCCACTCCCGTCCGGGCAGGCCAATGCCAACCTGAATACCGCCGTGTTCGATACGCGGGGACACCTCTGGTTCACCGGACAGAACGGCGTCTATGGCGAACTCGATCCGGCCAGCGGGCGCATGCGCATGTTCGACGCGCCCCACGGGCGAGGACCATACGGCATTGCCGTGACGCCGGGTGGCGATATCTATTTTGCTTCGCTGGCCGGTGATTACATTGCCCGCATCGATGCGGCCTCCGGTGCCGCGCATGTCATTGCGCCTCCCGCGGCAAGGTCGGGGCCACGCCGCATCTGGTCGGACTCGAAGGGGGTGCTCTGGGTCAGCGAATGGACCGCCGGCAAGCTGGCGGCCTATGATCCCCGCACCGGCCGCTGGCGGGAATGGACCCTGCCGGGAGGGAGTCCTCATGCCTACGCGATATACGTGGATGAGCAGGACAAGGTATGGCTGAGCGACTGGGGCAAGAACGCCGTCCTGCGCTTCGACCCGCAGACCGGCAGGTTCGAGACCTTCGCCAGTCCGCGACCGGACGCCAATGTGCGTCAGATGCTCGGTCGTCTGGGCGAGGCCTGGGCGGCGGAATCCGGCACGGATCATCTGGTTGTGTATCGTTTCGGCGCGGGTGGGCCAAAATGAGCGAGTCCGTCAGCGAAATAACCGCGCATCACGCCTATGCCGGGTCGACCGGCCGGCCGGCAAGGAGCGGACCGCACCTGCGCTGCAGCACCAGCATCGGCAGGAGCGCCATCAGATAGGCGGCAGCGACCAGGACATAGGTGTACTGCAGTCCCGCCGCCTGGCTCAGCCAGCCCCCAAGCGAGATGCCGGCAATCGACGATATCTGCGACACGCTCTGGGTCATGCCCAGCAGATGGCCCTGTCGCGCATTGCCTGCCGTGCGGGAAATCAGGGCGGTCAGTACCGGCGTGGTGGCGCCCAGCAGCAGGCCCCACAGGAAATACACCGCGACAAATACCGCGATGCTGCGCGTGCACGCGGCCAACGTCATCAGGGCGGCGCACGCCGCCACCACGACTCCCATGCGGCGCAGCGTGTCGTCTGGCTGCCGTCTTTCGAAGTAGCGCGCCCACGGCGCGGCCGACACGATGAAGCCCAGCGCCAGCGAACCGTAGCATAGCCCCACCACCCAATTGCGAACGTCGAATACCGAGCTGACATATAGCGAGAAGGGCGTCTGCGGGATCATCCGGCTCATCTGCAGCAGGCCGATGGTACCGAGCAGCATCAGTACCTGCGGCGTGCACCAGTCCTTGCCACGCGCCGCGCGGGTAGCCTTCGCGTCGCTGGCGGGCGCCGCTGCCGGCGGCACGGCCGGCAGGCACAGGGCGACGGCCGCCGCGCAGGACGCGCAAAGCGCCGCGGCGACGATATTGATCCAGAAGAAGGTGGCGAGGTCCAGGATCAGCCCGCCCACCACCGCACCCATCAGCGAGCCGACGTTGGTGGAGACCTGCAGGAAGGCGAACAGCCGCCCGCGCCGCAGCGGGTTCTCGATACTGACGCCGTAGGCCTGTGCCGGCGCGATGTAGCCGGCGCAGGCGCCTTGCAGGAAGCGCAGCACGAGTACGGTCCATACATCCTGTGCCCAGGCCAGCGCCAGCTGCGTCAGGCACAGCCCGGCCAGCGCGCGCAGCATCATCGGCTTGTGGCCGTAGCGGTCGCCAATGCGGCCCCAGAAGGCACTGGTGAGGACGATGCCGAGCATCGGGCCGACATAGACGGCGATGCCGGCGAAGCCGAACACAGCGTCGGAGCTGCTCATCGCGCGCAGGTGGATGGGCCAGAACGGGCCGCTCATCTCCATCGCGCCCATGGAGATGCATTGCAGCACGAACAGCAGCCGCACCAGCCGCGCAGTCTGCCGTGCATCGCCCGGATTCGCCTGGCCGGGGCCGCGCATCAGGCCGCGCCCGCTTGCCGCAACGGGTTGGCCAGCCCGTGCTGCAACCGGTAGTTGCTGTACTTCAGCATATGCATGCGCAGCAGAGAGCGGGTCGGCCACGGGTCTTCAAGGAAGATGCGGCGCTCATCGGCCCAGAATGCCGGCTCGATACGCGCCCGCACGGCATCGAACGCAGCGATGGTCTCCTCGCGCAGGATCTCCCAAAGCCGCGGTGTGGTGAAGCCATAGCGGTGAGTCAGCCCCAGCGCGAGCTCGTGCAGGTGGCTGACGAAGCAGGCATCGATCACGAACGTGCGCACCGGCTCGATCTCGCCTTCGAACACCGTGGGCAGGATGCCCGGCCACGTATAGGGCTGCAGCGTCAGGCCGCGTGCTGCCAGCAGCGGCGCGTAGGTGCGACCATCGCCGAAGTCGCGCACCAGCAGGCGCTGTGCCATGCCGTCGGCGCCAAACAGGACTTGCGTGTTCTGCTGGTGCGCTTCCAGCGCAATGCCGTAGAGCAGGTAGATGGCAATGACCGGCCGCGTCACGGTGCGTGCGTACTGGCGGAACCAGCGTTGCGCCGTGTCCTGTGGCGTTGCATCGCCGGTACGGGCCTCCACCAGTTCGGTGAACAATGGCCCGCGCCCGTCCGGGCGTTGCGCGAACAGTGCCGCCACCGTGACGGGCAGGCAGTCGTCATCGCGGGCAAAGGCCGGCACGCTGGCGCGGAATACCACGGACAGGTGCTTGCCCGGCGCGTCGTCCTGTGTGACGGCGTGCCGATAGTGCCAGGCCACCTCCTCGGGAAAAATCTCCAGCATTCGGCCAAAGCCGCCTTCCGTCTCAAGGATGCGCTGGATCAGCGTGCTGATGCGCGGCCCCATGTGGATCGACTTCGCCTGCAGGCTGCGCTGTTCGCTGGTCATCCACAGCGCCACGGGCAGCTTGATGAAGGGGGCGGCATCCGGCGTGGCCGGCAGCACGGTGCGGAAGGACATGGTCGGCAGCGTCGGCAGGTCTGGCCCGTCCACGATCAGGATGCCATCGGCAATTTCCTTCGCGTAGGCAGATGTCACATGGGCTTCCAGGTGCCAGCCGTGAATCGGCATGGGCAGCCAGTCCGACTCCCGCAGGCCGCGTGCATTCAGCCTTGCCTTCCAGTCCCGCCACAACGAAGGGAACTGCCTCGCAAACCATGTCTGGCTGTCCTCGACGTGGGGCATGCGCTCCACATAGGCCATGTCGGCGCGCAGCGCGGCAATGCGAACCGGAACCCGGGCCTGGCACTCCGGCGAGAGCGCCAGCACTTCGTCGTCGCCGAGCCCGGGCTTGGCCTTCCAGGTCGGATAGTAGGGGTGGCCTTCCAGCGCGCCCCACTGGTCCAGCAGCATGGCGGCATCACGCGTGCTGAACTGCTGGCGCAAGTAGTCGGTCAGCCGCGCTGCATCCGCCGCGGCCATGTCGCGCCGCAGCGCCTCGGCCCAGCCTTGCCGGTGCGCGCGGACATTGGCGTCGTTGCGCAGGCTGTTGAGCATGTCAGCCTTCAGGCCATCGATACCGTCATCGCCAGGCTCGACATCAAAGCTTTCGCGCAGCACGTCGATCAGCGCCTCGTGTGTATCCAGTGGCGCACGCGTGCCGTCGGCGCGCAGCAGCGTGATATTGCCGCGGTTGATGAAGGTATCGGCGGGCGCTGCCTCGAGGTCATCGAAGAATACGATGGCCTGCTGCTTCCACAATGGGAACCATGCATGGCGTCCATGTGGGGCCAGCACTAGCCGGGTCTTGTCGAGGATGCCCTCGGCAAACAGGCAGCGGACCAGGCGGCGCAACGCATTGCGCCGCGAAAAGCCCAGGTCGGGCATGCCTGCCGGCGTGGAATCGTTCGGGAGAGGGCTTGCGGATTGTTGATTCAGCATGGTGGTTTACCGTGGCCAGTGTTCGGGAAAGTAGTCGAGCGCGGAGGCGCGCAGGCTCTCCATGTAGGTGACGTTCCAGTCGAAGATCTCGCGCAGGTGGGGGGTGTCAACGCCCAGCCGCCTGCCCATTTCCACCAGTGTCGCCAGTCCGTAGGCCACATCCTCCTGGAAGGCGCGGCAGGACTTGTCCATCAGGTACCCGCCACCGTCGGCCGGCACCAGCGGGGCTTCGATATCCGCGTAGGCCTGGTTGGTGCGCAGCACCGACAGCATGGTCGACGGGTCACGGATCTGCTCGCCGTAGGCTTCGACGATTTCCTGCCTGAGCGGCTTGACCGAAGACAGGTCGACGCCGAGCTGGCGCGTGACCGCATGGCATAGCCGCTGGCTTTCCTCGTCGGCGCGGGCCAGGAAGTACGCACCCAGTTCGGGGCAGTCGGTCCACCAGCAGAGAGGCGCGGGCAGGGGCCTGTCATGCCACTGTCCGTAAGGGCCGATCAGTCCGTAGATCACGGCGCTGTGCATGATCGGATTGCCGGGGGTCAGGGTGATCTCCAGGTAGCTGTCGAGCAGGCCCACGGGTGCTTCATAGAGCCGGCTCAGGTGGGCCAGCAGGGCTTGCCGTGCCGACTGCCGCTCGCGCGCATGGCAGCCGGCATAGAGCTGTTGCTTGGCGCCACCCATGCGCACGCTGACCCCGGGGTCCAGTGCGAATGCAGTATGTGGCACGTCCTTCATGCCCCAGATCACCGCGTTCGGCCGTTGCGCGAGTTCCATCTCGGCCAGCCAGTCGAATCCGCAGAAGCCCGGGATGGCACCCACGTAGACGGGCTTTTCCATTGGCAGGTGTGGTGCGATCTGTCGCAACAGCGCATGACGGACGTGGGCGGGCACGGTGATGACGACCACATCGGCATCATGCAAGGCGAGGACGGCATCGTCAGTCACCATGTCGGCACGGGCGCCGAGCGTCCCGCCGTCCGGCAGGAAGGCGGTCAGCACTGCGTCTTCCTGCCCGTGGCGCGCGGCGACGCGACGATTGCCCGTCAGGAGCTTCACGCGCACGCCCGGCAGTTGCGCGAACAGGATCGCATTCAGGTGTCCGGTGCGGCCGCCGCCGCAGACCGTCACGTTCAGCGGTGGCGCGCTCATGCGGCGTTCAGGCGCAGGACGTTCGGGGCTGCCTCGTGGTTGCAGGCCTTGCCGAGCCAGGCGTCAAGGCGCCGCCAGACTTGCGCGTCGAGCAGGTTGCGCGCGCGCAGCCAGTCTTCATCGAAGACCGTGTGCAAGTACTTTTCGCCGCCGTCGGCGACGGGCACCACCACGTTGCCGCGGACCTGGTCGTCATGAATGGCTTCCAGTGCCTTGTAGATGGCACCGCCGGTAGAGCCGCCCACCAGCAGGCCGGTCTGGCGAGCCAGGTAGCGCGCGGTCTCGAAGGCCTGCGAGTCGGTTACCTGCACGCCCATGTCGATGCAGCTGTAGTCGAGCACCAGGCCAACCGTGTCGCCCTGCGGCGTGCCCGTGCCGGACTGGTAGTAGGGGTGGCCCGGCATGCCGAACACGATGGAGCCGGACGGCTCGACAGCAATGGTTACCGCCGCGGGGTTGAACTGCTTCACGCCGCGCGCGATGCCGGTCATCGAGCCCCCGGTGCCGACGCAGCCGACAAAGGCATTGACAACCCCGGCCTGGGCGAAGGTTTCGCGAACGAACTCCAGGTAGCCGCCCGCATTGGCTGCATTGTCCGACTGGTTCATGAACACTGCGCCCGGGACCTGCGCGGCGATCTCCGCAGCCAGGCGCTGACGTTCCACCACAGCCACCTCGTTCTCTTCGAAATCGCCCCGCACGTAGCGGATCTCCGCGCCCAGCGCACGCATTACCGCGATCTTGTCCTGGGCGGCATGGTGATCCACCACGGCAATGAAGCGCAGGCCGAACTCGATGGCGGCCAGCGCCAGGCCGATGCCCGTGTTGCCGGACGAAGACTCGACGATCACGCCGTTCGGCCGGAGCCGGCCGGACTTCAGCGCCGCCAGCACCATGTTGCGGGCCATGCGGTCCTTCATGCTGCCGCCGGGATTGTTTTTTTCCACCTTCAGCAACAGCACCGAATCTTTTTCAGGGACGGGGATGCCCAGCATGGGCGTGTTGCCGATCAGGTCAGACACTTTCCTCAGGATCATCGAGACACTCCGGTTCATTGGTCGAGGGAGAAGCACACGTGGCCCGCTTCATTGCACTGCGCAACCACGCGCCGTGGCATGGGATGGCGGTGGAACTCGTTTTCCAGCAGATCCATCTGGTAGCCGGCGGTGTTGGCGTACACCAGCAGGTCGCCGGGGCGGGGCAAGGCGGCGAAAGTCAGCAGGCGGTTGGTCAGCACGTCTTCGTCCAGGCAGCTGTGGCCGGCGATATAGGCCTGCGTGGGCGGGGTGCCTTGCGCCGGCAGCGCGCCGGCGCTGACTACGGCAGGATCGGACAGGAACTCGGAGGCAAACCAGGTCTCGCAGGCACTGAAGCTGCTGCCTTCCACGAACACGACATGATGGCCATTGCCGAGTGCCTTGCTGCGCGTGACGCGGAATACGGTGATGCCTGCCTGGTCCGCAAGGCTGCGGCCGGGCTCGAGCGCCAGCGTGATGGCGCGCTTGCGCAGCCACGCCGCAATCGTCTGGTCTGCCACGCACGGTGCGTTGAGAAAAAGATCCAGCCAGGTGGCGGCATCGAGATCCCCGCCATACGGATAGAACGAAGGCGGCACGGTGCCATTGCGGTAGTGTTCCGGCCGCTGCGACCGCAGGAATTCGGCGCAGACCTCGGGATCCACATAGCGCACCGGCAGGCCGCCACCGATGTCGATCATCTTGAGGGGCAACCCCATGGAGGCTGCGGCATCCACGAAGGGGAGCAATTCGCGGAACGCCTGCGCCCTGGCTTCCCAGGCGTAGCCGCCCAGATGGAAGTGAAAGCCTTCGATAGCCAGCCGGTCGGTCGCAGCGGCAACGCTGCGCAGGCACTGTGCCACGGTATCCGCATCCATGCCAAAGCGGCTGGCGCGGGCCGAGGACGGACGGTAGCGCAGCAGCACGCGCGCGCGCCGGCCAGGCGGCTGCTGCCGCAGACAGGCCTGCAGGTCATCCAGCTCCTCGATGGAGTCCACCGAGACCAGCGCGCCGCGCGCAAGCAACTGGTCGTGGAATGCCGCCGTCTTTGCGGGTCCGGTGGCACACAGGCGCAGCGGGTCTGCGCTGGCGCGAAGGGCATCGCGCAGTTCATAGTGGCTGGACACATCGATGCCCGCGCCTGCCATCACCGCTGCCTTTACCAGTGCCTGCGACTTGTTGACCTTGGCGCCGTAGAAGATATCGCTTCGCACGCCATGCGCCGCCAGCACGGCACGCAGCGCCCCGACGTTGTTGTGCAGAGCGTGTGGCCAGATCACGTTCAGCGGAGAACCATATCGCTCCACGGCCGCCACCAGCGACTGCGGCGAGGTGCGGAGCATCCGCGCGATCACCGGGTCCCAGAATGGCGGCAATTGCGTGGGCGGGTGGGTCCGGTATGTTTCCGGCACGGTGGGTACGGATTCATGGTCGATCCACATGGTCTGGTTCCGGCGGGGGCGTTGGTGATCAGCGATTCAGTGGGGGCCGTCTCAGAACTCGACCGTGGCGGACAGCAGCACCGTGCGCGGGGCGGCCTGCGAGAAGCCGCCCCAGGAGGTGACGCCCGACCAGTAGTCCCGGTCGAACACATTGAGGATGTTGGCGCGCAAGGTGGTGGCCTTGCCGGCGATGCGCGTGCGGTAGCGGGCCCCCACGTCGAACTTGGTCCACGACGGCAGGCTGGCCGTGTTGAGCTGGTTCACGTATTGCCGGTCCGTGTAGATCATGGCGCCGGTCACGGTCAGGCCCGCCACCCACGGCAGGTCCCATTCCGCGCCCAGGTTGGCCTGCACCCTTGGCACGCCGATGGCGGTCTTGCCAACCGCCGCCGGCGTGCCGGACTCGGTAATCTCGCCGTCGATCAGCGCCACGCCGCCAAGCAGCCGCACGCCGGGCGCGGCCTCGCCAAAGAGGTTCAGCTCCAGGCCGCGATTGCGTTGTTCGCCGTTGATCGAGAACACGTTGCCGGTCAGCTGGCCGCTCGGCTTGGTGATCTGGAACGCGGCGAGCGTGGCGGTAAAGCGCCCGAGATCCACCTTGGTGCCGACCTCATACTGCCGGGTCTTGTACGGCGCGAACACCTGGCCCGAATTGCTGGCGGTTGGCGGCGCCACATCGCCCTTGCTCAGGCCCTGGATGTAGTTGGCGTAGAAGGACACTCGCTTCCACGGCTGCACCACCAGGCCAGCCATCGGCGTGGTGGCGCTTTCGTCGTAGGACGAGGTCACCGCGCCTGCCGGACTGAAGTTGCGCGAGCGGATGCGTTGCTGGCGCACGCCCAGCGTCAGCAGCACGCGGTCGTCCAGGGCGGATAGGGTGTCGGCCAGCGAGAAGCCGGTCTGGTCGTTGTCAGAGACCCTGGGCACGCTGGCCGGCGCGGGCAGGTCCTGGGCCGGCCGCCCCACCGGGTTGTAGAGGTTCGATGCCACTGGCGTGCCGGTGGTGTTGGCGCGGTCCAGGCTGTCGGCGTAGGCGCTAGCCTGGAAAGTCACGGCATGGCGCACGGGGCCGGTGTGGAAGCGGCCGCGCAGGCCGGCATCGTACGTGGCGCGATCGACCTTGAACTTGTAGTAGGTGGGCGTGCTCAGCGTATCGCCCTGCGCGTTGAGGATCTGCGGCGTGGTGCCGAACAGCCGCGAAAGCTGCGTCCAGCCGCCGCCGGCATCGGCGAAGACGGTGAGCTGGTCGGTGATGTCGTATTCCGTGCGGAACAGCAGCGATTCGTCGGTGCCGCGCGTCCACTCCCACGGCTGCGTGACATTGCGCCTGCCGTCCGGTGCCCCGGGGATGGACTGCAGCCCGGGCCCCATGATGAAGGCGCGGCCCGGCGCATCGAGCTTTTCCTGCTGGCCGATCACGTCCAGCGAAGCGCGCAGCCGCTTGCCCTGATAGTCCAGGGACAATGCGCCGATGGCGGCCTGGCGAGACTGGTTGTCCATGGGCGTGTCGCCCTGGTAGTAGCTGCCGTTGAAGCGCACGCCCCATTCGCGCGACTCGCCGAAGCGGCGGCTCACGTCTACGTGTCCACCCAACTGCGTGTCCGATGCGTAGCTGGCCGTCACGGAAGCCAGGTCCTCGTGCGCGCGCTTGGGCACGATGTTGATCACGCCGCCGACGCCGCTGTTGGGGGACATGCCATACAGCATGGCGGCCGGACCCTTGATGACTTCCACGCGTTCCACATAGTCGGTGAAGACGCGGTAGTTCGGCGCCACGCCGTACAGGCCGTCGAAGGCGATTTCGCCGGTGTTGCCTTCGCCGACAGGGAAGCCGCGGATGTAGAAGTTGTCGATATTGCCGCCGGGCAAGCCGGTGAAACGCACCGATGGGTCCTTGTTGACCGCGTCGGCCACGGTCGGCGACTGCTGGTCCTGGATCATCTGCGCGGTGTAGCTGCTGACGTTGAATGGCGCCTTCATGATGCTGGTGTTGCCTAGCACGCCGAGGCGCGCACCACGCGCGACCTGGCCGCCCGCATACGGCGCCGGCAGGTCTTCCGGCGAAGCGTCGGCCGTTACCCGGACCTCCGGCAGCGTCTGCGCAGGAGCGTTGCCGGCATCCTGAGCCAGCACGGGATCGATGTTGGCCAACGCCAGCAGGCCGGCTACCGCCAGCGATGGTGCCAGCGCACGTGCCGACGGCAGAGCCGGACAGGGGGTGGCTGGCGACGGCAGGCGTGGTCTTCTGATGATGTTGCTGCGGATTGCTGCGGCAGTCTGACCGGAGACCGGCATGGTTCAAGCTTCCTCAGGTGTCCCTGCCGCGCGATCTGCAAGGATCGGTTCGCATGGGACGGGTTGGTCGGCAGAGCCGAAGTGGAGTAAAGAGACTATTGCAAATGAGAAGCGTTATCAAGTAGATTGTGAGGACATTTTGATCTGCTTGAAACTTGCTGGCGACTGGAGATGCCGCTGGCATGGCCAGATACCAACCATTCGCAGACACCATGAACGAGATCTCGCAGATGCCCGTGTCGATGCCGGAAGCCGGCAGCTATGTCGTCACCCTGCAGCCGGTATCCTTTTTCCGGCAGTCAGAGCAGGTCGACCTGGAGGGGGTATGGATGCTCACCGAGCTGATCGCCAGCGACGGTTGCTGGCTGGCGCCCATCCCGGTGGAGGCATCGCACGGCATCGTGATGGACGGAAATCACCGCTTGCGTGCCGCCATGCGCCTTGGGCTCAAGCGCTTGCCATGCATCCAGCTGTGCTATGGCGATCCGCGCGTTTGCGTGCGCGACTGGAACTCGGGGAAGCCATTCGATGCCGGTTGCATCCTGCGAACCGTGGCTTGCGGCGGGCTTCTTCCGCACAAGAGCACGCGGCATTTCTTCGAGCCATCGCTGCCGGGAACGTCGATTCCCTTGGGACGACTGAGGGATTAGGAGGACAGGGTGGGTGCCAGCCCGTGGCGGCTTTGCCTGGCGGGGCTGGCATGGGTGTGGCACGGCACCAGGCGTTCCAGGCGCCCGGTAGGCTCAGGCAACCGCCAGGTGACGAGCTTGCGCAAGCTCACCGGCGCCGCCGGTCGCCGCCATACGAGTCCACAATGATCATCGTGCGATCCAGCACGCCCTGGTCGTCGAAGTAGACGCTGAAGTGGGCCGGCTGGTAGCCGCTTGCGTAGAGCCGGTACGACCATGCCTCGCGCTTCATTAGCGGGTAGTACTGGACGGGCTCGCGCGGCAGGCCGAAGCGCTCGGCCACGTCGCGCTTGGTCCATACCCCTGGCCTGGCCTCGTAGATCGTTTGCTCGGTCAACATCTGGCGGAAGTTCACGAGTTTTCCGTTGACATCGAAATCGGCGGCGTAGACCTCGTATCCCAGGGGCTGATGCGAATAGATCCAGCGCGTGGTGCCATCGGCGAGCTTGTAGACCTCGGTGGGCTCGCCGAAGGTCGCACGCACGGAGCTTTCGGGGCTACCTGCCATTTTCTGCGCGGTCTGGACCGGTTGCAGCGTCGCACATGCGCCCAGCGCCACTGCGGCGCCTGCTGCCCAACTGGCTAAGCGATATGACATGGCTGTTCTCCACTGCTGAAATGCGCCGGTTCATTCGGCCGGTATTCAATCGAGGCATCGTCCGCCTACTACATTCCGGACCCGGCCCCTGCTCCGCCAGTCCCGCCCGCGCCACCGCCGGTCCCGCCCGTGCCGGGCGTCGGCTGGAATCCGGGAGCGCTTGCGCCGCCCGCCATGCCGGATCCGGACGCGGTGCCGGAGTCTTCCCCGTCTCCGCCGCAAGCGGCGAGCATGAATGCGGCAAGCAGCGCCGCAAGAATTCGACTCGACATGATGTTCTCCCGGCGTCGCATCGATGAAATGGTTCTGGCATTTCCAGGGCGTTACGGCGAATTCTGGTACGTCTGACTAAACGCCTGGCGGCCAGCATTTATTCCGTTCGGGGCTGCCGCAAATGACGAAAGGCCATGCCTGTGCGCATGGCCGCGGGTGTCACTGCCGACAAGGGTTCGATGATGCCCGTCTCAAAAGGAAAAACCCCGCACAAGGCGGGGTATCCGGTTCGTGTCCCGTGCTCCGGGGCGACGTTACTGCGGGCCGAGCTTGCGGATCAGCGCGTCGAGCTGCTCCATCTCATCCCGGGTCAGGTCCGTCAGCGGCGCACGCACCGGGCCCGCGTCATGGCCGACCAGGCGGGCGCCAGCCTTGACGATGCTCACGGCATAGCCCTGGCGGCGGTTGCGGATATCCAGGTAGGGCAGGAAGAACTCGTCGAGCAGGCGGTCGATGGTGGCGTGGTCATCGGCGGCAACGGCGCGGTAGAACTCCATCGCGGTGCGCGGGATGAAGTTGAACACGGCGGACGAGTACACGGGCACGCCCAGCGCCTTGTAGGCCGCGGCATAGACTTCTGCGGTCGGCAGGCCGCCCAGGTAGGCCAGGCGGTCGCCCAGCTTGCGGCGCACGCGCACCATCGCTTCGATCTCGCCAACGCCGTCCTTGAAGCCGATCAGGTTGGGGCAGCGGTCCACCACGCGTTCCAGCAGGTTGGCGCCGATGCGCGAATTGGCGCGGTTGTAGACGATCACGCCGATATTGACGGCCTTGCAGACCTCTTCGATGTGGTTGGCAATGCCTTCCTCGCAGGCCTCAGTCAGGTAGTGCGGCATCAGCAGCACGCCCTTGGCGCCCAGGCGCTGGGCTTCCTGCGCATACGCGATGGCCACGCGGGTCGGGCCGCCGGCACCCGCCAGGATGGGCACCTTGCCTGCGCAGGTTTCGACCGCGGTGCGGATCACGTTGGAGTAGTCGTCCGGCGTCAGCGAGAAGAACTCGCCCGTGCCGCCGGCGGCGAACAGTGCCGATGCGCCATAGGGCGCCAGCCATTCCAGGCGCTTGACGTAGGTCTCAGGGCGGAAGTTGCCCTGCTGGTCGAAGTCGGTGATGGGGAAGGACAGCAGGCCTTCCGAAATGATCTGCTTCAGTTCTTGCGGTGTCGTCATGTCTCTCATCCTGGCGCCGGGACCGGCAATGGGTGATGGATCGGGCAGGGCGGCTTCCGCGTTCCTGCTAGGCGTTATCAATGTACGTCATCGTACAACTAGGCGCAAGTAGACAAGTGGCAATGAAGCGAATTCCGGGAAAACCACGGGATCTTCCTCGGGAAGGAGACGGCATGAAAGTAAGGCCTGTAAGGAAAGAGAAGGGCTGCTGCGCATCAGCCGGAGGATTTAGGGTAAACGCGCACTACGGCATGCCAGTCGTATCCTTATAATCTAAGTCATACGACGACATATGTCAGTCGGCAGAATTGCGGATCCTTCAACGGCGCC
The DNA here is from genome assembly GCF_029278605.1 of Cupriavidus sp. WKF15. Lineage (NCBI taxonomy): Bacteria > Pseudomonadati > Pseudomonadota > Betaproteobacteria > Burkholderiales > Burkholderiaceae > Cupriavidus > Cupriavidus sp. WKF15. The sequence continues at coordinate 1,538,942 of NZ_CP119573.1, forward strand.
CTGGTGTTCGTCGGGGTCCACGCGCTGGTCACGGTGCTGAGCTACCTGGTGATCGTCAAGGACATCCGCCGCGTGGAACTCAGGCACCCGCAATAACCGCAGGAAGCACAGCATGTCAGAACACGATTCGCGCGCCCCGGCCGCCCAGCCAGTCCAGGCTCCGCTCTATATCCGCATCCATCCGGAAGACAACGTGGCCATCGTCGCCAACGATGGCGGCCTGCCGGCCGGCACGGCGTTCCCGTGCGGGCTGGTCCTGCGCGAAGCCGTGCCCCAGGGGCACAAGGTCGCGCTGTCGGACCTGAAGCAGGGCGATGCGGTGGTGCGCTACAACGTGGTGATCGGCTATGCGCTGAAAGACCTGCCGCGTGGCAGCTGGGTCAACGAGCGGGTGATCGAGATGCCCGTGGCGCCGGGCCTGACCGACCTGCCGGTCGGCACGCGCGTGCCGGCGCCGCTGCCGCCGCTCGAAGGCTATACCTTCGAGGGCTTCCGCAATCCGGATGGTTCGGTCGGCACGCGCAATATCCTGGCCATCACCACCACCGTGCAGTGCGTGTCGGGCGTGGTCGAGCATGCCGTGCGGCGCATCCGCGAAGAACTGCTGCCGTGCTATCCCAATGTCGACGACGTGGTCGGGCTGGAGCACACCTACGGCTGCGGCGTGGCCATCGACGCGCCCGATGCCGTCATCCCGATACGCACGCTGCGCAATATCGCGCTCAATCCCAATTTCGGCGGCACCGCGATGATGGTCAGCCTGGGCTGCGAGAAGCTGCAGCCGGACCGCCTGATGCCGGCGGGCACCATCCCGATCCAGACCGGCGCGGGCGAGGTGCAGGTCGGCGTGGTCTGCCTGCAGGATGAGCAGCACGTGGGTTTCGCGTCGATGATCGCGTCGATCATGACGATGGCCGAGACTCACCTGGAGCGCCTGAACGCACGCCGGCGCGAAACCTGCCCGGTGTCGGACCTCGTGGTCGGCGTGCAGTGCGGCGGCAGCGACGCGTTCTCCGGCGTAACGGCCAATCCGGCCGTGGGATTTGCCACCGACCTGCTGGTGCGTGCCGGCGCCAGCGTGATGTTCTCCGAAGTGACCGAAGTGCGTGACGGCATCGACCAGCTCACCGCGCGTGCCGCCACGCCCGAAGTGGCCGAGGCGATGATCCGCGAGATGGCCTGGTACGACCGCTACCTCGAACGCGGCCGCGTGGACCGCAGCGCCAACACGACCCCCGGCAACAAGAAGGGCGGTTTGTCGAACATCGTGGAAAAGGCGATGGGCTCGATCATCAAGTCGGGCAGCGCGCCGATCACTGGTGTGCTGTCGCCAGGCGAGAAACTCAGGCAGAAGGGGCTGATCTATGCGGCCACGCCGGCGAGCGACTTCATCTGCGGCACGCTGCAGCTGGCCGCCGGCATGAACCTGCACGTGTTCACGACCGGACGCGGCACGCCCTACGGCCTGGCCGAAGTGCCCGTGATCAAGGTCGCGACGCGCAGTGACCTGGCGCGCCGCTGGCATGACCTGATGGACGTGAATGCGGGCCGCATTGCCACGGGCGAAGCCACGATCGAGGACGTGGCCTGGGAGTTGTTCCACCTGATGATCGATGTGGCCAGTGGCCGCAGGAAGACCTGGGCGGAGCACCACAAGCTGCACAACGCGCTGGCGTTGTTCAATCCGGCGCCGGTGACCTGAGGCGGGGGCTTCTCACGTCTTTCACGATTGTCAGCCCAAGTAATTCGCTGGACAATTCGGCCGTTTCTCTTGATTGAGCCGAATCCAGCGAATCACTTTATTTTGTGTGGCATCGCTAACTTCTCGCGGAAACGAGCTTGCTTTAGCTGTGAGCGTGCTGGCGGCGTATTCTTAGGAACACTTGTGCGCACCGGCTGAGGCTGCTGCTAATCGATGCGGTCCAGGATTATGCGATTTTCATGCTCGACACGTCGGGAAACGTGACGAGTTGGAATCCCGGTGCGCAGCGCGCAAAGGGCTACTCCCCGGAGGAAATCGTCGGCCGGCATTTTTACGTCTTCTATACCGGCGAGGATCTCGCCGCAGGCAAGCCGGAGCAATTGCTGGCCGTTGCTGCGCTGCAGGGTCGCGTGGAGGACGAAGGCTGGCGTGTGCGCAAGGACAAGAGCCGGTTCTGGGCAAACGTTGTTATCACCGCGGTCCACGACGACGAGGGGGCCTTGCTCGGATTCGCGAAGATTACACGTGACCTCACCCAGCGGCATCGGCTGGAGGAACTCGAGCGCGCGGCGGCAGCGTCGGCGCTGGTACAGCAAGCGCGGGAGAATGAGCAGAAGCGCGTTGCGCGCGAACTCCACGGCGATCTGGGCCAGCAGATTGTGGCGCTGAAAATGTCGCTCGCGCTTCACGAAATGGAACTGATTCAGTATGTTCCGGAGTCCATTCGAGGACGCCTGGGGTCCATTGGCGACCTAACCGGGCAAATCGACGCAATGGCCACATCGGTTCGACGCATTGCAGCCGATCTTCGCCCCCCGATGCTGGATGACCTGGGACTGGCCGACGCATTCCAATGGATGACAGATGGCTTTGAGCAACGTTACGGTGTACCCGTCCGATGCGACGACATGACCGCACCGGGCTCGGGAAGCGGGGCGGGCCCGCCAAGGTGGCTCAAGGTTAGAAGGTCTTGGAAAGGGACGCCGTGTTGTTGCCGACGTTGTGGTTGTAGCTGTTCGTGTAGAACGAGTCCTAGCGTCTTGCGCGGACGCTCGTTAAGCCGCCTCGCTCAGGCGTTGATCCAGGCGCGCGCCTGCTCCAACTCGTTGACGTGGAATGCCTTGACTTCGGCCTTCGTAAAGAACCGCGCCAGATGCATCGAAGCGCGGATCCAGCCCGCGTCGGCCACGACGGCGGCGCGCGTGATCCTCCGGGCCACGGAAACGCCGAGCGTCATGTCGGTCCATAGCGCCTTTGGCTCAATGCCGGTGAAATGCTCGATGCGTTCGAGCACGCGGGTTTTGCCGTTCAGTTCGAGATCACCACGCATGCGCTCGATGGCCTCGCGCAGATCGTGGTCGGTGATTTTGCCTTCGACGGAAATTTCGATGACCGGGGAATCAGGGGCAGTGTGATACAAAATCATGGTAGGACCTCTTGGCTAGGGGCTGGAGAATCTGTTCCTCCAGCTACACGCGCGTCGTCTGGATATGCCTGCTTCCAGGTGAGTAATCAATTGGGCAGGCAGTCCTATTCCACCTGCCGCCCCAAGAGCATTCAGGATCTCATTCGGATTTATCGAAGATGCCGGCTTCGAGATCTTCCCTGAAATGCTGAAGCCAATCGGTTTGATAGCCGATGGGTATTCCCTTGTGACTCGTGTCGTTCGTCTGGTTACCGTGACGTAGCCCTGTAAGCCGAAGTTCTCGTCGCCCTTTGGGTCAGTTGTATCCGTTTCCAGGAGCTCAAAATCACCTGCTGCCAGACCATTACGCTGCAATACCGCAAGAAAGTTCTGTTGTTCATCCGGTTCGATCAGTCGCATCCTCGGCCCCTCCCTGTTCAACGGGGCGAAAACTGGAACTCTTTTCAATGATTCCATCTTCATGTCAGCCCTCCTACGTGTGTGCAGCCATGGGTGATGCCCACCGCCCGCTCGGCTTACATCACGTCACCTTGACCTCAATGCGGCTCGGTTGCGCGGAATCGGCTTTCGGGATGCGCAGTTTGAGCACGCCGTGGTTGAACTCGGCGACGACATTTTCGGGATCTAGTTCCTTGGATAGTGTGAACACGCCGCCGGTAACGGGGCAGGGAGACCTCCGCGTAACTGGCTCCCATGCCTTCCGGCAGATCCAGAGCGACTTCGCCCTTGATGGTCAGGATATCGCCTTGCACCTGCACGACCAGCTTGTCCTTGGGCACACCACAGGGTGATGCCTGCGGCGTCCTCGTACACATTCACTGGCGGCGTCAGTGCCGCTTCAGTGTTGCCAGTGTCGGCTTGCTTGGTGACAGCAGCATTTGTTTTCGTGCGGGCGCCATATTCTGACGTCTCCGGTTGCAATGGTAAGGCTTCGCTTGGGGATTTCAAGTTCTTGATTTGACTGATATTCGCCATCATTCTTCCGGGGGAGAAGGGCAGCCCTCGAGACCGGAAAAGGGGAGCACGCATGGAGTTCCACGACTACTATAAGACGCTGGGGGTGACACGCGATGCCACGGCGGAGGACATCAAGAAGGCGTTCCGCAAGCTCGCGCGCAAGTTCCATCCGGACGTTTCCAAGGAGTCGGATGCCGAGCTGCGCATGAGGGAGCTCAACGAGGCCTACTCTGTGCTCTCCGACCCGGAAAAGCGCGCTGCGTACGATCAGTTGGGTCGCGGCTATCAGCCCGGCCAGGAGTTCCGTCCGCCGCCGGACTGGGACACCGGTTTCGAGTTCTCCAGTCGGGGCTTCTCGCCCCAGGAAGAGGCCGATTTCAGCGACTTCTTCGCCGAGCTGTTTGGCCATGTGGGGGACAGACACCGCGGCTTCCATACACACGGTGGCAGCATCCAGTCACGCGGTGTGGATCACCATGCGAAGGTGCGGCTGGACCTGGAGGACGCCTTTACCGGCGCCACCCGTCAACTTTCGCTGCGGGTGCCAAGCATGGACGCGCAGGGCAGGGTGCAGTTGAGGAGCCGGACCCTCAGCGTGAAGATTCCCAAAGGCGTGAGCGAGGGGCAGCTCATCCGTCTGGTCGGGCAGGGGGCGCCGGGGATCGGCGGAGCACCGGCGGGGGATCTTTTTCTCGAGGTGCATTTCAATCCGCACGATCAACTGAAGGTGAAGGGGCGCAATCTACACCTCACCCTGCCGGTGGCGCCATGGGAGGCGGCGCTGGGGGCGGTGGTGCCCATCGATTTACCTGGTGGCGAACTGAAGGTGCGCATTCCCCCTGGCGCCCAGAGCGGCAGCGAGCTACGCGTGCGCGGCAAGGGCATTCCCGCCAACCCACCTGGCGATCTGCTGCTGGACATCCAGGTGGTGTTGCCGCCGGCGAACACCCCCAAATCGCGGGAGCTTTATGAAACCATGGCGCGGGAATTGCCCTTTGATCCGCGCCCGGACAGGAGAGCCTGACCCATGTCTGATAATGACGTTCTCATCGCCTACCGGATGGACGATGCTTGGCTAACTCTGGAGCAGGTGGCGGCAGCCTGCATGGTAGAACCAGAGTGGCTCAAGCGGCATGTAGATGAGGGCTTGTTCCCCCATGCCGTAAGTGTCGCTGGCGTCTGGCGGTTTTCCAGCGCCAGCCTGCTACGGGCGAGGCGCATGCGTCAGTTGGAGCGTGACTTTGAAGCCGTCCCGGAACTTGCCGCTTTGGTGGCCGACCTGCTGGAAGAAATGGATGATCTGCAAGCGCGGATGCGTTGATGATGCTCGGGTCAACAGCAAAGCCCTCGCCTTGAAAGATGCAGGATCGCTTCGACTTCGGCTCGCCACACCTAGTAGCCTGAGGCGTTGATCATGCGCTTAACAGGTGCTGAAGTACCCTTCGCACAAACGGCACACTTTCCGTCTCTGCGGGTGAAGTGCTGTTTGATTTCACAATCCAGAAGCCGCGTGCCATTTCATTAGTTTTTCGGGCGTTGGGCGCCCGCTTCCAGCCCTTTTTCCCATTACTGCAACTGCGGACGGATTTGTCCCAGCCAACGAATGAGTACGAGCTTGTAGGGGAGGACGGGCCGGCAACGGCGCGTCCTTACCCGACTCAGTTGGCGCTCGGACCGGACCTGCAGCAACATGGCCTGCGGCCAAGACCGACCTGACGCAATTGCGTGCCTTTGCCGATGCCCACGTTCGCTGATGATGTGCCGTAGCGATCCGTCGGACCTGCGGGCGCTGTTGTACAGGTGACGTGGCGCCTTGTCGACCCAAGCCAGATGGCTCAGAACGGACCCGTTGCGGTCGTACGACCGTGTGTGACCACAGCGACAGCTTCCAGGTGATAACGGCCATTTGGCAGGCCCTAGTTGGAGGTCCCTCGTCATCCGTTTTTGCCGTTGTCGATGCCAACCTTGAGAGTGATGGCGCCATGCATCGCTGCACTCAGGTCAAAGCCGATGCCACCTTCCATTTACGCGACGATCACGTCTGGATTGATGACAAGACCGCAGTCAACGGCGCAAACCACACGGTCGACCTTATAGCTGCCGTCCGGCTTGACTGTCACCTCGGCCACCTGCGCGATGTAAGTGTTGAACGACTCATGCACGGCAATGCCACGGCCGCGCCGTTCCCCCGCGGCTCTGCGCCTGAGCGGTTCGCCCAGCCGGCCTTGTCGCAGCCAACTCCATAACCCGCTCGCAGACGCGGTGCCTTCGACAAGAGGTCACGGCGGTAGTGGTCGGGATCCTTGCCGGCAACGATCGCGGCCTCGTCGATTAGTCCTCCTGACACGAAAGCATTGGAAGAGTGGCCTACCGAGCGCCACTAACCACTGCTCCAGGCTGTCGCACTGAAAAGCGTCGGCTGACTCATCAGCCGTGATTGTCCGAGACCAGATGTACAGAATTCCGTTCCGTGGCTGGAACATGATGGACCATGGCGCGGTCTTTCTCGCGGATTCGTCGGCAATTAGACTTGGATCGTTCGATAGCAAGACCAAAGCGCGGCGCATGGTCCGAAGCGCCTCACAAATCGAGACACCACAAGAACTAGATGCACGGAGGAGCCAATTTTGGAAGACTTCAGAGCAAAGGCGATTGCTTGGAATTTCATTCTTTTGTCCGCGCTTTGCTTCGGCAAGGTATATGCGGAGTCAGGTGTGCGGGTGTTCGGCATTGTCGATGCAGGCGTCGAAGTGAGCAGCGCAGGCAAGGGTACGCAGACGCGCGTGGTCTCCGGTGGAGATGCGGGTAGTCGTTGGGGTATCGATGGGACCGAGGACCTCGGTCAGGGCCTCAGCGCCACGTTCCGTCTGGTGGGTGGCTTCAGTGCGGACGATGGGCAGATGGGCCAGGGCGGCCGCCTGTTCGGCCGCGAGGCGGCGGTGGGTCTCATCAAGCGGGACGCCGGCAGCTTGCTGCTGGGGCGTCAGCCAACGCCCGTTTCGCTGACCAACTCCTTTGTCGATGCCTTCTATTGGATGGGCAGCGGTGGTCTCATTTCGCTGACCCGCAGCGGCGCGACGGCGGCCCAGCAAGTGATTCCGCAGGTCGTCTCCGCGCGTGCCGACAATGCCATCAAGTACTACTCGCCCGAAGAGTGGAAATCGGTGTCGTTCTCGGTGCTGGTGGCACCAGGGGAGAAGTCTCCGCAACTGGGCAGCACCTACGGTGCATCGGCACGCTTTCTCCAGGGACCGTGGGACTTGAATGCTGCCTGGGGTCGGCAGGAGGCCGGCACCGGTGCCACGGGCCAGATCACTTCCTATTCGCTGGGTGGCAGCTACGATTTTCATCTGGTGAAGCTCTATCTGGGCTACACCGACGAAAAGAACTCCTGCTCGACCTGTACCGGAGCGTTGACCCGTGCCACGGACAGCTTCAAGGCGACGCGGAGCGAGTTCAGTCTGGCTAACGTGGGTGTCCGTGTTCCCATCGGCCGCTTCACCGCCATTGCCCAGGCGGCCTACGTGAACGACCGCTCCGCATATCAGGTGGATCCCGGCAACAGGAACGCGTGGTGGTTCGCCGTGGGCGGCGAGTATGCGCTGTCGCGTCGCACGACGTTGTATGGCTCTGTCGGCACGATCGAGAACCGCAACGGGTCGATGTATGCGCTGGGCAGCGGCGGCGTGCAACAGCCCGCCAATTCCGTCGGTGCCGGAAATCCAAGGTCGACGGCCGGCAATATCGGCATCAAACATCTGTTCTGAAACCGGGGCATACGCCCAGCATTCTTGCGAGAGTCCAATCCAATGAATGTCGTCACCACAACATCTTGCACACGTTGGTCGCCCATGAGCGCGGCGCCGGAAGGCGACGCATTTCATGCCGGGCTGATCGGCAAGGAGTACACCGATGCGTATACGCTCGGACTAGCCCGGCTACAGGCCCATGGGCAGATCGGATCGCGCATCAGTTCGCATAACCAGGCGTTCTTTGTGATGGAGGGCAAGGGCGTCGCTTCGCTCGCCGGCGCGCAGAGCGCGTTTTGCCAGGGCGCGGTCATCAAGATCCCCCGAGGTGTTCGCCATGCAATTCGCAACGCGGAGGCCACGCCCATGTGGCTTCTCGCCATCCATGACACGCCCATGGCACTGGAGGCTGACGCCTCCGGGCCCGATCAAGCACCGGACCTGGCATGTCGCCGCGAAGCAGAGCCGATGGCGAAGCACGCCCCCGAAGTCATGAATGCCGACGCGATGGCCTGGAGAGCCTTCGAGGCGCCAGGTGTCCAGGGCTATGAACTGAAGCCCATGCTTGTCGGCGAGGAACATTCCGATGCCTATAGCGTTGACCTGATGCGCGTCGCGGCCGGAGGCTTTTCCGCGGCGCATACGGATCTGGGCCGGCATGCCTTTGTCATTCTCGCGGGACAGGGGCGCCTCACGGTCGATGGCGAACCCATCGACTTTCGGCAGGGCGACATCGTGAAGGTGCCGACAGGGTCTTTGCATGCGGTGCATAACGTGGGCGGCGACCCGTTGGAGTTTCTCGCGATCTACGATCCGCCGCGTCGCCGCAAGGCTGGCTGAGTCGGCCATGACAACCCTCTGACCTTGAGTGAACATGAGCAAGCACGCAAGCCGGCCGCTGGCCTGGAAGGTTACCGGCGCGATCCTGGCGCTTTGCGCTTGCCTGACGGCGCACGCCGAAGACTGGCCGGCCCGGCCGATAAAGCTGGTGGTGCCGTCCACGCCCGGCTCGACCCCGGACGTCCTCGCACGTATCGTGGCCGATGCATTGCACACCAGGCTCGGCGCGACCCTGGTGGTGGAAAACAAGCCGGGTGCGGGCGGTGCGATCGCCGTGAATGTTATCGCGAAGGCGCCTCCCGACGGCTATACGATCGGCATCACACCTCCCGGGCCGATTGGCGCTGACACCATACTGCAAAAGCGTCTGCCCTACCAACCCGGCAGGGACCTGGCGCTGGTGTCGCTCGCCGTCACCCAGGCCAATGTCCTGGTCGTACGCAGTACGCTCGAAGTGAAGGACCTGGGGCAATTGATGGGGCGGCTCGCTAAGGAGCCAGGGAAATACACCTATGCCGCGATCGGCGCGGGCTCCGTCAACCGCCTCTGCATGGAGCTGGTTGCGCAGCGAAGCGGTGCGCGCATGACGCGGGTTGCCTATTCCGGCACGCCCCAGGCCATGCTCGCGGTAATCAGTGGCGAAGTCGACATGGCGTGCCTGCCGGAGCAGGCAGTCTCCGCGCAGGTGCAGGCGGGAAAGCTCCATGCTCTCGCGGTGGCGTCGGCAAAGCGATCATCCGTGATGGCCAATGTGCCGACGCTCGACGAGCTTGGCATGCCCGGCGTCGAGGCAAACGCCTGGATGGGGATCATCGCGCCGGCCGGCACGCCGGTCCAGATCATCAGGCGCCTGCAAGGCGAGATCGCACGGGCGTTGTCCCAGCCGGACGTTCGCGCAACGCTGCATACCCAGTTCATGGAGGCGGTCGGCTCCACGCCGGAGGTATTTGCCCGGACCGTCCAGGGCGATGTCGAGCGCTGGAAGCGCCTGGTCCGCACGGGAAAGGTCGCCGTGGACTGATCGCGACCCCCGCACGTCGCTATCGTGCCGCCGACGTGCCCGACCGCGGACCGCCGGCCTTGCCCAGATCCCCGAATCGCTCGCAGAGAAAATCCACGAAGGAACGGACCTTCGGAGATACCGTTCGATGCTGTGGGAACACGGCATGGATATCGCGTTTGCCGCGTCCCCACCCAGGCAACACGTGAATCAGCGTGCCGGCCGCGAGATCTTCCTGGCAGAGATAGTCGGGCAGCCAGCCGATGCCGGTGCCATTCAGCAGCACAGTGCGGATGGTGCTGGTGTCATTGGCCGAAAAGCGCGTATGGACCCGCACGGATTCGGTCTCGGCATCCTTGTCCATGCGCCATTCAACGTTGCCGGCAAAAATATCCAGGAGGGCGTGTCCGACAAGGTCCGCCGGAACCTCTGGTGTTCCATGTGCCTTGAGGTAGGCCGGCGTGGCCACCAGCTTCAGTGCCACGGTGCCCAGCCGTCGCGCGGCCAGACGGCTGTCTTCAAGTTCCCCCGTCCGGATGACCACGTCGATCTCCTCGGCCATCGGCTCGACCTTGTGGCTCGTGAGCGTCAGAGCAACGTTCATCTCCGGATAGCGCGTCAGATACTCAGCGATGAGCGGCGCGAGCATCCACTGCCCCGGCGTGACGGGCGCGCTGACGCGCAACAGTCCCCGTGGTGTGAGCCTGACCTGCCCGACCTTCTGTTCCGCTTCCTCGATGCTGGAAAGGATGCGGTGTGCGTCCTCAGCGAACAGCAGGCCGGTTTCGGTCAGGGCCAGTTTCCGGTTGGTTCGATAGAGCAACGCGACGCCCAGGTGCTTCTCCAGTCGGGTCAGGCTTCGGCTGACCGACGACTTCGGCATGCCCAGCACATTGGCCGCAGCGCTGAGACTCATCAGTTCGCTGATTTTTGCGAATACTCGGATGTCGACCAATTCCATCGTCAATAGGGGCGCAAGCCGGAAGTCGTTGCAGTGTCGTGACAGAAGCTGTTCTGTCTATAGCGGCGGCCCGGGGCTGGCGTCAACCGGTGTTTGCCATGACGGCGGCCTGCGATCTGGAGGGCTGCAGGCTGTTCCCCTGGCGGAACGTCGCTTTCCACCGTTCTGTCTTGTCCGTGGAGTTGCCGCTTGCGACGATAGGCATATGTACCCGATTTCGAGGAGAACCCAGGAGACGATATGACTCAATCCCAACACATTGATCCGGAAGAGTTCCGCAAGGGCCTGCGTGCCTTCACGACGGGTGTGACCGTCGTGTCGATGGACGACGGCCTGGGCGGTATGCACGCCATGACGGCAAGTTCCTTTGCCGCGGTATCCATCGAGCCGCAACTGGTCGCCGTGAGCATCGCCAAGACAGCCAAGTCGCACGCGCTTCTGGGAGCCGACCGGCCTTACGCCATCAACATCCTCGGCGAGCGTCAGGCATTCCTTGGTCACTATTTCGCCAATCGCATGCCAGAACCCTGGAACCCGGCCTACGAATGGCACGAAGGCGCGCCCGTTCTGACAGGCACGATGGGCTGGTTTGTCTGCCGGCGCTGGGCTGCCTACGACGGCGGCGACCACACCATCCTGGTGGGTGAAACCCTGAAGATCCAGCGCACTGACGAGCGGCCTCTGGTTTGCTGCCGGGGCGACTTTCACGCTTTGGGTGAAAAGGTGGACGTCGTCCACCCCGGGGCTCAGGGCGCGAGGAGCACTGCGTGAGGTCTGGCTTCCCAGCGTAATGAGGACTGAATCATGACTACCACGATTACCCTGGGCGACGACGGCCCATTGCAGGTCGCCGGTGACTTTGAGCTGGTCGACGAGGCCGGCGTACCGTTTCGTCGACGCAAGTCATGCTTGCTTTGTCGCTGCGGCCACACCAGGCGCCCGCCATTCTGCGATGCCTCGCATCACGAGGCCGGCTTCAGCAGTTGTCCGCGTGCGCCACTGCGGGCGCCAACCCGTTAAGGACGACTCGAGCGTCCGGAGTTTCCATGTCTACTACCAACATCCGCGTCCTGAACTCAGGGCCTCTCCATGTGACCGGCGAGTTCGAATTGGTCGATGCCGATGGCAACCGCTACCCCCACAAGGGCATCTTTTCGCTTTGTCGTTGCGGGTTGTCCGCCAGCAAGCCCTATTGCGATGGTTCCCATCGCGCCGAGCGCTGGGAGAGTATCGTGCAGTCGGACAAGCCTGTCGCATCGACCGTGCCCTGACAGCATGCGCCCGCGGGGCGCTGATGAGGGTGATCTGGGGACGTAGCGACGTCGCCAGACAAACACAACGGCGCCCCTCGGATAACCGGGAGGGCGCCGCTCTTGTTAGCGTATCGGAATCTGCGGACTGCCGGACGGTCAGTCAGGAACTGCTTGCGGAAGAAGGTCGTGCACTGATCGACTCCCCTCGCTCTTGCGCGAGGGGGGCATGCCTGACCATGCGGATCAGTTTGCCCCCACATGGTCCGTGGGTGGCACGGCCCCATCCTGGGATTTGCGTACGCGGGGCGGATCGTAGATGGTCAATAACACCAGATCTCGCTGTCCGGCATTGCGAACGGCATGGACGACGCCGCGCGGGATGCGGACGACCGCACCGGCCGTGGCACGATGGCAGACATCGGCGATGTCGATCTCGGCTTCGCCACCGAGGATGTAGAACGCGTGATTGTCAGGGTCGATGTGCGGTGGTGAGTAGCCGCCTTCTGCAACGCGAACGATATCGACAGAGTATGCGTCCGTGTATTCCCCGGCCAGGATGTCGAAGATGAATTCAAACCCTTCCGACCCTTCGATCTTGTGCGGAATCCACAGTTTTTCGGTGATATGGGTAATGTGTTTCATGGCTGCTTATACCTCGGTGGTTGTCAGAAGCTGCGCGCCATTCACTGGCGTTGGCCTTCCTTGATAAATGCCAGGCAGAGGGCCCCGAAGAGCGGCCCGGCGGCAAGCACCGCGAACGCCAACGGGAAGGAATGCTGTGCCTGGAATACCAGGCCGACGAGTGCCGGGGACAGCGCGGAACCTAACTGCCACGCGGCGTTGGCGACGCCTGCCCCCGAGCCGGCCCTCGACGGACCCGTCTGCTCGGCGACCATCGTGACCAGCAGCGGGCTGTAAACGAAGGCCCCGACACCAATAAAAGGGGCGGCCAGGCGGAACGTGGCCAGATCATCGCCCTGGCCGAAGGCGAGCAGCGCCGCGCAAAAGAAGATCAGTGACAGAATGGCCAGCAGCTTCCGGCGTGCACCGAAGGAATCGGAAATCCAGCCGATGGTGGGCTTCGCGAACAGGCCCGCAATCCCGGCCACTGCCAGGACATAGCCGGCCTGAACCGGCGAAACATGATGCGCCTTCACCATTAGAGGGATTGCCCATGCGGTGAAGCCAAGCGTCCCCCAGAACGCACCACATCCAGCCAGTGCCAGCAGGACGAAATTTCTTGTCATCAATGCGCGCGCGTCCGCGAGGATCTGGCCATGCGCGCGAGCACGGTGGGTGTGGCGTTCTCCCGGTTGCGTTGCACCGCCAGTCGGGACCCGGTCGCGAAGGACCGCGACACAGACCACGGCCAGGAACACAGAGAGAACGCCGAGCAGGCGATAGCTCACGCGCCAGCTATAGGCCTCTACTAGTGTCGGCAGGATGGCGTTCGTCGCGATGACTGCGACCGACGACGCGCTCATGAGAAGCCCCACGGCCCGGCCGCGTTCACGCTTCTCAAACCATGTCGTCACCAGCTTCACCCCTGCCGCGTAGTCAGCGCCGGCGGTCAGCCCCATGAGTGCCTGCAAGACCAGGCCAACCGTGAGCGTTGGTGTGTAGGAAAAGGCGTAAGTAGCGATGGCAAGGCTGACAAGCGAAGCGGAAAGCGCCACGCGGCCGCCAACGCGATCGATTGCAAACCCGCACACGAAGTTGGACAGCACATAGCCGACATAGAATGCCGTCACGAACATGCCGAGTGCGGCGAGCGGCAGCGTCAGCGACTGTCCCAACGGAATGGCCAGCGTTCCCCACGCCAGTCTGCAGACGGTCGAGAGGACGAGCGCCGCCCACGCCACCGTCAACACAAGCCATCTGGTGCGTGAGTCTGTTCCATGCATGGGCACGGACAACCGGGTGGTGGTTTCACCGTTCATCGGGTCTCCTGGCGGTCACTATTGTTATGGCGGGCAGCGCATACAATCCTGCCCCGCTTCCATCATGATGCAACGATCTTGGGCCGGGAAACGCAAGTGGAATCGAACACCGTGTTGCGGCACTGGAACGCCGTGGATTGTTGCGTGTGCCTTCAGGTCGTCGGGCACGCGTTGCCCTTGAGCCGCTACGCGTGCCGCTTCTGAGTTTTGCGCGGCTGCTTATCGAAGCGCGCCGCGGAGTAGCCGGCAAATCGGCCCAGGTGCCCGAGACCGACCTCAAGTGCGGTTCCAGTGACGCCGGCAGCGGGATCGAGCAGCATCCGGGGCGCACCGCAACGAGGCGTGCGTTGCGCAGCAATTCCATCGGCGATGCCGAAATGGCGATGGCACGGTGCGTTGAGCGTCCGACCGCTAATGCCGGCGGCGCGGGCTGGGTCCTCGAACGAGACCGGTGCGCTCAGGTGGGAGTCGATATAAGCCACCACCACGTCAATCTGGCGCGTGCCCCGGGTGGCGGGTTCGGGGGCTCTCGCCTGTAGCGGCAATGGAAGTGGCGAGGTATCCAGAGGTTGGTGCAGGAGCTGGAAGAGGGTGAGGCTCCAGATGTCCCACCCAGTTGGCTTGGATGGCGGAACGGTCCGCGCAGGAAATCAGGTTCCGCAGCGAATGCGCGATTAGTTCCCATTGCGCTTCCAGCGCGCGCGGCAGCAGAAGGTCGGAGGCGAGCAGGGCCGATGAATCAGCGTCGAGGCCACCGGCCTAAAGGAGCAGGCTGTTGGGGATGCGCCGCTAGGCCCGCTTTTTGGTGTGGATCCGCCGTTCGAATGTCTGCCTGAAACCCTGGGCGAGCGTCCGCAGGTGGCCGACTACGGCCCGACGCTGAACACAACCCGAGGTCTCCTACAAGGAGGAAAGGCCTGCTCTTATACAAGCCCTTTAGGGGGGCAACTATCCCGCCTCCACCATCCGGAACTGTTGGACTGTTCCGCCAAAAAGAGTTCAGGGGCGGTTCCCGCAGCCAGAGGGTCTGGGCCGCCGCTGTAAGGCCGCGTCGTTGTGAGGTTTTTAACCGCTATCGGGTCGACGGTTCGCGGCCGATTTGTGTGCGAACAGGATGTTGGAAAGTGGAGCGCATGAAATCCAAGGAAAGGATTTATTTTTTCCTGAAATCCAGCGAATGCTTTACGCATGTGACGAGTTTAGCACCCGGACCTAAGAAAACATCTGGCGAAATCGTTTATTTTTGGTCGGGGAAATCGTTTAGCTGACAACGATGTCAGCTTGAGAACTCATTTCACGAAGAGAAGGTATTCGCTTTATTTTTTATGAAACGGGTTCAAAGTGATTCTCCGGGCAATCCGGGGGATCGTGACGCCGGCGCGATCATCCGCGCTGTCGGCTCATCAATGAGAGGGCGAACTTGAACAGGTACGCGAAAGCTCCGGTAATTCTTACATCGAATTGAAGCTAATCGGCTTGTAAGATTCACCCGCTATTGAACCCAGTGCTTGCCAATAGGCGCAAGGAATTGAAGAAAGGCAGAAGAAAGGCCAGCATTTCGGACGCTTGCGCGACCGCAAAGTCTTTCTTCGGTTGCATCCAACTCATTGGAAAGAGGCTGATGTGGGGGATAGGGCGCGGCCATTGCGCGCCCCTGACGGTCAACTGTTTCTGACGAGGTACATGGCCGCAGTTGGAACGTGAACCTCGGCCAGCGTGGTTCGCGTTGGCGTAACGAGGGAGGCATCGTTCTCCCCGCCGCCACAGCCAGCGAGCAGTAGCGCACCGATGGACATCGCGCATGACAGGCCGATCTTTACCGCATGGCGCTTGCGCTTGAGCCTGGTGATATCAATGATTGAGTGAATACGCATACCGGCATTCTCCTTTCGTCAGAGGACCTGTACGCGTCGAACGGAGATCGTCTTCGTAGCAGGTCGCTCACTGGCGTTCAGCATCCCCACTCCGTTCCTGGGGGAACTACCGTCCGGTCGCCGTGGTAAGCCATTGAGGCATGAGTGGCGGGGTACCGGCGACTGATGGATCAAGCTCTTCAACAGTAGTTGAGTCGAAAGCAAATCCATAGTGTTTCGCAACTGACCGCGCGGCGAAGGTACGCGACCGCGCCGTTCTTCACTACGTTGATAGTCGATAGTTGCGCGTTTTCTCACACTTGATACAGATGTGCGATATCGAGAAACGCTCGTGAGAGCGTTCTTGCATTCATGCGTCGTGAAGACACGAATACAGGGAAACAAGCTTGGTGCCTCTCCACAGTACGTTGCTGTGGCCAGATGTCATCCCGTTTGCGTCAATCCTCCATCGCCGTGGTCTATGGG
Organism: Cupriavidus sp. WKF15; assembly: GCF_029278605.1. Classification (NCBI taxonomy): domain Bacteria; kingdom Pseudomonadati; phylum Pseudomonadota; class Betaproteobacteria; order Burkholderiales; family Burkholderiaceae; genus Cupriavidus; species Cupriavidus sp. WKF15. Next base: position 1,555,109 of record NZ_CP119573.1, read on the forward strand.
CGCATGCCCTGACTGGATTTTCATCGTACCTATTGCCGCCTCATGGAATTTACAGTTCGCAGCTCCAATTAATTCGTGACTGGTGGCGAACAAAAATCGAGAATTTTTTTAGATCGCAAAAAAAGCAAGAAGAGTTCTTCTTATTCTCTTGTCAGTGGTGGAACGCCTTATCGCTTCCTGCCGCCGGAAATTCCAGACGGCCAGCGTGGGGCGCAGATTGAGCGGTTGCAACCGTGATACGGAATCAACCGGAATCCAAGCGCTATCCAGACGGGGGCGCGCCGGAATGGCTGAGACGCCACCGACCTTGCGCAGATGGCACAGACGTTGCGGCGTGCCCGACGTGCTGGCCTCCGGCTTTGATATCCCAGGGTGTGGAGGCGTCGCGTGTGCGGAGCGTGGAAGGCGATCGATCATCCCTTGCTCTCGAACTGGCGATCAGCATATCCCGGCGTGATTGCAGGACGAGGAGTCTCGACATGCAGAAGGTTCTCGCTGTGTTTGGGACGCGTCCCGAAGCGATCAAGATGGCACCGCTGATGCGGCGGCTGCGAAGTTCACCGGCATTCGATCTGCGGGTATGCGTGACGGGCCAGCACCGGCAGCTCCTCGACCCGGTGCTGCGCCTGTTCAGGATTGTCCCGGATTTTGACCTCAACGTGATCTGTAAAGGCCAGAGCCTTTCCGACATCACAACCAGGGTGCTGGTCGGCGTACAAACGGTCATTGACGAGTTTATGCCCGACACCATGCTCGTTCACGGCGATACCACCACGACACTGGCCGCCACGCTGGCGGCCTTCTATCGGAGCATCCCCGTCGGCCATGTCGAGGCGGGCTTGCGAACTGGCGACATGAGCGCGCCCTGGCCCGAGGAGATGAACCGGCGCGTAACCGACATCATGGCCACGTGGCATTTCGCTCCGACGCAGCAGGCGCACGACACGCTGCTGCGCGAAGGTGCCAACCCGATCCGCGTCAGGATGACCGGCAATACAGGCATTGACGCCCTGCTCGAAGTCAAGCAACAGATCGACGCCGATGCCCAAGTGCGCACGCGCCTGGCAAACGGCTTTCCGTTCCTTGATGCATCCCGGCGACTGGTGCTGGTGACCGGGCATCGACGCGAGAACTTTGGTGCACCATTCGAGCGATTCTGTGCGGCGCTGCGCATGCTTGCCGATCGGAACAAGGACATCCAGATCGTCTACCCGGTCCACCTGAATCCCAGGGTGCGCGAGCCGGTCAATGCCATCTTGAGCAAGCATCCCCGGATCCACCTGATCGAGCCGCAGGACTATCAGCCGTTCGTCTTCCTGATGTCGCTCGCCTATCTGATCGTGACGGACTCCGGCGGGATCCAGGAGGAAGCACCGGCTCTCGGCAAGCCGGTCGTGGTGACGCGCGAGACTACGGAGCGCCCTGAAGCGGTGGCTGCCGGTACGGCGCGGCTGGTTGGGACCGATACGGAACGAATTGTCATTGCTGTCGAGCTGCTGCTGCGCGATCGCGAGGTGTATTCCTGCATGTCGCGTGCCCACAATCCGTTTGGAGACGGGCGAGCGAGCGAGCGCATTGTCAGTGCCCTGCAGCTACCTGTCAAAACGATGTGTACCGCCGCTTTCGCTCGCGCGATGCACGCGGAACCGGATACGGATATGGATCCGCGCGCCATTCAGCTACCCGGCCACACCGCAATCTGGAGGAAGCAATCATGAAATCTGCAACAACCCTGGCGGCGGCCACCCTATTGCTTGCCGGCGTGTGGACCGCGGGGCCGGCACGCGCTCAGTTGTCGGCGGAGGCGGCAGCGGTAATGTCCGGGCCGATTCTCTATCTCCCCGCGAGTCCGTCCGATCCCGGAGGCCTCAACGGCTACGACCACAACCGGCAGTTCGACTTCGCTATCGAAGCAGACAAGCCCGGCAAGAACAAGGCAGAGCGGGACAAGGTGTTGAAGAAGCCCAAGAAGGCTGTGGCTGGCCCCAAGGTCAAAGCGGGGACCTACACGCTGGGGGCGGCGCCAGGCCAGACCAAGAAATGATCAGCCTGAGCCGCCCGGCGTCGAGCGGATGTTCGACGATGTCCTGCACCTCTGACAGATGGGTGTCGACCCTATCGGGCCTCAGTTTTCCCCCTTCGCGTTCTGGAGATGATCGTGTTCCATAAACTCCGTTTCATGCTGCAGCGACTCAGTGCCCTGGTATTGATGGTCCTGTCTCTGGTCGCGGCTGGCTCCGTCCTGGCCGCCACCAACCAGATTGCGCTGGTGGTACCCGACAACTACACGCCGTCCGATCCGCGCATTACCGCGTGGCTCGACGCCGCACGCGAGGAGGGTCTTCAGATCACGTTGGTCACCGACTCGCAAGTGCTTCAGGGCGTCACCCCTGCGCAGTACCCGGGCATGATCCTGCCCGATACGGTACACCCCAATGCCAGCGACGGCATGGTGACCGCGATTGAGACCTATGCCAATCAAGGCGGCCATGTGATGCTCGTCTACGACTTCGGCGCGTTGACGACAACCGGCTTCTACGCGTCGCAGCAGAGTCGGTTCAGCAATCTGGCCGGCGTCAGCTACGTTCTCTACGACCAGTTGGGCGGCAACATGATCGGCCTCGGTCCGATCACCGGCCTGAGCAGCACGCTGCGCGCCGTCCAGGTCCCTCCCGGCAAGTCCATGGCATGGACGACCACATCGTCAAGCGACCCCGTGGAGGGAGTCTCCGGCTACGTATATGGCTTCCTGACCTACCCTAGCTTCGTCACGCAGGGGGCCTACTCGGGCACCGCCTTCCTGACTGCCCCCAATTTCGGACTGGTTGCCGGTCTGCGTACTTTCGGTTCGGGTCAGGTGCTCTTCGTCAATCTTCCGCTGACCTACCTGAAAGGGCAGACCGACGGCATGCCGATGCACGGATTCGTGCGCTACTTCGGCGAAACGATGATGAACATGCCACGGCTATCGGCACAGCCCAAGGGCATCGGCGGCCTGGTGCTCAACATGCACTTCTGCGCCCGGGACCAGATCTGGCCGGCGTACAAGCTCAAGAGCTGGGGCATCTTCAACAATGGTCCGTTCTCCATCGTGATAACCGCGGGGCCGGACCAGGTCAACTTCGGCGATGGCCTGGGCATCAACCTTTCCCAGAACACCGGTGCCAGGCAGCTGGTCAGCTATCTGCTGAGCAAGGGACACCATGTCGGCGACCATGGCGGCTGGATACACGACTACTGGGGAGCAAATGCCAGCGAGACGAACCAGTCGACCTTCCAGCAGTACCTGGTGCTCAACAAGCAGAGCGTTCAGGGGGTGACCGGCGTACCGACAACCGAGTACGCAGCGCCAGAGGGAAATACGCCGCAATGGTCGATCGACTGGATGGAAGCCAACGGTGACACGGGATACTACTTCGTCGGCCATACCGGCATGCCGCCCACGCGCAGCTACCGCAACGGTGCCTTGCTCAATCAGACCATTCGCGCGTTCCCGGTCATGCCATTCGGCGCGAACGCGACGTTCGAGGAGTTTGAGGAGGCCAGCATACCAACGAGCAGCATCAGCGCCTGGTACAGCCAGCTGACGGACTTCGTGGTGAAGAACCGAACCAGTCGACTGATCTACATGCATCCACTCGGCGCCATTGACTACCAGGGCGTGCTCAATGGCATCTTTTCCTATGCCGGCTCGCTCAAGTCGCAAGGGCTGTTCAACTGGTACACCATGAACGACCTGGCCGTATTTGCCCAGCGGCGCCAGCAAACCACCTGGCAGGCCAACGATATCGGCAATGCCTGGAGCTTCCAGGCCAGCAACCCCGCGGGCCTGACCGACCAGACCTGGGTGCTGCCCAAGATTGCCTACACGCAGCCGGTAGTGACACAAGGCGCTGCAAGCGTGACGTGGGACTCGACCAACTGGCTGGTCACGGCAGGTGCGGGCAACTCGCTGGCTTTTACAAGCGGCAAGCAATGACGCCTGGCAACGTATCCGCGTTCATCCACCGGACGGCTGTGCCACGCCGTCCGGGCGTTTCGCAGCACTCATTGGATCATTCATGTCTCGATCGCTTCGCACCATTCTTTTGCTCGGCGCGCTGTTTTCAGGGATAGGCTTTGCTCTGCCGAGCGCCGCGGAGAAGCTCATCGTGCACACTGTCATAGTGAGAAGGGCACCGCACGAGATCGCGCGCAACCATAGGGCTCCGGAGCGATCGATGCAGGAGGCTGCGGAGGTGGCGGCCGTGCGACTGCCACCAGGCAGTTACAAGGACGAAGAGGAGCTCGACGAGCCCCCACCCGTTGTCTTCGACAAGGCGGAGACCGGCGCGAGCGCGGGTCAGGTCATTGTCTCCACGCTGACTGGGTTGCTGGCCATCATCATGTCGCTCATTGTGCTCTACGCAGTCCGGCACTATGTCTTTACGCTGAACCGGTTGTTTGGCAGGCAGAGGCATCCCTATCTCGATATCGATGTCGCGGAATGGCCATCGCTGACGGTCCTGGTCGCTGCGCACAACGAGGAAGTGGTGATCGCCGGCTCTCTGCAATGCCTGCTGCGGGTGGACTACCCGGCGGACCGGCTGACCATCATGCCCGTGAATGACCGCTCTAGTGACCGGACTCGCGAGATCATCGACGAGATTGCCGCGCGGCATCCCGGCCGGATCGTTCCGTTCCACCGGGTCAGCGGCAAGCCGGGCAAGGCGGCCGCGCTCAAGGATGCCAGCGAGACCGTGAGCACGGAAATCATTGTTGTCTTCGATGCCGATTACCTGCCCCCGTTCGGCTTGCTCAAGCAGCTGGTGGCGCCGTTCTTCGATCCTGAAGTCGGTGCCACGATGGGTCGGGTAGTGCCACTGAATCTTGGCAGCAACCTGCTTACCAGACTGCTCGATATGGAGCGTTCCGGTGGTTACCAGGTGGACCAGCAGGCGCGCATGAACCTCTGGCTCGTGCCTCAGTACGGCGGCACGGTGGGCGGGGTCCGGCTGCGGGCACTGCGCAGTGTGGGGGGCTGGCACGATGACGTGCTTGCCGAGGATACCGATCTTACGTACCGGCTCATGCTGGGAAATTGGAAGACGGTCTATCAGAACTGGGCCGAATGCTACGAAGAGGTACCCGAAGCATGGCCAGTGCGGATCCGGCAGATCATGCGCTGGACCAAGGGCCACAACCAGTCGTTCTACCGTCACGCTCGTGGCGTGGTGACATGCCAGGGGCACGGACTGTTTGAAAGACTGGACGGCGTGGCGCTGCTCGCCATCTACACGATGGCACCGGTCATGCTGTTGGGCTGGGCGCTGACAATTTTCCTGTTCTATACGAGCGGCTTCCCGCTTCATAGCACGCTCATCCTGCTCGCACTGATGTCCTATGGCACCCTGGGCAACTTCGCCGCATTCTTCGAAATTGCAGCGGCGGTTCACCTCGACGGTGGCTGTGAAAGAGTCCGGCTGCTGCCGCTGAACTATTTCGGCTTCCTTGTCAGTGCCTTCACGATCGCAAGAGCCACGTCCGATCAGGTGATCGGGGGTGTCCTGCTTCAACGCGAGCTGCATTGGGACAAGACGAAACGCTACCGACAAGGGAGCTGAAATGTGGCTGATCCTTCTGACTGTATTGACCCTGCTGGCCTTCAGTCTGCCCCTGGTGCCGGCATTCGCGGAATGGCGGCGGCCGCGTGACATTTTGCCGCTCGCGATCGATGGCGAGCATACCCTGGATGTCTGTGCCGTGGCAGCGGAGTTCCGGGCAATGCTGGACACGAAGGCAGGCGCCGCGGCCAGGGCAGGGGCGTTTCGGGATCAGGTGCTGAAAGTCGGCAGTGCCTGGACACCGACATCCGCGGAGCATGCGCTGCGGCGCTGCGATCGCGTCGTGATTGCCCAGGGAGATCTGGAGTTGCCGGATCACTTCACCTTCAGGCGTGAGTTGTACGCGAAGCGCAATCTCAGCAGCGGGGTATCGAACTGCCTGCTGGCTGTCCTGGCCGAAGGCGGCCTGCTCCTGCGCCAGGGTAGCGTGCTGCAGCATTGGGCGCACGCGCGCCATGCGCGTGTCGAACCGCACTGCAGCCTTGAAGGGCCCTTGTCCGCCTGGCAGGAGATCCTCATTGAAGATGGCTGCGAGTTCACCGCGTTGACGGCAAGCGCGATCCGCTTTGGCAATCCGGACAATCGGGATGGCGGCAAGAGTGCGGTTGCCGGTGGCGCGCGCCCACCCCCGCTGGAGCAGACAGAGCGAGCAGGCGCGACGTCATCCGATGAAGGCAGCCACCGGATTATCGAGCATGATTACTTGCTGGCGCCTGGCATCCGCCACGACGGAGACCTGATTGTCCACGGCGACCTGAGGATCGGAACCGCCGCGCGGATTACGGGGAGCGTCAAGGCAACCGGCTCGATCCGGCTGGAGGACCATGTCCGGATCGATGGCGCGCTCGTGTGCGGTAGCGCGCTTTTCGTCGCACCCTGCTGCGCCATCATGGGCCCCGTTATCGCGGAAGAATCGGTCAGCATTGCGGAAAACTGCCTGATAGGCCTCTTGTCGAGGCCAACCTCGTTAGCCGCTCCGGAAGTGTGTGTGTGGCGTGGCACGACGGTGCATGGCGCGGTGAGCGCAATTGTCGGAGGGAGGGCAATGCCGGCCGCCATGGCTGCGCCTTGCGACGAACATGACTAGAATCCGCGGCCTTCTTCTGATGTGTGCGCTCCTTCTATGCGTGAACGGCCACGCTTCGGAACTGCGTCTCACCGGCTACCAGCGGTCCGACGGTGCGATCACGACCTACTATGGCGGGGACACGATCGATCCCTACTTTGCCTCGAAAGCGTTGCTGTCCGCGTCGGACATCGGCCTGGACGCACGCGCCGCCGCACGCCGGTGGATCCGCTGGTTGTTGCCAAGACAGCTCAAGAGCGGGCAGTTCGAGCGCTATTGCCTGGTCCGCGGCCGCTTCGTGGGGTGTCGTCAGGCGGACGCGGACGATGCCCTGCTTGCCACCTGGATGGAGTTGCTGGTGCGGTTTTCACCGCCAGAGGGCATGCCCCCCGCGTGGAAGCGAAGCTTCGATATGTCAAGCCGCTATCTCGACGGTCTGCGCGACAAACGGCTCGGTGTCTTCAATGTCGCCTCCGACCTGCCGGTTGCACTGATGATGGACAACGCGGAGATCTCCAGCGCCTTCAAGGCCGTAGCCAGATACGCGCAGGCCACCCATGACAAGGAAGCCGCCGAGCAGTGGACTCTCAAGGCGCAGCAGCTCGACCGCGACATCCTGCAAGTGTTCTGGCAGCCGGGCCGCGGCTTCGCCGTCAGCACCCAGGCGCGCGACAAGACCGAGTTCTATCCGGACACGGTGGCGCAGATATTTCCTATCCTGTCTGGAATCGTTCCCGACAACGAGCGGGCTTCCGCGCGTTACCACGCCTGGATGAAGCAACACCGCTTTGTCTGGCTGCAGATGCCCGAGACGGATTATCCGTGGGGCCTGGTGGCTCTGGTGGCTGACAAGATGGGTGACGCGGACGCGATCACCTGCTGGCGCGTGCGCGCGACCCAGTTCAGGCACGGGACGCACTGGAACGTCCTGGAGGAGGCCTTGTATCAAGCGTTTGAATCCAGACTTACCCCGGAGCAGGCCGTGGCGCCCGTGCCGGGGGGCTTGCGATGTCGATAGCCACTTCTTGCCGGTAATCCACAACAATCAAGCAGGGCTCCCAATGCGTCGAGCCGAAGGCATTGGGGTCATGACCACCGAAGAGTGATGACCATATGCGCCACAGAAACCGATTGGGAAAACCCGCCCACCGCAGCATTGCAAGCTGGCTTCCGCATGCTCGGCATGCTGATGGCGGTGGCGTCATCGGATGCCCTCGCCCAGGCGGAAGCCACGGCGCCGCGCGTCTTTGCACCGCTGCTGACGGGCTTCATCGAGGGCGGCCTCGGTCACGCCAACCTGACCGGCGACAACGCGAACTGGAACGACCAGTACGTCCGTGTCGGCGCACATCTGACGCCCAACGACTACGTGACCGGCGAGGTCAGCCATCAGAGTCACTTCGGCGACCAGGTACCTTCTTTGGCCTGGGCTACACGCGGACTTTCAACGAGGACTGGTACGCATTCCTCAGTGGAGGCGCAGGCGCGGGCGGTTTTTTTTTGCCGCAATACCGGATTGACGGGATGATCTTTCGCAAGCTGCTGCCCAAGCGGAACCTGGTGGCGAGCCTGGGCTTCACCTACTACCGCGCCAAGGAAGTCTATGACGACAAGACGCTGCTGGTGGGCCTGATCTACTACTTCGACCAGCCCTTCATCGTCCACGTTCTCGGACGATTCAACCGCAGCGACCCGGGCAATGTCCGATCCAACCGTGGCGTGATTGCGTTGACATATGGCCGGGACAAGGACCAATACATCACGTGGAAGTACGACGGGGGAGATGAATCAGCTGACTGGCGAACAGACCTTGCTGCGCGATTTCACAAGCCACGACGTCTCGTTGACCTGGCGTAAATGGATCACTAAGACGTGGGGGTTCAATTTGCGCGCGACCTACTATGAAAACCCGTCCTACAAGCGAAAGCAAGCGGAGGCCGGTATCTTCGTTGAGTTCCGATCATGACGCATCCATCCAGCCAGGCATCGGCTGCACCCGACAAAGGCGAGTCTCTGGGCCGTACAGTGATCAGTGTGGCGCGGCACCGCTCACTGGATCGCCTCAATCTATCGGCACCGACCCTCGCCGGTATCGTGCTGGTGCCATTGCTGTTCAACGCGGTCGAATGGTTGCTGCATAACTATCTCAGTGCCGGCTGGACAGGCGTCTTCGCTTTTTGGCTCGGGAAACTCGAGATCCAGGGCGTGGTGGCCGAACGCCTGACGAGCGTGGCCGGATTCGATCTGCCGTTGCCGCACCTTGACGCGATGGCGGCGCTGCCCGATCTGGAGACATGGTGCATGACCGCGGCGCTGACGATTGCCGCTGGCCTGCTCACGCTGCGCCTGCCTGCCAGGATGCTGCCGCTGCGCTACTTCCTCCTGTTTGCCCTCTTTATCCAGTTAACGGCGCTCGCCTTCTTTGCCGTGGTACCCGAGCAGTTCCCTTACACCGTGAGCAGCTATATCGACAACGGCATGAAGACTGCTGTCGGCTTCCTCGTGGTCCTGCCGTGGGCGCATGCGCTGGTCTACTATGTCTTCGACTTCTCATGGTCACGGAAGATAGCGCTGACAGCGATGACGCTGGCCTTTATTGTCGTGGCCGTCCCGTTGCAGCTATTGCTCCATGTCTACGTCGTGCAGAAATTTTCGTTGTTGTGGCTTCCTGTGCTGTCGTTTGTGTTTGGTCCTACGCTGATTGTTTTCGGCTGTATCGCACTGTATGGATGGGGGATGAGCTGGAAGCGATTGAGAGGACGAAAGTGATTGCGGAACAGATGACTTTGCTTTCCGTTCAGTGCAGAGATCGGTTGCCGGCTTGAGTGAGGTAGTCGTGGGAATCCGCACCGGATCCCCGGGGCGTGCAGGCGCTGATCGCGGCGCCGTTGATGGTGCTTGGCGGCGGGCACCCGACGGCATCGAACCCAGCGTGTCGCGCCGCGGGAGTCAATCATGTGTGGCATCGTGGGCGCGATCTCGTCGCGCAATATCGTCCCGGTTTTGGTAGAGGGTCTGCGCCGGCTGGAATACCGCGGCTACGATTCCTGCGGTCTGGCCGTGGTGCTCAAAGGCGCGCTCGAGCGAGCCCGTACCGTCTCGCGCGTGGCCGTGCTCGACGCGCAGAGCCAGGCGTGCGGCCTGGCCGGACAGGTCGGCGTGGCGCACACGCGCTGGGCCACCCACGGCAAGCCCGACACCGTCAACGCCCACCCGCACATCTCGGGCAAGACCATCGCACTGGTGCACAACGGCATCATCGAAAACTACGAGTCCTTGCGCGAGGAGCTGCGCGCGCGCTTGGTTACATCTTCGAGTCGCAGACCGACACCGAAGTGGTGGCCCACCTGGTCCACCAGGGCCTACACTTGGCCGGACAGCGCCACGCGCGGCGACCCGTTCGCCTCGGTGCGCGCGATCACCAAGCGCCTGCACGGCGCCTACGCCATCGCGGTGGTCTCGAAAGACCAGCCCGATCGCCTGGTCGGCGCGCGCTCGGGCTCGCCGCTGGTGGTGGCGCTCGGCGAGAACGAATCCTTCCTGGCCTCCGATGCCCTGGCCGTGGCCGGTACCGCCAATCGCGTGATCTACCTCGAAGAGGGGGACGTGATGGAACTCACGCTCGACAGCGTGACGATCCGTGACGCCTGCGACCACGCCGTCGAGCGCGAGGTGCGCGAGGTGAAAGCGTACGCCGCCGCGGTGGAACTGGGGTCATACCGCCACTTCATGCAGAAGGAGATCTTCGAGCAGCCACGCGCGTTGAGCGATACGATCAATGGCATAGACGTCATCAGCCCGGACATGTTTGGCGAATGCACGGCGCAGACCTTCGCGCGGGTCGACAGCGTGCTTGTCCTGGCCTGCGGCACCAGCTACTACTCGGGCTGCACCGCCAAGTACTGGCTCGAATCGATCGCCAGGTCCCGACCCAGGTGGAGGTGGCCAGCGAGTATCGCTATCGCGAGACCGTGCCCAATCCGAACGCGCTGGTGATCGTGATCTCCCAGTCCGGCGAGACCGCGGACACACTGGCCGCGCTGCGCCACGCCAGGGAACTGGGCCACGCGCACACGCTGGCTATCTGCAATGTCGCGACAAGCGCCATGGTGCGCGAAGTCGGAATGTGCTTCCTGACGCGGGCCGGCATCGAGATAGGCGTAGCCTCGACCAAGGCCTTCACGACGCAGCTTGCCGCGCTGTATATGCTGACGCTGGCGCTCGCCAAGGTGCGGGGGCTGCTCCCTGAGCCGGCCGAGGCCACGGCCCTGGCCAACCTGCGACGCCTTCCGGATGCGCTGGGGGGCGTGCTGGCCCTGGAGCCGCAGATCATTGCCTGGGCCGAGGACTTTGCAAAACGGATAGAAAGCCATCGGCAAAAGGGTGGCGGGGCTGGGTCGCTGGTCCACCCGAGCATAGGCATTTCGCGGCGTGGTTGACGCGCTATCCCCAATGCGTGGGGTGTGGCATTTGAGACAAGTTTCACGCTCGAGTTGAATCTTCAAACACGGAGTTGCGACTCTTTCCTCTGCAAAGAGTAAGAAGAGCATAGCGCTGTCCCTGTACGGGAAAACGGAGGTGTGCAGAACGTCACGTGAGAGCGCGACTAGCGCTAGCCACGATTAGTCGCCAAATAAAATCCCGACCGGTCGGTCTTGATTTTATTTGCGTAACATTTGAGATACATCAAATTGTGATATTGCGCGCCATCATGCTGTGGATTAAGAGCGGGCCCATGCGTGGGTTTACCATGCCTTCCGGTTGTATTGAACATTATGTTTCGGGCAGCTAAGATGTTTTTCCGAGCGCCGAGACAGGCGCTCACCAGCCAGACCTTCCGTGTAGTCGCCTAGCCGCATATCACGGACGGTAGTGATGTCCCGTAGCACTATTAAACCAATAGCTTGGGAGGCTGCTGTGCTGAGTCATCATGAGTTCGCCACTCTCGTACTGGTAAACGACAGCTCTGACCCTGCTGAGTTGGACAGGGCGGATGTGGAGGCATTGCTCGCGCGTGAGTTCGTCACGCTCGAGTCGGTAGGGCAAAAATGTAGCCGACCTCGGGTCACATACCGAGGCTCCGCTTATCTCAAAGCGATGGGCCGGGTTCGAGCATAGGAATTCCGGCGCGCGCGGTCTGTCGATGAGCGACGCGCTCTGCCCCATAGAGACTCGCTGGCATCGATGCCTCCTTGGGCCTTCACACCGAAGTCCGCTGCCAGGGAGCAGCGCTGACGCTGCAATTGTCATTCACCCGATTCCCACCAAGGCCTTGCCAACGAATAGCTCAAGGGCGGGTCTCACTCAGGAGATGCAAGATGGCTCAGTGGACAGCAGAACAATGCACGAAAGCGCAGTTGGCGGGCCTTGAAGTCCTCGTCGGACTCACCAACAAGGCCCTTGAGGGCTTTGAAAAGGTGATGGAGTTGAACCTGCAAACAATGAAGACGAGCCTGGCGCAGACCCGGGAGGGCGTCATGAAAGCCCTCTCAGTCCAGAATCCGCAAGAACTCGTCGAATTGCAAATCGAATTATTTCAGCCAGCAACCGACAAGGCATTGGCGTATCGCCGTCAGCTGTTTGACATTCTGGCCGCCACACGGGCTGACTTCGACAAGGTGGTCGAAGTTCAATACACGGCAGGCAAGCAGGGGCTGCAGGACTTCCTCGAAAAGGTGGAGAACAGCGCCCCATCAGGGTCAACGGCTCCGCTGGCCGCTTGGCAGGAGGCCCTAAAGGCGACCACTATGTTCTATGAGTCGGTACAGTCGACCGCAAGGCAGACCGTGGAGGTAGCCGAGAACAGTCTCAACACGGCTGCGGCGGCAGCCTCAAAAGGCGCGCGACATCGCGTAGCGCAGGCGTCTGCGTCAGCTGCGGCGAAGTAGTTCCGCTTTGGCCCCCAGTTGGCACATTCACGGCTGGGGGGCGCCAAATTCTCGGAGATGCTGGGTCTCAGTGAGCAGCGCTAGCCGTGGCTCATCCGTGCGGTTATACCAAACACAGAGGATTGGACACATGACGAAGAAGCTTGCCGTAGTCACAGGCGGGATGGGCGGTATCGGTGAGGCTATCAGCGTCCGGCTGCATCACGCAGGTTATACGGTGGCTGTCACGCATTCCCCGGCTAATAGCGGCGTCGCGAGCTGGCTGGGAAAGATGGAGGAAAGCGGGCGTAGGTTCCACGCCTATCCTGTCGACGTCGCTGACTATGACTCGTGCCAAGAATGCATTGCCAAGGTTCGGGCGGAGCTGGGCGCTGTCGACATTCTGGTGAACAATGCTGGCATCACGCGGGATGCCAGCTTCAAGAAGCTGGACAAAATCAACTGGGATGCGGTCATGCGCACCAACCTCGACTCGGTGTTTAACATGACCAAGCCTGTGTGCGACGAGATGGTGAAGCGCGGCTGGGGACGAATCATCAACGTGTCGTCCATCATTGGTTCCAAGGGCGGCTTTGGCCAATCCAACTACGCGGCAGCCAAAGCGGGCATGCACGGCTTCACGAAGTCGCTGGCGCTCGAGGTGGCCAAGAGCGGCGTGACGGTCAATACGGTATCGCCTGGCTTTATTGCCACCAAAATGGTGACCGCTGTGCCACAAGAAATACTCGATACAAAAGTCATCCCTCAAATCCCAGTAGGTCGCCTGGGGAGGCCTGAGGAGGTTGCTGCGTTGATTGCGTATTTGTGCTCGGAGGAGGCCGCCTTCGTGACCGGGGCGAACATTGCCATCAACGGTGGGCAGCACATGCAGTGAGGTCTGATGTGCCGTCCAGCGCCCCACACAGGGCCGGAGCGCTGGATATATAGTCTGCATTGACCGGAAGGAAGCGGTGCAGCCTTCCTGCGGGCAGCTAGGCGTGGTGGGTATCTCTGTCCTATGTCAACCCAATGACGGAGGCGCCAAAGCAACACAATAGTTAACTCTGATATTAGAGTTATCTAATTCGCCTTTAAATTGAGCGCTGTAGGACCCACTACCACCAGCGTTACCACCCTCGGCAACGCGGGTTCTTTTTTGTAGGCGGCCGGTCAGCGACCCCGCACAAAATGCATCAGAGCGGATTCTCGACGCTCACCGGCTCCGCGCGGTACACCGACCAGAAATAGTGCGAATTTCTATGGTGCCGGGCTCGCATCCGCTTTGCGAAGAAACGCACCCGTCCTGCATCTCCAGCGTCTATTTCGACCTCTTGATGAAGCTCCTGCGTTGATGCCGCAGGTGGCAGCAGATTCACGACGGCCGAAACATACTGCCCAGTTGCCGCGCGATCTCCGTTTTGGACAGGCCTTGCTCCAGATAGTGACGTAGTAGCACGCGTTGTTCCCTCCCGTACATAGGCGGCTCCAAGGGCTCTTTCGGAGCTGCCACCTTGCCCGAGTGTGCAAATTTCGTCCGCCAGTACTGTGCAATTTACGTCCGCCACCCACAACCGGTGAGGCGAAGTCTTCAGGGCGTTCTACCGTTCTACCCGCGCGCCATCCTGCGGCGTGTTGGCGGCGCCTGCCTCGGTCGTGTCGTACACGATGAACTGGTTCTTGCCCGCACGCTTGGCCATGTAGAGCGCCGCATCCGCCTGGCGGAAGAGTTCGTGCTGAGTAGTGCAATGGCGGGTGGTGTTCAGGGCAATGCCTACTGACGCGCTGCACGCGACCCGCTGGCCGTCCATAAGGTACGGTTCGGACATGGCCGAGACTATTGTTTGAGCGATACGCTCCGCCGTCTGTATCGAGGAGATGCCCTGGGCAATCACGGCAAATTCATCGCCACCAAATCGGGCCACAGCGTCAGTGGCACGGACCGCTGATTGGATGCGTACGGCACACATTTTGAGCAGGGCGTCGCCAGCGGCATGCCCATGGCTGTCATTCACGGCCTTGAAGCCGTCGAGGTCGATAAGGAATAGCGCCAACTCACGTTCGGCAGCACGGGAGTTTGTCAGTGCGGATGCCATGCGGCGGTCAAATCCCTTGCGATTCAGTAGCCGAGTCAAATGGTCGTGACCCACATGCCGCTGGACGCCGCCGATGATGAGTACCATCAAGAAGGTCGAGAAAAGGCCGACGCTCAAGGTCCATGCCAGGCGCGCTATGATTAGCTTGCGGCGCGTGGTGTTGACGTCCTCGACATAGAGTTTTGCGGCTACCACCCAGTCCCAGCCAGGCAATGGACGCGCGGCGGAAATTTTTTCGGCCAGCGTGCGGTCCACCAGCCTGTCAAACGCGGCGACATGGCCCGTGTCATTGGTCCGTGCCAACGCTGCCAGTTCCACATAAGGGCGACGCCCCACGGCATCGGTGAGGTTCTCGACCGATTTGCCTACCAGCCTGGGCTTGCCAGGATTCAGCAACAGAACGTAGTCCCTAGTGAATGCATACACATAGCCGCTGCCGTGAAATCGCATCAGTTCCCATTGTGTGAGCACTGCCTTTTTGGCGTCGTCCTCAGTCAGTTCGCCTCTCGCGACGCGCTCCTGGTACGACTCCGCGATACGTATGGCGACGTCCAGTATATTGTGCAGACCTTGTCGGCGTTCGGTAAGTACTCGCTGGTGGGCATCAATGGCGCTTTCAACGCTTACGGCGAGTAAGCCGGTCCACATGAGCGCGAGTGCTAGCCACAGCTTTGTACCGAACGATATTCTTTGATGCATGTCACGCGTTGGCCTGAGCCGACCTTGCGCGGCGGCGCGCACGTGTTGGCTACAGGCATCTCCTCTTGTGCCAACGCAGCCTGTGCAACAGTATGTTGGCTTTCTATTTTTTGGGCGCCAGCCGATAGGCCATGTATGCCGGGCGTTCGAAAAGAGCGCTGTCATTTAGTCATGCTTGCAGTCAAATATAAACCCCACCAGTGTGGGGCGATGCCGCTGATGACCTGTTGCCTTGGGCAACCTGGGACTCGACCACTGCAAGCGCGCTTGAGGAGAACGCAGCGAGCATGGAGGAACTGACGGTCACGGTGAAGCAGAACGCTGATAATGCAGGACCGGCAAATCAGCTGGCCTCTGGCATCGCCGAGCGCGGCGGACCCGTAGTCGGTCAGGTAGTGACCACGATGCATGACATCGCTGCCAATTCCACCAATCGGCGAAAAAAAGCGAACCGAAGTTCGCACAAGAAGATTCCGACAGCGCGTGCGCGCAAGGAAATACTATAGGGCAGGGCCAACACCTTTGTCGTGGGCCAAATGCTTTGTGGTGTTCTTGGCCATTTCGTCGGACGCGCCGGCGGGCGTCGAAAAGGCCGATTGCCATGCTGCTAGGATAGATTCGCTTCCTATGGGCGCGTTCTTCGCGAGGTTTTCGAATAACTCCTGTGTATCGCGTTGACATTGCTGGAGGTGCGCTTGGGCGGCCGTCGAGAATTCGCCTTGAATGCTCGACAGGATTTCGGAGACCTGCCGGCTGTACAACGCCGCCTTTTCGGCTATGGGCTGCGTCAGGTGCACAGGCAGGGCAACCCACTCTTGCTGGTCGTTGGCCGAAAGCATCTTGCCCAGGATTTCGCGATTTTCGGCGAAGGTTGATTTGACTGTTTGCAGATTTAGCTCAGTCAGCTTTTCGATGCCTTCGAAGGCTATGGTCGCCAGACCAAGGAGCCTTTCCACGCCCGCTTTCTGCGCGGAGATGGATTGTTCGGGGATAGGAGTGCTCATCACTGTTCCATAGGGTGAGGCTGCGAGTGTTCGAGAGGACCTCTGAATCAGGGCACGAATAGTGCGCCGCCAGGATGAAAGTTTTTGCTGCGTTGCGGCAAAATCATTCTAGGGGCGATTGCTCGGAAGTCAACTGTTTCTCGCGTGGCACGCTTGCGCGCACGAATCCGTTCACTCTCAGAAGAGTGCTGTACGATGTGAATACACCTACAACGAGGGAAATTTAAATGGCGACTTACAAGCAGCTCATGGCAGAAAAGGAAGCGCTCGAGGCCCAACTCGCTGAAGTTCGCGCGAGCGAAATCGCTGGCGTCATCGAGAAAATCCAAGGGCTGATGGCAGAGTATGAGCTGACTGTTGACGAAGCGTCGCCGTGGGCGACCCGCTGGCGATGTCAAGGCCAAGACTGCGGCGAAGGCTAAGTCGGAACTGCCGGCAAAATACATGGACCCGAAGACTGGGGCGACTTGGTCCGGCCGTGGACGAGCACCCGCTTGGCTTGGCAAAAACCGCACGAAATTTCAGATTGCAGAGGCCTGACGGGGGCTGCGTGCGGAGGGGGACTTGGGGGCTAGTCGGCGGGATGCTTTGACCTTCGTCTAATACCAAGCCTCCGCACGAATTTTTGTGACAGATTTATTTCTTCTGGCGAGTCCAGTTCAGGGGCTGAAAAGTCTTCGTCGCCGGCAGCAATAAGTACAGCTTTAGTACAGCCCTCTGCATGGGCGCCGGTTAGGACGGCGCCAACAAGGTCAGTGGTGATATGGCGGCCGTAATGCTCATGAGCGACGGCCACAGAACGCACAACCACTGTTTCGTCGTATTGCTCTGTACAAGCACAGCCCACCACTTGCTCGCCCAACACCGCGACCTGAAAGACGTGCGACGAATCTCCGACAACATCAGTTGGCAAGCCGCAGCTTTCTAAAATATCAACGATTGAAGGCCAATCGGTCGCCTTTGCTGCCCGAACCTGCACGCTCTTTACCATTGCGGTAACTCCCCGTGTTTCTTCGAGCTGAAGACGGAAATGCAGCAGGCACCTGCTATGTCGCGAGTCCGTTGAGCTCAGCCCCAATGGGACGCCACGCAGCCGGCGCCGTTCGTCCCCCCCTCTGATTGCCGCTTCTTGTTCCCATCTCGACAGCTTGAGGTTGCGGCTATGAGCGAGTGAGGCTATCACCGAACATCACTGCATTTTGTAAGCGATTGTAAGGCCACGAGTTGCGAGTACTCGGAACAAGAAAGTCCTTTGCAATGTGGGCCTGCTTCTATATTTTTACAGCTTGGGAATTTCCCCTTTCGTGGTGGTCGACGCTCCGGCAGTGTGGGCAGCGTGGCCAAGGCGAAGTTTTGTCCTGCGTCCACTGGCTTTGCACGTCGTCCTGAAATCCAGTAGTGAAAGCCCGAGGGGCGAACGTATGCGTCTGACGAGAGATTAATGCAGCCTGAGCAATCCTCTCTACAAAACGACTTTTTGAACAGAGCGCGCAAGGAGCGACGGCCTGTCGAGGTGTACCTGGTCAACGGCGTGCGACTCAGCGGCTCAATCGTGTCGTTTGACCGATTCGTGGTGGTACTAAGCGCGCCCAGCGGTAGCACGCAGGCCATTTACAAGAGCGCGATATCCACGATTCAGCCACAAGGGCGGGGGCGCGAGCCGGGCTCAAGAGGTCATGCCGCCCAAGACAGTACTCCTGACAAAGAGCGTGCGACGCCTTACGTGGTCACCCGAAAGCGTCGGCCTCCAAAGTCTGGTGGGGAAGAGAGGTAGGGTTCTGCAGACGCCCCACGAGCACGTCAGCGTTCCGACGGTACCCGCAAGACTAGCGCCCGCGCATGCTAGGGTGCCGTCGGGGTCTGGACGACGGCCGACAGCGTGACAGCGTTCGATGACTTTTGGGGTTGCCCCGTTTCATCGGACAGATTCGCATTGGAATTTTATGTCGATGGGTTTTCTCCTTGTGATGGGGCAGTGTATGCCCGGTGTAGCGCCGGATTCATGCCATTGACGGGAAGCTTTTCAAACTCCTGCGGAGACCGATATCCCAGTGCGCTGTGCAGGCGATGCGAGTTGTACCAACCCTCGATCCAGGTGAACAATGCCTGACGGGCGTCGTCGTGCGTGGCGAAGCGCGAACGCATCAGCAGCTCGCATTCGAGCGTTGCGAAGAAGGACTCGCACATGGCGTTGTCGTAGGCATCGCCCACCGAGCCCATCGAAGGCTGAACGCCGGCCTCGCGGCAACGTCGCCCGAAGGCAACAGACGTGTATTGGCAGCCCTGGTCCGAATGGTGAATCACTGCGCTGGGATGTCGCTGCGCCAGCGCCATGTCCAGCGCTTGCAGCATCAGTGCGGTGCGCAGATGACTACCCATGGCCCAACCTACGATGCGCCGGCTGTACACGTCCAACACGACAGCCAGATAGTAAAAGCCGGCAACGGTCGGAATGTATGTCGCATCGGCGACCCACAGCTGATTTGGCGCATCGGCAGAGAAGTGTCGCTGCACCAGATCGGGCGCGGGTCTGCCCGCTGGCGCACGGTGGGTGGTGCAAATGAAGCGCGGCCGGCAAGCCCCGCGCAGGCCGGCCTCACGCATCAGACGCGCCACGCGCTTGCGCCCGACGTGGATACCTTGGCGCAGCAGCATGGCATGCACACGTGGCATCCCATAGGTACCGCGCGAGCGGGCGTGAATCTCACGGATTTGCGCGAGCAACAGCTTGTCACTCACGGCATGAGCGCTCGGACGTCGTTCCATCCATGCATGGAAGCCGCTGCGCGAGACCTTAAGCAGCCGCGCCATGGTGGACAGCGGAAAGCGGTCCTGATTTGCCTTCATGAACTCGAACCCTTGTCGGGCAGCGTGTCGGTCTCCCGGGCAAACCAGGCCGCGGCTTTTGCAAGTATCTCCCTCTCCATTTTGAGTTGCCGGTTCTCACGGCGCAGCCGCGTGAGTTCCTGGCGCTCCGCCGTGGTCAGGCCGTCCTGACGAACGCCGGCATCGCGATCCGCTTGGGCAACCCAGTTGTAGATCGTCTGGGCCGTGGGTTCGAACTCCTTGGCCAGATCCTCCGGACGGCGACCTGCATGGACCAAGTCAACCATTTGCTGACGGAAGACCGCACTGTACGGTGGGCGCGTTTTCGGCATGGTGCACCTCCTGCTTACTCAAGATAGGCACTGTCCGAAAAAGCGGGTCACCTCCATTTAGTTTTGAGAGAACGCACTGAGCAACACGACACTTTTAGTGCCTGAATCCGTGGTGCAGGCTGTGAATTCCAGACTTGCTCCGACGCATGCGCGACTCATAACGCCCAATCGGGCAGAGGAGCCCGCGTAAGCTAGCCGGGCTTGGTTAACTCCAAAATCAGTGCTTCTGCGCGTGTTTGGTGTTGCGGTGCATGCGATTTTCTTGGGCCTTTTCGTGACTCGAACCTTCCAGACTTCTCCGGTCCTCAGCGCGCTGTTGGCCTTTGTCGCGGTCGCTGGCAAATGAGCCATTGGAATTTGTCATGGCCTGATTGCTTGCGTGGCCTGGAGCCGCGCTTCCGAAGTTGCCACCACCGCCTCCACCACCACCGCCACGCGCAGAAGCGGCAAAGCTCAAGCCAAGCAGCAGACTTCCGACTGCAACTACCAGTGTCCTTTTGAACATCACGTCCCCTTAGTAATATCGAGAGCTCACTCGCCCCAAATATAGCCTGAGATGGATTGGTGACGCGTAACAAACAGTAAGGCTAAGGACGCTTGTGCAACGAAGCAACAAATCGGTAATGAATGGAATGCTCGGGCCAAACTGCTTGTAGTGCGCCCCACCGGACCTTGCCGGCGTGCGTCGCGTACATCCCCGGTGGCCCGCCTCCCATATACACGGCAGTTCCCAGCACTTCCTCAAATTCGGGCCGCGACGCTCAGAAGCATTGAGTCAGAATGCTGGGTTGGTCCTAAAAAAGACAAAGCCCCCCGCAGGGGGCTTGGGGAGGTGGAAGCTTGTTGCCGTTGATTCGTTCTAGGCCAGTTGGCACCGCGCCTCATTATCGGTAGCGCTCGTGGTTGGCGATTTACGAACCATCCGTGAACATATCCCGCTTGTCCGTGACTCTGGCGCCGTCGGTTAACACATCCCTCCTGTCGGTGATTGCTCTACCTCCATCCGTGAACGGGTCCCGTGGGCCCATCGCGCTTGAGCCATCCGTGTAAACGTCCCGAGTCCCGGTGCCAGCATACGCCGCACCAGCCTCCTTGTCGGCGGTTAAACGGGGCAATTTCTGTGTCTGCTGGCTCACATAAGTCAGTACCATGAGATGTGTTTATGGAGATACTCTGGTCGTAAATAAGACGAGAGAATCATGTGTGGACGCATCGCGCAATTTAGCCCATTTGAAGTATGGGAAGCCGAACTGGGTGTGCAATGCGTCCACTCGGGAACTAGGCAGAGTTATAACATCGCCCCCGACGACAGCCCTGTTGTGCTGCACAGACTACGTGATGAAGACGTTACAAGCGCCGAGTGTGTGCATTGGGGTTGTAAGCCATGTCGGCCCTATCCTACGCATTTCGTTGTCAACGCACGGGTCGACCGAGTAGCCACAAGTGACTATTTCAAGCCGTTGTGGCGCAGGCGGCGGCGGGTAATTGTCCCCGTGGACGGCTGGTACGAATGGCCAACGATACAAGGCATCAAGCGGCCACAATATATAAGTCGCAAAGATGGACCATGTTTTCTCGCGGCCTTGGCATATTGGGAGCCCGGCGCAACGCTTCAACCTGATGGTGCGGGCTTTGTCATCATTACCGATGATGCCAAAGGAGGTCTCACCGACGGCCATGACAGCCGTCCAGTCGTATTACCGGCCGTCGATGCCTTAGCATGGATGGACCCCGAGCTAACCCCCCGGGGAGCGTCAGTATTGATGCACCACTACCTTCCCATCGAAGCCTTCCAGTGGTGGGAGGTGAGCTTGGCAGTCGGGAACACGCAGAATGATGGCAAGTGTCTGATACAGAAAGTTGTCAGCGCGTGAGGGCCTCTGCTGAACTCTTCAGGCGACAGAAGAATGAAGCATCAACGACGCAGTGCGGCTTGCCATGCGCCTTTCAAGGCCGGTCGGCTGCACAGGTGACCTGGCTAAATAATCCATTACCGAAGAGCGGCGCCGAGCAGTACGAACTGCCCGACCTAAGGGGGATGTGCCGTTGCTACTCCCATGTTTCGAGGATGAAACACCCATCAGGTCCCGATTCGATAGCCCGTTTCATGAGGAAGCCTTAATCTTCGTGAAATCAAGTAGTTACTGCGATTGGCATTGTTTTCGCTTGGCAATCCACTTGCTACGGCTGGCACACTTTTCCTTTCAACTACTTGTGGCAGGTGTTCTCCACGGCAGTGAGCGGTGAGCAGGCGAAGCTGGGCCTGGGCCGCATGCCAGGAAAACCTCTCCTGAGGAAGAGCGACGTACAAGGCCATCGAACTCACAGCACATTCCCCACATCCCCCGCATCTGTGATTGTCGCTAGGGCGGCAGTATTAATCAGCGCCTCCATTCTCTTAGGCACGAAGCTTCGGCTGGCTGGAGGCAAGGGGACTTACGGTCTCCGCCTTGCAGTTAGGAGGAAAACATGCGGAAAGCATCCACCACTCACATAAGGTTCGCGCTAGCCTTTGCGATGCTGACGGCGCTTGCGCTACCAGCTTGGGCCCAAAGCCCCCACTTCGTCGGGAAGGTCTCAGCGACGCTGCAGGAGGATGGCGACTTGCAAGTATGTTTTAAGGAGGCTGGTCTTGGGAACAATCTGAACATTAACTACGAGGCTACTGCCGACGGCACAGCGACCTACGTTTGTACGAACAATGGAGGGCAATGCCCCGATGCCTCCAATAAGATTACGACGAACGGCCCGGTGAGCAAGACTGGAACGTTCAATTCCGGGCAGAATGGCTCCATCAGCCAATGCTTGGTGGTTTCGCCGCCGAGTGCTGGCAGCTTCACCTGCCCGGGCGGCCAGACGCTGACTTTGTCGCAAGTCAGCTATTCGGACATCGTGATTACGGACACGTCAAATGGCGTCTCCAAGGACGCTACACCCTCTACGATTTCCGCTACGGTGTTTAGGTGCCCAGGACCAAAGCACTAGAGTTCTCTCTTGAAGCGCATTACGGCGGCTGGATGATGGGGCCAGCCGCCTCAACCTTGACTATTGGGAAACGTTACAAAACTGAAACGAATCCATCTCGGAATCTACGGGAGCTCTCTTCAGGTGGATACCGCGTTGTCCGCCGCCGCTCCGCTACTAGAAGCGCCTGCGCAAAAAGCCACCTCCCGCTAAAGCGTTTTCCAGGAAGTTATTTTGAGAATGGATTGCACCCTAAGCAACCCCTCTCAGCGGGATGAACATGGACTTGTACGGTTGAGGGAAGACTGCTACTGATACCGTCCCGGACAACCAAAGAAAACACATACACCCCGGACACAGAGAAGCAACTAGTCCTTACCCGCACGGATACGAACAGCACTCGAAAATAGCAAACTGCTGCATAACGCTCCCGAGCGGATACGAAGAAACTGTCGCGGTGGAAAACAAGGTGCGCATTGCAGATGCAGATGCCCCGTTACCATCATGCCCATGCAGAGCTCGTCATGCAAGGCATGATGGACTAGACGATGTAGCGACTGAGGGCACCGCGCGCGAGGGCGGCAGCTGCAGCGATGCACGTGGTTTTTGGAGCAACAGCGCCCACTTGTGTTGAGTTTTTGGACAAGCGCACTGCCATGCGCGGCGCGTATGCATGAGAATGCGACGCGGTCGCTGATAGCAAGCTGCAGGAGCGGCTATTGGGTTGGCATCCTTAGCCCACTCCTATTCAAGTGGTGTGCTACGCGGGACATTGAATGCAGCGATTCGGGGGGCGGCTTACGACCTCGCAGGTCGTTGAATTGCCTTGCAGGCCTAGTTGGGGGGAATCATTGCACGCGAAAGTCTATGCATAGCAGGTGAAACAGCATGCGCCGCCCCGAGTAGGGGTTCCATCTGGATTGGATGTTCTGCGGCGGCAGATAGAGAACCCCTTGGACTTGACCCTCTTGCGAGGCGCTGGAAATTGGTGGGCTCGAGCCAGACCGGCCCGAATCAACTTCCGTTGCATCTATATTCCAGTGTCCACGCGGGTGGTCCTCGATGAGTGTAGGCTCTCACGAGCTCTTTTTCTCACTTTCATCGCCACTTATTGAAATGGACATATGGCAGGCATGTGTCTCGTGTCAAAACGGCCCTGCCTATTTTTGTTCTGGCGACAGATACCGCTTGCCGCCTTCAATTTGGGGAGCGGTAGTCCCCCCGCCCGTTGTGCTGGAAGCACTGTTCTCGCCAGGTTGAGCCGCCGCCGCCTTGTCCTTTCTTTTACCAAAGTCGTCGGTCGGTGCTGAGGCTTGGGTGGCGCGTTGCTGCTCGCTTAATGGAGGTTGGGGCTTGGTCTTGACAGGTTGCGCTAGGCAAGTGTGGTACTGCACGGTCATCAATGCGAGAAGCGCAACATTCCGGATCGCTCTTTTCATAACAGTCGCCATTGCTGAAAATTGCTAGCCGACCAACAACGTGGACCCACTTGCCTTCGCATTGAATACGTGGCACGTATAACTGTCCAGCGTATTTGCCGCGATTGCCAGAATGATGTCCAGGATGTTTTCTTCACGATAGCCAGCATGCAAGAAGGTCTTGACCTCATTCTCGCTGGGGCGACCGCGATGTATGAACATGGCACGTGTGAAACTGACTAGAGCCCGAAGCCGGGCATCAGCGAGAGGCTTTCCGTGACGGATTGCTGCCACAATTTTTCTGAATGTCTCATTGGGGGTGCTGGCGCCCTCGGCAGAAGTCAGCTCGTCGTAGTTGCAGCCACTGGCAACCGCAAGTACAAGAAAGACCACTCGTTGTTCGAGCTGCGTGAGTGTTAAATCCTGACTCATAGCGCGGCAGCAATTTTGGTACGTGGCAAATAGTGAGGGCGCAACGGCCATGGCGGCATTCATGGTCGGGACGGTTTCCGTCTTATCGATTGCCTCGCAATGCGTGTCACTGTCATTGGCGGGCACGGCTTCCCGGCCGGCATCGCAGAGCGAAATGCCGGCACCAGCGAGCATGTTCTTCATAGCGCAAGTCCTGGTTGGGTGGTTGCTGCCTGGTCTCTGCTTGTGTCAATCGGTAATGAGCCGCTCACAAGGCAAGACAGCCGGCAATCATCCTCGGGACTGGAGGCGGAAACACGCGCCAGCATCCGTCATCGTGCCGAAAGAAGAACAACGCGCGCAACCCGGCCGGTTGCGCGCTCTCGACGCATACGTAGCGTCGTCGACCTGAGATGGTGCGACTGAATTCAACTACGCGGACCGATGCCGTGGAACCAGGCGCGAGCCATTTCTCGACCTGGAAACGCAGCGACTGCTCGTTCGTGCCCTTCATGACCCCTCCAACATCCCAATGCTTTCTCTTTGCCGCGCTTATTGGGTCAACAACCGTCTTGGCCCTGGGGCGAAGGTGCCCGTGCGAGCCGATGCACGGCAATGCACTTCATGACACCTACGCTTCGCGGTCGAATCTTGAGGGACAACTCTATGCCATAAACTGCCGCCGTGCGTAATTTTTTTTGGGGGAGTGAAATAGCAACAGCCGAAGGGCAGGAGGCTGCTCGCGCTTCTCTGGGATTGGGCAGAAGCCGAGCTCGTGGCCTGGGCTCAGAGCTCGGCAAGCGTCCAGCGAAGGAATTAAAAATCGTTTATGTCAGGACTAAGGCGCTCAGCCTTGTCGCTACCGTAGGCGGCGGCCACGGCCTCAAGCGGCGAAGCGGAGGCAACTCATCAGCATGGCTCCGAATGAGCCGGTACGAGCGCCTCAGCTAAGGCCCGTTACCGCGTTCAATGCTGCGTCGAGGATTGTTTCGGGTGGCAACGGCTGATTCGGGAATCGGAATCTCTTTCGAAGCGCGCCTGCTGCGTAGTCGACACCATAGCAATCGATGCCGAGTACGCGCACACCAGCTGGCACAATGCGTGAGACTTCCCGCACAAGATTGGCCTCAGTCTCTCCGGACAATTGGTCAACAAGGCACAGGTCAGCTTTATCCAGCCATCCCATCCGTCCGAGGCCCTCAATGAATCGGACTTTACTTGTGCTCAATCGGAAGAACATGAAGTCCAGCGCCAACAGTTGCTCCGTCCCTGGCTCATAGCGCAGGTAACGAGCAAGAAACGCAGAACTTGGTTCGAACCGCTCAGCATCGCCGACAACCGTCAGCCGGCGTGCAGTCTGAACGTCGGTGGCATCAGGTTGCAGCACTGACAAGCTCACCCTCGAATCCGTGAGCAAATTCTTAGTGTGCTCTGCCAAGGCGCTGATACAGACTACCGGACAATGGGCTTCGTCTGGAACATATTGCACCACAGTTGCATAGGGGTAACCAGGCAGGGTCACTGAGTGGGTGGCCAGCGTGCCAAAAGCGGCTTCGTGTAGGAGATGGATGACGTGTCCAACAGACATTCTTCACACCGTTCTCTGGTCAACCGCATCTCGACGATGTCTGGTGCGACGCGGCACTTTCTATCCTAGCTCACATCTCATGCAAAGCGCTGATGTTCGAGCTGCACGCTGGACAGCTGGCAATAACTTGACTTCCTGTGGCACTTCTTCAGTCGCGACGAGCGAGAATCCCCAGCGAGCGAAGTACGCAGGAGCCACCGTAGAGAAAATATAGGCATCATGAGCTTCTGTGCCGCGAGCCCGCATCAATAGTATTTCAACCAGGCGCGTTGCGATGCCGTTGTCTCGGTATGCTGGCTCAACTGCGACTGAGCGGATGAGCACATGCGAGCCGTGATATTCCGCTGCCGCACATCCAACAATGCCGTCTTCATATATCGCAACTTGGAAGTCTTCAATTAACTCATAGGTATCGGAGGTGGGGAGGCTGCATTGCTCAAGCAATGCAGCAATGTGATGCCAATCTGAACGAAGGGCCGAGCGCAAAACAATGTCGGTCAGCATGATGATGTGTCTCCTGCGTGCGTCCTCTTCTGCCGAGAAGTCTGCGTCGCACATCTAATAATACTGAAGGCAATTATGTTGCCCTCGTTGTATGACAGTCCGGTGGTTATGCAACCTCAGATAGACCGTTCAGTAAGACTATCATCGAACAAGGGGAGCTCGTCTGCAAGTGATTGTGATTGAGCTTCCCTGCACCGTGTCTACCGTGCGCAGCCGGATGGTGCCTGAGGATTCGCGCTGCCGGGTCGGCAGACGTGGAAGCAATCTCGCAGGTGCTCCATTCCTGCGGTTTGCAGGGCAGCGACATTGACCCCTCGGCGGGCCTCTGCAGCCTGGCTGTCCTAGGTGAAAAGGTAATTGGCTGCGCCTGTGGCGAAATGTGTGGAGAGACGGTCATCATTCAAGCCGCTGCGGTTCTAGGTGAGTACAGGGGGCATCAGGTTGCTACGCATCTTGTTAGGGCCATCTTGATGCGTGCCCGCGCAACCGGCTGCACGAGGGCTGCGGTGCTCACGTCAGAGCATCCCGCGTTCTTTGCTCGCTTTGGTTTCACGCTCACCGCGTTGGACGGCATGCCACAGAGGATGAAGCTGTCCAAGGAATTCCTTCGGCGCTTTGGCGCAAGGACGCACTACATGTGCCGTCATCTCGACTGATTTCCATAGCGACTAACGAGTACCTTGGTGCTGATAACAGCGGCGCTGGCTACTCTCGGCGACGTGAGGAAATCTCAGCGCCAGAATTTGGCGGTAGCCTTCCCCTCTGCTTGCAGCTGAGTCCATGTCAAGGCCGGTAGCTGAACATGACCTTCCAGCACTTGGCCGATGTGCTCGCACGACCAAGGAGGCCGCAGGCCGCATGTAGTTGGTCTGTTTACCGAGGGGGAAATAGGATGTCGCTATAGGTTCTGAGAGACGAGCCTGTCGGCGTCCGCCATCAATCGTCGACCCTGTTCCCTGATTCGCTGGTGAGTGAGCGGCGAAACCTCGAAGACCCCGCAAGATAAGCGTAGCCTTCTCAAACCTCGTGAAGTGCGCTGAAATATGAAATCAATCTCGCTCTCGGGAAAGTCGCCAAGGTTGTGGTATGCCATTCGCATTCTCTCCTGGTAGGCTTTCCGCTCGACCTCGGTCAGAGCGACCACACTAGCCAGCAGGGACCGCGAATGCCATTGTAGCCAGCGCCGTCTCCACGGCCCATAGTTCTCATCCATCATCGACCCCTGCTTTGAAATCGCTCGTCTACACGCTGAAGCATTCAAAGGCCTCGATACGTGTGTGGCATATTCTGTAAAAACATCATAGTGTGAGATGAACTGTCTCACAACGGAGTGTGGAACACAGCGCCTCCTACCAAAAAGGGGGTAGGCTGTGCCCGTACGTCGAACTTTCGAACTCAAGAGTCCAACGCGCGCAGCCGATAGAGAAGAATTTGCAGGGGATTGGTATGAGGGCGGAGGAGGTACTTTTTTGAAGGAGATGCCACGAAGCGTCTGGAGTCGGACGTTCTCGAAGCGGTCGTCACTGCGATGCGGTATAACAAAAAAATGGTGACGCTAGTTCGCCAATGATGAACCCCGGGGGTAGGTGCTATGACTTCATTTCGAGAACGGATTGCACCCCAGGCAACCACCATCCGCAGGCAGGACATTGACTTCTACCGTGGGGGGAGGCTGCTGACGTTCATGTCCCTGACCACAAGGGAAAACACGTAAAGTCCTGGCGCAGACGGTGTGAAGCTTGGGCTGACTGTCATCACACCCGTCAGTGTCACGGTGGCTGGGCCAGAGAGTTGTGACCACGCGTACGTCAACGGTTTCTGAGGGGAGGCCGGGGCATAGCTCCTTCGGCCATCGAGTACGATGCGGTCACCGACTTCGCCTTCCCGGTTGGAACCTGCATTCGCTATTGGCACGGAGATGCCCTCCAGTAAGATAGTGCCGGCGAGGGTTGTTGCACTCGTCAGCGCACCTATCACGAGAGCCAGCGCGCCAAGCCATGAAGGTTGAAGTCGATGCAAAGTTATTCTTCCTCTCGGAAGGCGGGTAAAGGTTCACCGGCCCTGCCGTCAAGGTTGCCTTCAAGCGGGCGCGGCCAGGAGCCAGGCCCAAGTCCGTTCTACCTCTTGCTGCTCTCAGTCCCTGTGTCTGTAGTTGAGCGTTGCCGGGGCGCTCTTTTCTAAAGATTAAGTACCACGGATTCAGGAGGGCGCCACCAGCGGTGTTGGCCGGCACGATGACATCGCAAGCCTTTGTCTTGATGTTGCAACGCCGCAGCTGTCCTGCCGTCAAAGGGTTCTGGCCATTACTTGAGATGGGAATGAACAGGTTGCCTCCGGGCCCAAAAAGGATTGCATCCGCGAAGGCTCTAGGTTGGGGTGGTGTCCACAACTCGAGCTTGTCACGCTGGGCGCCAGTCTTGCCATCAAGTTGGAGGATTTTATCGGTGTCGCTCGCATCCGCTCGTAAGCTGGTGACCCACAGATTGCCTGAGCTATCAAAGACTAACCCGTTAGGTCGATGTAGGTTCGGAACAGTTGCAGTGGATGCGAATACATCGACAAGAGTCTTCGTGCTGGCATTGAAACGCAAGATGTAGCCGACCACGGGGTCAAAGTGTGGGTCTGATGGGTCGAGGCAACGTTCGGAGGGACATTTCGACTGAGGGAAAAGACGGCTAACGCTCTAGGGGTCGGGGTTGCTCGTTGGACCGATGTTGTACCGGCAGCCCCAGACTATCTTTAGTGGAGACGCATCAACGTCATGTTTTGCCTCCGGCACCACTGCCAACGGGATTCGAGTCGTTGCGCTAGCAGGCGGAGGCGTGTGACAGCAGGCGGCTGCAAGAGTGGCTTTGGGGGTGGTACTCTTCGCTCACCCCGATACAACGGGTTGCATTGGGGGCACTTTGAACGCAGCTGCACGCAGAACTCCACTGCCGGCCTCCAAAGTTGTCAGTTGGTCACGGGTGGAGTGAAGAAAGGTAGGCGTTAGCGAAGGCGAGGTATTTTCTGCGCCCGCTCTGCGCAGACCTCGTCCATTTCCTTGGAAGAGCGCGGAGAGAACATGGTCTCCTAGCGCTAGGCCCCGGATGCAGAGCCTGTCAGATTTTTAGTGTGCCGAGGTCATGAGACGATTACGGAAACGTCCAATGACCGACACGACAGTGAACAAGAAGAGCAAGAACCCGAAGGCACCGAAGCTGTTTCCCGATGAGCTGATCGATCAACTGCTGGCCCAGGTGCAGAGCAAGGATGCCGAGTCGATCCTGGGCGAATCGGGCTTGGCCGGCCAGCTCAAGAAGCAGTTGGCCGAGCGTATGCTCGCCGCCGAGTTGAGTCACCATCTGGATAACGAGGCCGAGCAAGGCAAGACCGGCAACCACCGCAACGGCACCAGCCCCAAGACGGTCCTGACGCCCAACGGTGAGCTGAATCTGGATATTCCGCGCGATCGGCAGGCGACGTTCGAGCCCCAATTGGTCGGCAAGTATCAACGCCGGCTGCCTGGCTTCGACGACCACGTCATCAGCATGTATGCGCGCGGCATGAGCGTGCGCGAGATTCAGGGCCATCTGCTGGAGCTGTACGGGCTGCAGGTATCGCCCGATCTGATTTCCACGGTCACCGACGAGGTGCTGGCTGACGTCGAGCAATGGCAGCAACGCCCGC
The DNA here is from genome assembly GCF_029278605.1 of Cupriavidus sp. WKF15. NCBI lineage: Bacteria > Pseudomonadati > Pseudomonadota > Betaproteobacteria > Burkholderiales > Burkholderiaceae > Cupriavidus > Cupriavidus sp. WKF15. The sequence goes on from NZ_CP119573.1 coordinate 1,585,153, forward strand.
TCGAGGCCATGTATCCGATCGTGTACTTTGACGCGCTACGACTGAAGATTCGCGACGAAGGCACGGTCAAGAACAAGGCGGTCTATCTGGCGCTGGGCATCCGCGCCGACGGCCGCAAGGAAGTGCTAGGTCTGTGGATCGAGCAAACCGAAGGCGCCAAGTTCTGGCTGAAGGTCTTCAACGAACTGAAGAACCGCGGCTTGCACGACGTCCTGATCGCGGTGGTCGACGGCTTGCGCGGCTTCCCCGAGGCGATCGAGGCGGTCTATCCGGCCGCGCAAATCCAGACCTGCATCGTGCATCTGATCCGCAATTCGCTGAATCTGGCGAGCTGGAAGGACCGTAAGCCGTTGGCTGCCGCGCTCAAGCCGATCTATCAGGCCGCCACGGCCGAGGCGGCGGCCGCAGCGCTCGACACCTTTGCGGGAAGTGAGTGGGGACGCAAATTCCCTACCGTCGCGGCCATGTGGCAGCGCCAATGGGAACAGGTGATTCCCTTCTTCGTCTATCCGCCTGAGGTGCGTCGAATCATCTATACGACAAACGCCATCGAGAGCATGCACATGCAGTTGCGCAAGATCGTCAAGAATCGCGGCCACTTCCCCAGCGACGAGGCCGCCAGCAAACTGCTGTATCTGGCCTTGCGCAACATCGAAAAGGATTGGAAGATGCCACCTATCACCTGGCGGCAAGCAGTCAATCAGTTCGCCATTCTGTTTGGCGAGCGATTCACCTCCGCCATGAGCTGAGATTTTTTAACCGACCTCAGCACACAAAATTCCTGACACCTCCCGGATGCACGCTGTTAGATTTACTGACTACCTACGTCCAGGCGGTGCTACAGGTTAGCTCGCCCCTTGGATGGCAAATGTGTAACAACAACTTGCCTTTGCCGACCCTCAACCTACAGATGCAAGGTATATCTTATGAAAAGTTTATTCGGTGCCTTATCACTGAAGTGAGAGACTGGAATACAACTACGAATGTTTTCGACCTCCTTCCAAACGGATTCATAAAGAAAGGCGTGCCCCCCACACCCCAAGCCTTGTTCGAAGAGTATCGCAAGCCTCGAATCATTGAGGCTTCTAGAGAGTGGTCACGCCAAGAGATATTCAGAAGGTTGCTCGAGGTGCGCCGGCGCTCGCGCTCGGCGGCCAGGGCGGACGCCGAGTTGTTCGCGCTGCTCGATATGCTGTTCTGACCGTGCGCGGCAAGCTCAGGCGCGTGCCGGCTCGCCGTCCTTCAGCCGCCACAGCGCCAGCGGATTGCCGTCCTGCAGCGCGGCCGGCAGCAGTTCGGCAGGCACGTTCTGGTAGCACACCGGACGCACGAAGCGGTCGATCGCGGTGGTGCCGACCGAGGTCGTGCGCGTGTCGGACGTGGCCGGGAAAGGCCCGCCGTGGACCATGGCATATGACACTTCCACGCCGGTCGGATAGCCGTTGAACAGCACGCGTCCGACCTTGCGCTCCAGCAGCGGCAGCAGTTGCGCGGCCACGGCGTAATCGCCGCGGTCAGCCTGGACGGTGGCGGTCAGCTGGCCCTCCAGTTCGCGCGTGACGGCGAGCATGTCCTCGACATCGCGGCAGGCCACCAGCACGGTGGACGGGCCGAACACTTCGGCATGCATGCGCGGGTCGGCGATGAAGTGCTGCGCCGTGGTCTCGAAGACCGCCGCGCGGGCCTGGTTCGGGCCCGTGCTGGCCTGGCCGCTCACGATACGCGCGAGGCCGTCGATGTCCGACAGCTTGCTGATGCCGTGTTCGAATGCGTGCTGGATGCCCGGCGTCAGCATGGTGCCGGCCGGCTTTGCCGTCACGGCAGCGCCGGCTGCCGCGCGGAACCTGTCGAGTGCCGGGCCTTCAAGGGCGAGTAGCAGGCCGGGGTTGGTGCAGAACTGGCCCACGCCGAGCACCAGCGAATCGGCCAGGTCGCGCGCGATGGCTTCGCCGCGTGCCGCCAGCGCTTCGGGCAGCAGGAAGACCGGGTTGATGCTGCTCATTTCCGCGTAGACCGGGATCGGCTGGCCGCGGTTGCTGGCGACCTGCATCAGTGCCAGGCCGCCGGCGCGCGAGCCGGTAAAGCCCACAGCCTGGATGGCCGGATGGGCCACCAGTTCCGTGCCGACGGTGTGGCCTGCGCCGGTCAGCAGCGAGAACACGCCTTCGGGCAGGCCGGCATCGGCCACGGCCTGGCGGATCGCGCGGCCGACCAGTTCGGACGTGCCAGGGTGCGCGGGATGGGCCTTGGCCACCACCGGGCAGCCGGCTGCCAGGGCCGAGGCGGTGTCGCCGCCGGCCACGGAGAAAGCGAGCGGGAAGTTGCTGGCGCCGAACACGGCCACCGGACCGATCGCGATCTTCTGCATGCGCAGGTCGGGGCGCGGCGGCGAGCGCTCGGGCAGGGCGCTGTCAAGCGTGGCAGCCTGCCAGCGGCCGGCACGCAGCACGGTGGCGAACAGGCGCAACTGGCCGGTGGTACGGCCGCGCTCGCCTTGCAGGCGGGCGAGCGGCAGCGCGCTTTCGGCGTGGGCGCGTTCGATCAGAACGTCGCCGAGCGCCTCGATCTGGTTGGCAATCGCTTCGAGGAAGCTCGCGCGTTGCTCGGGCGAGGTCGCGCGGAAGGTATCGAATGCCGCTTCGGCCAGGTCGCAGGCACGCGCCACGTCAGCGCTGCTGGAACCGTGGAAGACCGGTTCCAGGGTCTCGCCGGTGGCCGGGTTGATGGCGTAGAAGGGTTCGTCGATGCCGTACACGGCGCTCGCGCCGATCAGCATTTCGCCGGTAATCGTCATGTCTGGGTTTCCTGCAAAGGGAAAAGAGGAGCGGAGGCCGCCGTCGAACGGAGCGGTCCGTTCAGGCGTGCCGCGGCGGAGGTTTCATCTCGTAGGACATCATATGACATGAGGCGGTTGACCGCAACCGCCCGGCTGCGGCCGCTCAGGCGGCGGCCGACGCCTTGCGCAGGCGCTCGCGGCTATTGGTCAGGTGCATGCGCATGGCGGCCTTGGCGGCTTCGGGATCGTGGCGCTCGATCGCGTCATAGATATTCTCGTGCTCGAAATGCACGCGTTCAAGGTACTGGGCGCGTTCCTGCGCATTGACCTGCAGGCGGCTGCGCGGGATCAGCATGGTCCCCAGGTGGCCCATGATGTCGGTGAAATAGCGGTTGCCGGTGGCGCGGGCGATGGACAGGTGGAACTCGAAATCCGCGCCGACGGCGTCGCTGCCTTCCGTGGCGCTGCGCTCCATGGAGTCGAGCGCGCGACGCATGGCGGCAAGCTGCTCGTCGCTGCGGCGCGTCGCGGCCAGTCCGGCTGCCTCGGCCTCCAGGCTGACGCGGAACTCCAGCATGGCCAGTACGTCCATGGCAGTGCCCATGGTAGCGGGGTCGATGCGGAACGGCGACGACGTTTCCGCCGGGCGCGCCAGCACGAACGTGCCAATGCCGTGGCGGGTTTCCACCAGCCCGCTGGCCTGCAGGCGCGACAGCGCTTCGCGTACCACGGTTCGGCTTACGCCGAAGCTGGCCATGACCTCCGACTCGGTGGGCAGCTTGTCGCCCGGCTTGAGCTGGCCCTGGCGGATGCTTTCGGTGAGGCCGCTCACGACTTCCTCGGCCAGCGTGCGGCCGCGGCGGCGCAGGGGTGCGGGAGGAGTCATCTGGGCGTCGGACATGGGCGTGCGAAGGGCGTAGGGAAATTGCGGCCTTGACCTGGCCGGAATGTGGTCATTATACTCGGTTGTAAGTCATACGACGACTGATAACGTATGCTGTGAGATCGATGATGCGCAGCCAGCGATATATGCCGCGGCCCACGCCGCCGCGCCAACGAACGCCAATCAGATTCTGGAGACAGCCCGCATGAACGCTTCACAAGCCGCCAGCCAAGGTGACCATCCCGCCACGCCCGTCGTGACCGAACTCACCGTGGTGCCGGTCGCCGGCCACGACAGCATGCTGATGAACCTGTCCGGCGCGCATGGCCCGTACTTCACCCGCAATATCGTCATACTGCGCGACAGTGCGGGCAACACTGGCGTGGGCGAGGTGCCGGGCGGGGAGGGCATCCGCCAGACGCTGGAAGATGCCCGGCAACTGGTGGTGGGGCAGCCCATCGGCCAGTACCAGGCCATGCTCAACCGTGCGCGCGCCGCCTTTGCCAGCCGCGATGCCGGCGGCCGTGGCCTGCAGACCTTCGACCTGCGCATTGCCATCCATGCCGTGACGGCGCTGGAAGCCGCGCTGCTGGACCTGCTCGGCAAGCACCTGCAGGTGCCCGTGGCGGCGCTGCTCGGCGAAGGCCAGCAGCGCGACGCGGTGGAAATGCTCGGCTACCTGTTCTATATCGGCGACCGCCGCCGCACCACGCTCGACTACCGCACGGAGCCGGAGGCCGGCAACGCGTGGTTCCGCCTGCGCAATGAAGAGGCCATGACGCCCGAGGCCATCGTGCGCCTGGCGGAAGCCGCCTACGAGCGCTATGGCTTCAACGACTTCAAGCTCAAGGGCGGCGTGCTGCGCGGCGACGAGGAGATGGAGGCGATCCTCGCGCTGCACGAACGGTTCCCGAAGGCGCGTGTCACGCTCGACCCGAACGGCGGCTGGCTGCTCAAGGACGCCATCCGCCTGTGCCGCGACAAGCATGGCGTGCTGGCCTATGCGGAAGATCCGTGCGGCGCCGAAGACGGCTACTCGGGGCGCGAAATCATGGCCGAGTTCCGCGCGGCGACCGGACTGCCCACGGCGACCAATATGATCGCCACCGACTGGCGCCAGATGGGCCACGCGGTGCGGCTGCAGTCGGTCGACATCCCGCTGGCCGACCCGCACTTCTGGACCATGCAGGGCTCGGTACGGGTCGCGCAGATGTGTGCCGAATGGGGCCTGACCTGGGGATCGCATTCCAACAATCACTTCGATATCTCGCTGGCAATGTTCACCCACGTGGCCGCCGCCGCGCCGGGACGTATCACTGCCATCGACACGCACTGGATCTGGCAGGACGGCGAGCACCTGACGCGCGACCCGCTGAAGATCGAAGGCGGCATGGTGCAGGTCCCGAAAACGCCGGGCCTCGGCGTGGAGCTCGACATGGAGGCGCTGGCACGCGCTCATGCGCTTTACCAGGAAAAGGGCCTGGGCGCGCGCGACGACGCGATCGCCATGCAGTTCCTGATCCCGGGCTGGAAGTTCGACAACAAGGCGCCCTGCATGGTCCGCTAAGGGACGCGTCGGCTGGCCCGGCAGGCAGCGACCAATCAAACCTCAACAGGAGACAACAATGATCGATCTTTCCACGCTGCTGCGCCGCTGTGCCGGCGCGGGCATGGTCCTGGCAGCGGTAGCGGCCGTGACCGTCGCGAGCGGCGCGGCCACGGCGGCCAGCCCGGCCTGGCCGCAAAAACCGGTTTCGGTGGTGGTGCCGTTCCCCGCGGGCGGCTCGACCGATACCATCGCACGCATGCTGGCCGTGCCGCTCAACGAGAAGCTGGGCCAGCCCTTTGTCGTGGATAACCGGCCCGGCGCGACGGGCGCGATCGGCGCGACCTTCGTCAAGCGCGCGCCGGCGGACGGCTACACCATGATGGTGGCGTCGATCGGCGTCTATGCGGTGAATCCGTTCCTGCAGAAGAACCTGTCCTATGATCCGGCCAGGGACTTCGACCTGCTCACCGTGGCAGTACGCGCGCCCAATGTGCTGGTGGCCAACCCGAACTTCCCGGCCAAGACCATGCAGGAACTGGTCGGCTACATGAAGAAGAACCCGGGCAAGGTCGCCTTCGCGACCTCGGGCGCCGGTTCGTCGGACCACCTGACTGCGGCCCTGTTCTGGCAGAAGAGCGGCACCGAGGGTTTGCACGTACCGTACAAGGGCGGTGCGCCGGCCATCTCCGACCTGCTCGCCGGACAAGTCGATGTGTCGTTCCAGAACATCAACGCGGTGATCCAGCATATCCGCAGCGGCAAGCTGCGCGCGCTGGCGGTGACGTCCGACAAGCGCGCGGCGGTGCTGCCGAACGTGCCGACCATGGCAGAAGGCGGCGTGAAGGACGTGGAAGTCTATTCGTGGCAAGGTGTCGCTGCGCCGCGCGGCCTGCCGCCCGACGTGAAGAGCCGCCTGCACGGCGCGCTGGTCGGCGCGCTCAACGAGCCGAAGATGCGCGACAAGCTGGCTGAAAGCGGCTTCGAAGTGGTGGCCAATACGCCCGAGCAGTTCGTGCAATTCGAGAACCAGGAGCTCAAGCGCTGGAAGTCGGTGATCGAGCAGGGCAAGATCACGATCGAGTAGTAGGCAGGCGAGTCATCTTGCCGGTCCCGCTGCCGCAAGGGAGCGGGGTGCCTCGACAAGGGCGGCCATGAGGCCGCCCTTGTCATTTCCGCCGGCCGCGAGCGATGCCGCGCATTTGTTTGCAGCAGTTTTGACTGTCGGGGAACTTCGGTCGCGGATGCGATGCTGGCGCAGGGCGTGATCTGAGGGCCTTGGCCTGGGCGTTGCTAGGGATAACCCGATTCCCCGCGCCCGGGCACTTCCAGATATCATCGCCATGCGGCCAGGTTCAAAGCCTGCCGCAAAGCGGCGCCGGACCAACCCCCGGCGCCGTGCGACCTCGCAGGAGAGACCGGAACGCCGCCAGGCAGGTCCGGCGCCGACGGAGCAACCGCCCCGGAAACTCTCAGGCACCAAGGACTGTGGCGTCGCAAGTACAGATCTGGAGAGAGGCGCTTCGCGCCCACCGAAGGGGACGGCATGGCCTGGCCATGTCCAAGCTCTCAGGTACCGCGGACAGATGGGGCAGGGGACCGGCAACGGTCAAATTCATCCTTGCTTCAGGACAATCTGTCATGTCTCACATGCTCGTCATCGGCGCCGGCATTACCGGCGTCACGACCGCCTATACCCTCGCGAAACAGGGCTATCGCGTTACCGTGCTGGACCGTCACCACTATCCGGCGATGGAAACCTCGTTCGCCAACGGCGGCCAGCTTTCCGCATGCAACGCCGAGGTCTGGAACAATGCCGGCACGCTGCTCAAGGGCCTCAAATGGATGATGAGGCGCGACGCGCCGCTGCTGCTCAACCCGCGCCCGTCGTGGCACAAGTATTCGTGGCTCGGTGAATTCGTCGGCAACCTGCGCAACTACCGCGCCAACACCATCGAGACCACGCGCCTGGCCATTGCCGCGCGCCAGCACCTGTTCGAGATGGCCGAGCGCGAGCAGATCGATTTCAATCTGGAGCGCCGCGGCATCCTGCACTTCTATCACGACCGTCCCAGCTTCGAGGCCGCGGGCCGCACCAACCAGATGCTGGTGGAAGGCGGCCTGGAACGCTATGCCGTCACGCCGGAAGAGATCCGTTCGATCGAGCCGACGCTGCAGGGCAACTACTACGGCGGGTACTACACGCCGTCCGATTCCACCGGCGACATTCACAAGTTCACGCGCGGCCTCGCACGCGCGTGCGAGCGGCTCGGCGTGACGTTCGTGCATGGCGTGAACGTGAAGTCGGTGGACCTGCGCAAGGATGGCGTCACGATGCGCGTGGCCGCGTCGGAAGCCGCCGTGGCTTCGGGGCAGGCTGGCGGTGAACGCGAGTTCGCGGGGACGGCGGTGGTGGTGTGCGCCGGCGTGGGCAGCCGTCACATTGCGGCCATGCTTGGCGACCGGCTCAATGTCTATCCGGTCAAGGGCTACTCGATCACGGTGCACCTCGATGACGAGCGCAGCGTGAAGAACGCGCCGTATGTGAGCCTGCTCGACGAGAGCGCCAAGATCGTGACCAGCCGGCTTGGGGCCGACCGTTTCCGCGTGGCCGGCACCGCGGAATTCAACGGCGACAATCGCGATATCCGTGCGGACCGCATAGCGCCGCTGGTGTCATGGGTACGGCGCAACTTCGATATCGAGACCTCGCGGTCGGTGCCGTGGGCCGGCCTGCGGCCGATGATGCCCGACATGATGCCGCGGGTCTCGCGTGGCCGCGCCACGCGCGTGTTCTACAACACGGGACACGGGCACCTGGGCTGGACGCTGTCGGCCGCCACGGCAGCGATGATCGCCCAGACCATCGCCGCGAGCCATCCGCTTCACTGACCCTCAGTCCTCTGTCACCCCGGCCGGCGCCATGCGCCCGGCCGCGCGGTGCGCCACCAGCTTCTTGTAGAACGCCGCGCGGCTGATGCCGATGGCCGCGGCAGCGCGCGGTACGTTGCCACGGCTAGCGGCCAGTGCCTGCGACAGGTAGGCAGCCTCGTACTGCGCCATGGCGTCGGCGTAGCCCGGTGGCGCCGGCGTATCGCTCGCCGCGGGCACCGGGGCGGACGCAGGGGCCGGCGCCGTGACCGCGCGCCGGCCCAGCAGTGGGGCCAGCATCGACGCATCGACTTCGCCGCCGTCGTGCATCATCACCAGGCGCTCCAGCGTGTTGCGCAGTTCGCGGACATTGCCTGGCCAGTCGTGTTCGCCCATCAGGGCGAGCGCACAGTCGGACAGCACCGGCGCGTCGCGTTCGGTGCGCCTGCAGATTTCTTCGAGGATCGCGTAGGCAAGCGGCAGCAAGTCCGCTTGGCGCAGCCGCAGCGGCGGCACGCAGATCGGCACGACATTGAGCCGGTAGTAGAGATCCGCACGGAACTTGCCCGCTTCGACCAGCGCGGGCAGGTCAGCCGAGGTTGCGGCAATGATGCGCACATCGGAACGGATGATGCGGTTCGAGCCGATCGGCTCGATTTCCTTGTCCTGCAGCGCGCGCAGCAGCTTGCTCTGCAGCGAGAGCGGCATGTCGCCGATCTCGTCGAGGAACAGCGTGCCGCCATCGGCCAGTTCGAACTTGCCGACGCGTCCCTTGCGCTCCGCGCCGGTGTAGGCGCCGGGAGCGGCGCCAAAGAACTCCACCTCTAGCAGCGCTTCCGGAATCGCCGCGACGTTGACGGTGACCAATGGCCGGTCGGCGCGCAACGATCCCGCATGGATGGCATGAGCCAGCAGTTCCTTGCCCGTGCCGGTCTCGCCAAGCAGCAGCACGGGCGCATCGACCTGCGCCGCACGGCGCGCTAGGCGCTTGACCTCCAGCGTGGCCGGCGAATTGCCGACGAAGCTCGCAAACGTGTACTTGGCGCGGCGCGCCTGCTCCAGCGTGCGGCGCGTCGCGGCCAGCTCGTCGCGGGCGCGCGTGTAGTGGGACAGCAGCGGCGTCAGGGCCTTGAGTTCGTCGAACAGCGCGAAGCCCACCGCGCCCACGGTGTTGCCGTCATCGTCCTTGATCGGCAGGCGCATCACGATCATCGGCTCGCGCGCGGCTTCCATGATGTCGAGCAGGATCGGCTTGCCAGTTGCCACCACCTCGCGCAGCAGGCTGTTGGGAATGACCCGCTCGCAGTCGAGCCCGATCGCATCCCGCGGGTCGGCAAAGCCGAAGCGCGCCGCATAGCGCTTGTTGATCCACACCACGCGGCCGTTCACATCGACCACGATGGTGCCTTCGCTGAAATTCTCGAACGTGCGGAACAGCGACTCCATCGCGCGGCGCGCCACGGAATCGTAGTTGCCCAGTACGTTGTCCCCGGCTTCGCTCAGTGTTTCCATGTTCTTATTCTCGAATTGGAGACGAATAGTCTCACAAGCGAGCGCGATCTTATGGGCGGGATGTCCCGCACTGTCTCGAAATCAAGACGCGACAGGGTCGAAGCGGCAGGGAAACTGGCTGTAAGAGGCATATTCGTCACGTTTAATGCTGGCATGCTCCGTGCGAAGTCACCCGGTCCCCGGACGCGCGGCCTGGCCGCGCTGCCTGTCATGAATGAAATTGGCAGGGCACTTTCGGGCGCCGGGGCCTATATTTCCCAGACCAAGAACAATCCTCGCGGAGACTTCATGTCCTTTGTGATCGTCGTTGCTGCCCTTGCATTCCTGATGCTTGCCGCCTATCGCGGCTACAGCGTCATCCTGTTCGCCCCGCTGGCCGCGCTCGGCGCCGTGCTGCTGACCGAGCCGTCGGCCGTGGCGCCAGCCTTTACCGGCATCTTCATGGAGAAGATGGTCGGTTTCGTGAAACTCTATTTCCCGGTGTTCCTGCTTGGCGCCGTGTTCGGCAAGGTGATCGAGCTGTCCGGCTACTCGCGCTCGATCGTCGCGGCCGCCATCCGCTATATTGGCAGCTCGCGCGCGAACGCGGTGATCGTTGCCGTGTGCGCGCTGCTGACCTATGGCGGCGTGTCGCTGTTCGTGGTCGTGTTCGCGGTCTATCCGTTCGCGGCCGAGCTGTACCGGCAGAGCAATATCCCGAAGCGGCTGATGCCGGGTGCGATCGCGCTGGGCGCGTTCTCGTTCACGATGGATTCGCTGCCCGGTACGCCGCAGATCCAGAACATCATCCCGACCACCTTCTTCAAGACCACCGCATGGGCGGCCCCCGTCCTTGGCGTGGCCGGTGCGCTGTTCATCATCGTGGTCGGCCTGGGCTACCTGGAATGGCGCCGCCGCGCCGCGATGGCGAAGGGCGAGGGCTATGGCACGTCGCTGCTGAATGAGCCGGAACCGGTGGAGACGGCCCAGTTGCCCAACCCGCTGCTGGCCCTTGCGCCGTTGGTGCTGGTGGGTGTTGCCAACTTTGTGCTGACGCGCAAGATCCCGCAGTGGTACGGCGCCACCAGCGCGCTGGAACTGCCGGGGCTGGCCAAGCCGGTGACCATCCCGACCGCCTCCGTGGTTGCGATCTGGGCGGTGGAGGGCGCGCTGCTGCTGGGCATCCTGCTGGTGGTGGTGACCGCGTTCGGCACCGTGCGCCAGCGCTTTGCCGAAGGCAGCAAGACCGCCGTGGGCGGCGCGCTGCTGGCAGCCATGAACACCGCATCGGAATACGGCTTCGGTGGCGTCATCGCCGCGCTGCCGGGCTTCCTGGTGGTGGGCGACGCGCTGCGTGCCATTCCCAATCCGCTGGTCAACGCGGCGGTCTCGGTGAGCGCGCTGGCCGGCATCACCGGTTCGGCGTCGGGCGGCATGAGCATTGCGCTGGCAGCCATGGGCGACACCTTCATCCAGGGCGCACAGGCGGCCGGCATCCCGCTGGAGGTGCTGCACCGCGTGGTGTCGATGGCCAGCGGCGGCATGGACACGCTGCCGCACAACGGTGCGGTGATTACGCTGCTGGCCGTGACCGGCCTTACGCACCGCGAGTCCTATCGCGACATCTTCGCCGTCACCATGATCAAGACGATGGCGGTGTTCTTCGTCATCCTGGTCTACTACATGACCGGCCTGGTCTGACCATTTGCCGCATCAAAGCCCCTGGCGGTTCGCTGGCCTCTTGCGCTGACAAGGGGGAGCGGACCCACGCGATTCACCATACGTCCGCCGCGTGAGCCTGCCTTCTCCAGCGCCTCACGCCATCTGGCTGATCGTCTTCCGGAACCGGTTCAACGACAGCGCAAACAATACCGTCCCGATCCCCAGCAGCGCCAGGAACGGCTTCCAGACCACATCCAGCCCCGCGCCGCGAAACAGGATGGCTTGCCCGAGCGAGACGAAATGCGTGGTGGGCGCCGCCAGCATGATGTCCTGCACGATCTGCGGCATGCTTTCGCGCGGCGTGTTGCCGCCCGAGAGCATCTGCAGCGGCAGCAGGACCAGCACCATCAGCATGCCGAATTGCGGCATATTGCGTGCCACGGTCGCCAGGAAGATGCCCATTGCCGTCGTGGCGAACAGGTGCAGCGCCACCCCCGCCATAAATAGCAGCAGCGAGCCCTCGATCGGCACGTGCAGCGCGCCGCGCACCACCACCACCAGCGACAGCATGGCGGCCATCATCACCACCAGCCCCATCGACCACACCTTGGCCAGCATGATCTCGGTCGGCGTGACCGGCATTACCAGCAAATGCTCGATGGTGCCGTGCTCGCGTTCGCGGATCAGCGCGGCGCCGGTCAGGATGATCGACAGCATCGTGACGTTGTTGATGATCTGCGTGAGCCCGCCGAACCATGACTGCGTCAGGTTCGGGTTGAAGCGCGCGCGCAGCGCAAGGTCCACCGGCGGGGTGGCGACGCCCCGGTATCGCTGCACGAACTCGTTCACTTCGTCGGTGAAGATGCGCTGGATATAGCCGCTGCCGCTGAACGCCTGGGTCATGCGCGTGGCATCCACGTTGAGCTGCACGGCGGGCGCGCGGCCGGCCAGCACGTCGCGCTGGAAGTTGGGTGGGATGTCCAGCGTGAAGGTATAGTCGCCCGCGTCCATGCCCTTGTCCATCTGCGCGGGCGAGATCGGCCGCGGCGGCGCGAACTGGGGCGGATAGAACGCGGAGACGATGCGCTCGGCCAGCGGCGACGCATCTTCGTTGACCACCGCGATGGGCGCCATGTGCAGCGTTTCCGGCACGGCCGTGGCGCCGCTGTAGACCGACACGCTGAAGACGTAGAAGATCAGCACCAGCATGGTCGGGTCGCGCACCAGGCTCCAGAGTTCCTTGATGCCGAGGCGGTAGATAGTGGCCAGGTGCCGCATGGTCAGCGCTCCTGCTTTTTCAGCAGCGCCGCGGTGGCGGCGAAGATCACCGGCACGGCGACGAGCATTGGCCAGAACGATGCGCCCAGGTCATGCAGCCCCAGTGCCTTGTTGAATACGCCACGGCTGATGGTAAGCATGTGCGTGGCCGGGTAGGCCAGGCCGGCCAGCCGCGCGGATCCTTCCAGCGACGACACGGGCACCAGCATGCCGCAGAACTGCACGGCCGGGATCATGGTGCCGATGATCGCGAAGAACATCGCGGCGATCTGGCTGCGCGTGAACGTGGAGGCCAGCATGCCGATGCCGGTGGCGCAGAACGCATAGATCAGCGCGGCGAGCGTCAGCGTCGGGAAACTGCCCTTGACCGGCACGCCGAACACGGTGACCGCCAGCAAGGCCATCAGCAGGAAGTTGAACATGGCCAGTGCCACGTAGGGCAATTGCTTGCCCAGCAGGAATTCCGTGCGCGTGACCGGCGTCACGTACAGGTTGGTGATGGAGCCGAGCTCCTTTTCCCGCACCACGGCAAGCGCGGTCAGCATGGCCGGCAGCATCAGCAGCAGCAGCGGGATCACCGCCGGCACCATCGCGGGCAGGCTCTTCACGTCAGGGTTGTAGCGAAAGCGCGTTTCCAGCGTGGCGGCGCTCACGGCGTCCTGCCCGTAGCGGTGGCGCATCTGGTCGAGCAGCCAGCCCTGGTGCATGCCCTGCGCATAGCCCTGCACGGTCTCCGCGCGCGACGGCATGGAGCCGTCGATCCACACGCCGACCTGCGCCCGCGCGCCGCGCTGCACGTCGCGCGCGAAGCCGGGCGGAATCTCGATGGCCAGCGCCAGTTCGCCGCTGCGCAGGCGCCGGTCCAGGTCGGTGTAGTCCGTGACCGGCGGGCGCTCGATGAAATAGCGTGACCCCGACAGGTTCAGCGCATAGTCCTGGCTCAGCACGGTCTGGTCGTGGTCGAGCACGGCAAAGCGCAGGTCTTCCACGTCCATGCCGATGCCGTACCCCATCGCGAACAGCAGCACCAGCGAGCCGACCAGCGCGAGCGTGGCGCGCACCGGGTCGCGGCGCAGTTCGAGCGCTTCGCGCCACATATAGGTGAACGCGCGCTGCAGGCTGAAGCGCCGGCGCTGCGCGGCGGGCGCGGCGCTGATCGCGGGCGGCGCGGCCCTGGCGGGGGCTTCGGCCGGTACTTCGGCCGGCGCCGGCGCGCTCGCATCGGTCAGGTAGGCGATGAATGCCTCTTCCAGCGTCGCGGCGCTGCGCCGGCGCACGAGGTCTGCCGGCGTGTCGCTGACCAGCACGCGGCCGGCGTGCATCAGCGAGATGCGGTCGCAGCGCTCGGCCTCGTTCATGAAGTGCGTGGAGATGAAGATGGTCACGCGCTCGTTGCGCGACAGGCCGATCAGCAGCCGCCAGAAGCTGTCGCGGGCGACCGGGTCCACGCCGGAAGTCGGTTCGTCCAGGATCAGGAGTTCCGGCCTGTGCACCATCGCCACGGCCAGCGACAGTCGCTGGCGGATGCCCAGCGGCAGGTTGGCCGGGAGCGTGTCGAGCACGTCGGACAGCGCAAAGCGCTCCACCATGTCGGCGACGCGCGCGGGGATTTCCGCGGCCGGCACCGCGAACAGCCGTGCATGCAGTTCCAGGTTCTGCCGCACAGTCAGTTCGCCATACAGCGAGAACGCCTGCGACATATAGCCCACGCGCTTGCGGGTATCGATATCCTTCGGATCGATCTCATGGCCGAACAGCCAGGCCTGGCCTTCGCTGGCCGGCAAGAGGCCGGTCAGCATCTTCATCGTGGTGGACTTGCCGCAGCCGTTGGAGCCCAGGAAGCCGAAGATCTCGCCTCGGCGGATGCGGAAGCTGACCTTGTCCACGGCGACGAAATCGCCGAAGCGCATGGTGAGGTCCCTGGCCTCGATGGCGATGTCCGCTTCGTCGCCAGCTTCCAGCGGCGTGATGGTGACTTCGGTGTGCCCGCGCCGTCGCGATTCCGGCAGCAGAGCGATGAACGCAGCTTCGAGCGATGTGGTGCCGGTACGCGCGAGCAGTTCGGCGGGGGGGCCGGTATCGAGCACCCGGCCGGCATCCATGGCCACCAGCCAGTCGAAGCGCTGTGCCTCGTCCATATAGGCCGTGGCGACGATCACGCTCATGGCGGGGCGCGTGGTGCGGATGCGGGCGATCAGCTCCCAGAACTGCGCGCGTGCGAGCGGATCCACGCCGGTGGTCGGCTCGTCCAGGATCAGCAGGTCGGGGTCGTGGATCAGTGCGCAGCACAGCCCGAGCTTCTGCTTCATGCCGCCGGACAGCTTGCCGGCCGGGCGGGCCAGGAACGGGTGCAGGCCCGTGCTGCGCGTCAGGTCGTCGATGCGCCGGCGGCGCTCGGCGTCGTCATGCCCGAACAGGCGCCCGAAGAAGTGCAGGTTTTCTTCCACCGACAGCGTCGGATAAAGGTTCTTGCCGAGGCCCTGCGGCATGTAGGCGATGCGCGGGCAGACGGCGTCGCGGTGCTTGCGGCTGCGCATGTCGCCGCCGAAGGTTTCCACCACGCCTTCCTGTACCGCGCGCGCGCCGGACAGCAGCGACAGCAGGCTCGACTTGCCCACGCCGTCGGGGCCGATCAGCCCGATCATGCGGCCCGCCGGCAGGTCGAGGCCGATGCCGTCCAGCGCCACCGTCTTGCCGTACTTCAGGCTGACGCCGGCGAGCCGGGCGACCGGGGGCAGGGCGGCATCCATGGCTACTGCGGCACCTTCACCGCCAGGTTGGCCGGCCATTCCGCCTTCGGGTCGAGCTTGACCCACGCCACGCCGGGCACGCCGGTCTTGACCTGCTTGAGGTGCTTCCTGAGCAGTTCACGGTCGATCTGGGCCTTGACGCGGAACATCAGCTTCTCGCGCTCGCTGGCCGTCTCGACGGTCTTGGGCGTGAACTGCGCGGTGCTGGCCACGAACGAGACCGTGGCGGGGATCACGTAGCCGGGCGCGGCATCGAGCAGGATGCGCGCCTCGGCCCCCAGTGGCACGCGGCCGGCCACGGTCGCGGGCAGGAAGAGGGTCATGTACACATCCGACAGGTCGACCAGGTTCAGCACCTTGCCGCCAGCGCCGAGCACTTCGCCGGGCTGGGCGATGCGGTACTGCACGCGCGCGTCGCGCGGCGAGGTGAGCTGGCTGTCGGCGATGTCCGCCTCGATGCGCGCCACGGTGGCCTTGGCCGCGATGATGGCCGAGCGTGTGCCGACGAGCTGCGCGCGCGCCGCCTCGATGGCGGCCTGCGCGGCGGCCACCTGCGCCTTCGACGCCGCCACGGCCGCCTGGGCGCTGCGCACGCGCGCGCGGTCATCGTCGAGTTCCTGGATCGACGAGGCGCCTTCGCGCGACAGCGTGCTCGAACGCGACAGGCGGCGCTGGGCCGCGTCCAGTTCGCTCTCGCGCTGCGCCACGACCGCCTGGGCCGCGGCCTTGTCGCTTTCGCGCACGGCAACCTGCGCTTGCGCGCTGGCGGCGGTATTGACCGCCTGTTGTTCCTGCGCGCGCGCCTCGTCGCGCTGCGCTTCGAGCACCTGGACCTGCATGCGCGCGAGCGGCGCGCCGGCGGCAACGAAATCGCCTTCATTGACGAGGATGGTGTCGATGCGTCCGGCGAGCTTGGTCGCCACGTCGATCTGGGTGGCCTCGATGCGGCCGTTGCCGCTGGCGAAGCCCGGGCCGGGACCGGTTTCGCGCATGGCATTCCAGCCATACACGCCTGCCGCGACGGCCAGCGCCACGGCGGCGAAGGGAATCAGCTTGCTGGCAGGGAATCTCATGATGGCTTGTCTGGGAATGGGAGCGGCGCGGGCATGCCGGCAGTCTCGTCAGTTTCGTCAGTCTCGTTAGCGTAGACGCGCGTGCCGCCGCCCAGCGCGGTGTAAAGGGCGACGCGGCTCGACAGCAGTGCGCGGCGGGTCTGCACCAGCAGCTGCTGCGCGCCCAGCAGGTCGCGCTGGGCATCCAGCACTTCCAGGTAGGGCGTGGCGCCGTTGTCGTAGCGCAGCCTCGCCAGCCGCTCGCGTTCGGCCTGAAGCTCCAGCGTGGCCTGCAGGTCGGTGACCTGTTCGGCCAGGCGCTCGCGCGCGGAAAGCGCGTCCGAGACATCGCGGAAGGCGGCCTGGATGGTCTTCTCGTACTGGACGATGGCCTGGTCGCGCCGCACCTCGGCCAGCTTCAGGTTGTTGCGGTTGCGCCCGGCATCGAAGATCGGCACGGACAGCGACGGGCCGAAGCTCCAGGCGCGGCTGGGGCCGGTGAACAGATTGTCCAGTTCCACACTGGCCGTACCGAAGGTGCCGGTCAGCGTGATGCGCGGGAAAAACGCGGCGCGCGCGGCGCCGATATTCGCGTTGGCGGCGGCAAGCTGGTGTTCCGCGGCGACGATGTCGGGGCGGTTGGTCAGCAGTTCGGAAGGCAGCCCGGGCGCCATGTCGCGCAGCACGATACTGTCGTCGAAGCGGCCGCTCTGCGGGGACAGCGGGGGCAGGGCCACCGGCGCGCCGACCAGCAGCGCCAGCGCATTGGCCTGCGCCGCGCGTTCCTGCCGCAGTTGCGAACCAAGCGTGCTCGCCTGGCGCCACAGGGCTTCTACCTGCGTCAGGTCGAACTTGGAGGTCGAGCCCATTTCGTAGCGCCGCCGGAAGATGCGCAGCGACTCCGCGCGCGAGGCAATGGTCTGGTCCGTGAGTTCGATGCGCTCGTCCAGCTCGCGCAGCACCAGGTAGCCGTTGGCGACCTGGCCGATCAGGCTGACGGTGGCCGCTTCGCGCGCGGCATCGGTGGCCAGGTAGTTCTCGAGCGCGGCGTCCTTCAGGCTGCGCACGCGGCCCCAGAAGTCGAGCTCCCACGCATTCATGCCGACACCGGCCTCGAAATCGTTCAGGGTCAGCGGGCGCCCGGTGGGGCTGAAGTCACCCGGCGTGCGCGAGCGCGTGGCGCTGGCGCTCACGCCGATGGTCGGAAACTGTTCCGAGCGCTGGATGCCGTACAGTGCTTGCGCCTCTTCGACGCGCAGCATCGCCGCACGCAGGTCGCGGCTATTGGCCAGGGCCTGGTCGATCAGCGCCCGCAGCGCCGGGTCGGCGAAGAAATCGCCCCAGGCGGTCGCGGCGGCGGGCGAGGGCAGCGTGGCGCCGGCTTCCGCGCCGGCATAGGTGGCGGGGACTGGCGCGGCGGGCCGTTCCAGCGGCGGCGCCATCGACACGCAGGCGGACAATGCCATGGCCAAGGCGGCTACCGTGGCGGCAGCCGGCCGTGGCGGGGAGTTTCGGGGTGGCAGTGGCTGCCGGAGTGTGCGGGCGGATCGTCTGGGAAGCACTGCACCCATCGCTCAGCCTCGGAGCGACGGGTCCTGTGGCCTGCGGCGGGTCTGGATCGGGACGCGCCGCGGCGCGCGCTTGGGCAGACGCCGCAGTGCGGCGCGGGTCAGGACAACGGAGACGATGGCCGGGATGGCAAGGAAGGCGACGGCGTATACAAGGACTGGGGCGCTCATTTGCGTTTTCCGGTAATTAACTACAACATTACTGTAATGATCTTGCGGCCCCTGCTTCTTGATAAAAATCAAGGCGTTCCGGACCGGCCGCGCTGCTGCGGGACGCAGGGCCCCCGCCAGGATCGAACGCAGCGGGTGCGCAAGGGCGGCAGGACAGCCGGGTCGACAAAACCGGCGCGCCGCCACCATGGCGTGGAGCAGGACTACAGGACTGTGGGGAAGTCGTCGCCAGACATCGGGCTTCGCACGCTGCGCGGCGGCGTGGGCAGCGAGGCGATCACGCGTCATTCAGCACGGCGGCCAATGCCTGGCGCGCCGCGCTCATGCCGGATGCGGTGCGGGACCCTGGCGAGCCTGTCGCTCGCGGGTCCCGCCAAGCTCGGCTCAGCTTGACTTCGGCTTGAGCAGGCTGCCCGCCTCCTGCAGGTTCTGCTGGGCACGGTTGCCGATCACGGCCATGGCGTCGGCTTGCGACTTGCGGGCCATCTCTGCCAGTTCGCGCATGTTCTCCAGGGCCTGGTGCAGCGCCTTCTGCACGAACTCGTTCTGCCTGGTCATGGCCTCCGCCGGGTTGCCGCCGGCTGTCATCTGCTGCGCCGCGGACTGGATCTGCTGCATGGCCTGGCTGAAGATCTCGGCCTGCTTCTGCATCAGGGCCTGCATGCCCTCATAGGCGAGCTTGTTCGCTTCGCCAAGCGCCTCGATGTCCTTGCGCCGTGCTTCCATCACGGCGCCCATGTCCATGCCGGGAAGCTGGAATTGCTCGAGCATCTTGGTGAAGTCCGTGAATGGGTTGGGAGGGGTAGTCATGCGGTTACTCCTTGTCATCGGGGGAAATCGGAGGGGCGGTTCGTACTGCATGTCTACGAATACTCTAGGTGGTGTAGGGGGCGGCCGGCAAGGAGAGGGAGGGGGGAGCAGCATCTGGAAGGACGGCAAAACAGGCAAGCATCGCTGGTTGCGCGGCGCACGCTTGCCCTGGTTTGCCGCCTTCGGCAGATCGTGCCCGAAGGCGAGCGACGGCCGGACGAGGCTCAGAGATCCAGGACCAGCCGCTGCGCCTTGCTGCGCGACACGCATAGCATGATCGTCTTCTGCGCAGCCTTTTCCTCGTCGCAGAGGTAGTTGTCGCGGTGGTCCGCTTCGCCTTCGATAATGGCCGTCTCGCAGGTCCCGCAGATTCCTTCACGGCACATGCATTCCACCTTGACGCCGGCCTTCTCGATCACGCGCAGGAGCGTGTCGTCGGGGCCGACCTGCAGGGTCAGTCCGCTCTTGCGCAGCGTCACCTCGAAGGCTCCGCCAGTCGCATCGACCTCGTTGCGGAACTGCTCGAAGTGAATGCGCGAAGCGTCCCAGCCGGCGGCCCGGGCAGCATTGATGACGGCGTCGTTGAGCGCGGACGGGCCACAGACGTAGACGTGGGCGTCCGCCGGCTGGTTGGCAATCAGAACGGCGATGTCGAGCTGGACGCCGGTGTCGCTCTCGTATTGATGCCATTGGCCCGGGCTCAGCATGGCTGGCAGCGTGTCGAGAAACGCGGCGCTGGCGCGGTTGCGGAAGCAGTAGTGCAGCTCGAAAGCGGCGCCCTGGCGCTTGAGCGTCTGGATATGCGTCATGAACGGCGTGATACCGATGCCGCCGGCGATCAGCAGGTGCTTGCCGGCGCCCTGGTGCAGGGCAAACAGGTTGCCTGGGCGACCGATCTCCAGCTCGTCGTGCTCGCGCACGGACTCGTGCAGAAAGCGGGAGCCGCCGCGCGAGGCTTCCTCGAGCCGGACGCTGATCTGGTAGCGGCTGTCGTCGTTGAGAGCGCTGGTCAGGGAATAGGCGTTGCGGTAGCGGCCGTTGTCCATGTGGACGACGATGTGGCTGCCGCTCTCGAAGGCGGGCAGCGCGTCGCCGTCGCATGGCTGCAAGGTGAAACGCTTGATGCCGGCGGCAAGTTGCTCGATGCGGCCGACGCGCACGCGGAGGGTGTCGTTCATTGCGGAACCTCGGGAATGCAAGTAGGGAGGGAGGACCGGCGGGGTGCCGGTCCTCGTGGGCGGAGGGCGTCGGGCCGGGATCAGCTAATGACCGTCAGCTTGGCAGCCAGCCAGACCACCAGCGCGCCGGCGACCAGGGCGGCGTAGGGCAGCCACGCGGCGCGGGCATGGGGAAGTTCCATGTCCCGGCGCATCGACTCGGGAAAGCGGCCCTTGTCCTGCACGTAATGGCGGTACACGAACACCGGCACGATCAGGAACGTGGCGATCAGGCCATTGCGCAGCGTGTTCTCGCCCTGGAAGTTGGCGCCGGCGCCGACGAAGGCCAGGTCGAAGAAGCCGCAGATCGCGCCGAGCGCCAGCAGCCAGTTCTTGCATTTGTATGGGCGCGGCCATTCGGCGCGGTCCAGGCGGTGAATCCATCCCGACTGCAGGTTCAGGAACACGAAGATCATGTAGCAGACGTTCGAGATGGACAGCACCGCCATGTAGTTCGACATGAGCAGCAGGAACAGGTTGAACACCAGGTCCGTCCACATGGCGCGGGTCGGGGAGCCGTGCTCGTTGACGTGCGAAAGGTAGCGCGGCAGCCAGCCGTCGACCGAGGCCTGGTACAGCGTGCGCGACGAGCCCATCATGGAGGTCATCACGATCAGCAGGATCGCGAGCACCAGCATCACCACGATCACGTTGAACACCACCGCGCCACCGCCCACGAATTTCGCCATGGCCGCGCCCACGCCGGTGCCGTCGACGATGGACGGCTCCAGCATGCCATGCAGGCCCAGCGAACCCTGGAACGCAATCGGTACCGCGATGAACATGAACAGGCACAGCACGCCGGACCAGAAGATCGCACGGAAGGTGTCCTTCTGCGGATCCTTGAACTCGCGGGTGTAGCAGACCGCGGTCTCGAAGCCGAAAGTCGACCAGCAGGCGAGGAACATCGCGCCCATCGCGGTGCTGATGCCGGCCGCATTCCAGCTGCCGAGCACGGCGGCACCGGAAGTGTCGTGGGTCAGCGGCAGCAGGGGCATGAAGCTCGTCGATGGCATGTCGCCCGTGAACATCGGCACCAGCGCGATGACCACCAGCGGCGTCAGCGACGCAATGCCCAGGATGCGCTGCGTGGTCGCCGCAGCCGAGGCGCCGCTGTGCTGAAGCTTGAAGGTAACGAGCAGGAATGCGGTGGCGAGCACGAAGGTCGAGTTCACCCGCAGCGTCAGGCCCTTGCTGATGAAGTCCAGGTCGACCAGCGTGAGCTGCCACGTGTTGATCACCGAGTCGGGCGGGAACAGGCAACTGAGCATGTAGCCGGCCGCGAGACTGGTGCCGAGCGCCAGCATTGGCGACCACGCGATCCAGTTGCACCACACCGACACCGGTGCAACGAACTTGCTGTATCGCACCCAGCCGAGCGCGCCGTAGACCGACGCGCCGCCCGACTTGTGCGGATACAGGCCGGAGATCTCCGCGTAGACGAAGCTCTGCGCGAAGCCGACCAGGATCGCGAGGATCCAGATGACCCACGCCGGGTTGCCGATCGTGGCCGATACGCCGCCGATGGTGAAGAGCACGCCCGCGGGCACGCCGCTGGTGACCCAGAAGGCATCCTTCCAGGTCAGCGTGCGCTGAAGTTCATGATGTTGATGCGAAGGGGCGGATGAAGCGGCCGGCGCGTCCGCGCCGATCGAAAGTACATCTTTCTGTGAAAACACGTTGTCTCCTTGTTTCCAGGTTGCCGTTTGTGCGGAGCTGGCTCCGTCACGGTCTGCCGTCTGGGCTGTGGGTGCCTTTTGTGGGACGCCGGAGGCGTAGGAGGCACTTCTTTAAGGGGAGCCGATATTGGGGACGGCCTGGAAACGTATGAGGGGGATTGTGGGGGCAGTTCTCATCGTTGTCTCCTGTTGTCATTCCGGGGTTGCCATGTCGTGAAACATCGTTTCCCCCATGGCGTGGGGGTGATGAAGTGCTCTAGACGCTGTGATGCGAGGCTGCCCTGCGGGATGCCTCGCGTACCGGCTTCCCCGCAGGCGTAGCCGCCCGGCGGCTTTTGCGGCGGTTGCGCCACCAGCCGAGCAGCGTCAGGCCGAGCCAGAAGCACTGCGTCAGGAAGGAAGCGAGGTTGAAGGCATCCGTGAGCGAGACCAGGATGCAGACCGGCCCGATGACATTGAGGGCGACGGCCAGCCTGCCGGTTGGCGATTTGTGCAGGACCTGCACGGCGAAGTGCGCGGCAACGTAGGCGGCGACGCCGACAAGACCGGTTGCATCGGTAAGACCCAGGGAAGCCATGGTGTTGAGTTGGTTGAGGCGGTGAAATCAGCGGGGGCGCGTCAGAACGTCTTGGTCAGCGAGACCAGGAAGGTGTTTGCCAGTGGATTCGAGACAGACGGGTTGCCCGCCGAATCCAGTGCGCCGGTGGTGTAGTGGTCGTAGACGTCGGAGCGCCCCCAGCCGCGCGTATAGGCGCCGGTGAGAGTCCAGCCGCCGTCGAAGGCCTTGGAGAGCGCTACGCGCACGTCGCGGAAGCCGTAGGCGGCGAAGTTGCGCACGCGCTCCTGTCCGTAGTGCAGCAGCAGCGAGACGCCGTAGCCGAGCTCGAAGGTGCCATTGATGTCGAGGTAGCCCGAGCCGCGGCTGTGCAGGTCGTTGCCGGTGCCAATGGAGGCGCTGTTGTAGCCGAAGTAGTCGGGCGTATAGGTCAGCCAGTACTTGATGTTGAGCCACTTGTACGTCAGCGAGGCCACGGCTTCCCCGTAGTTGTACTTGGTCTGCGCGGACTGCAGCTTCGCACCCGGGTAGAGGTAGTAGTAGATCTGGCCCGCATAGACGAAGTCGCCGATGGTGCCGGTGTAGCCGCCGTAGAGGTCCCACTCGACGGTGCCGCCTTCGATGAACTTGTCGCTGACCGTCGACATCCACGTGCCGGCGGACCAGCCACTCGGGTGGGCGTAGTCGACGCCGCCCTGCACCGCGGGCTTGCCCCAGGTCTGGCGGAAGCCGCGCGAGACGTACTGCGAGGTCAGCGTCATGTTGGCGCTGAGCGGTGAGGGCGAGGCCGCCTGTTCCGGCGGTACGGTGGCCGTGACCTGCGGCACGGGTGCGGCGGCGACCGTCGTCTCCCCGCTGCCGGATTGGGCATGCGCGGCGACGGCCTGGCACAGCAGCAGCGCGCCGGTGGCGGCGGCCAGGCAAGGCTTGTGGCGTACTGCAAAACGCTTGCACAGCATCAATGTCTCCCCTTGGCCGGTCCTTGCTTGTGTCGTAGGGGCTGGCCGGCCTTTGTCATATGGGTGGATGTGGATCGCCAGGGGCGATGCGCAGGGGCGCGACGCTGCCTCCGGGCGTGCGGTGTCCTCCGGGACCGTCGGTCCCGGTGTCATCGTTCGTCAGAGGAGATGCGGGTTGATTCCCGCCGGCGTCGCGCCGTCGTCAGGCTGGCGCGAACATGGGCATCGCCGCCGTCCGCACCTGTGCCCCGGGCGGGTTTGCCGCCTGTCCGCGGATCGGCGTCGCCTTGTAGTAAGGCGCGTTCGAGCGCTGCAACGGTGCCCGTCCACGAATCACGTCGGCCAGCTTCTCGGCCATCATGATCGTCGGCGCGTTGAGGTTGCCGGTGACGATCTTCGGCATGATCGACGCATCGACCACGCGCAGGCCGGACAGCCCATGCACGCGGCCCTGGTTGTCGACCACCGCCATCGGGTCCGACGCGTCGCCCATCTTGCAGGTGCAGGACGGATGCAGTGCGGTCTCGGCGTGTTCGCGCACGAAGGCATCGATCTCGGCGTCGGACTGGATCATCATGCCGGGCTTGATCTCGCGGCCGCGGAACTGGTCCATGGCTTGCTGGGCGATGATCTCGCGCGTCAGGCGCACGCCGGCGCGGAACTCGCGCCAGTCCACGTCGTGCGCCATGTAGTTGAACAGCAGCCGCGGTTTCACGCGCGGGTCGCGGCTGGCCAGCTTGACGAAGCCGGTGCTCGGCGAACGCATCGAGCCCACGTGGCACTGGAAACCGTGCGACTGGACCGGGTTGCTGCCGTCATAGTTCATCGCCAACGGGATGAAGTGGTACTGCAGGTTCGGGAAGTCGAACTCGTCGCTGCTGCGGATGAAGCCGCCCGCCTCGAAGTGGTTCGACGCCGCGACGCCGGTGCCGCGCAGGTACCACTCGATGCCGATGCCCGGCTTGTTCCACCACTTCAGCGAGGGGTACAGCGATACAGGCTTGGTGCATTCGTACTGGAGGTACATCTCCAGGTGGTCCTGCAGGTTCTCGCCCACGCCCTTCAGGTCGATGACCGGGTCGACGCCGAGCACGCGCAGTTCGTCCGCATTGCCCACGCCGGAGCGCAGCAGCAGTTGCGGCGAGGCGATGGCACCGTTGCTGACGATGACTTCGCGGCGCGCGCGCGCTTCGCGCACGTAATCACCCTGTATGTAGGAGACGGCGGTGGCGCGGGTGCCGTCGAACAGTACGCGGTCGGCCAGCGCGCGGGTGTGAACCGTGAGGTTCGGACGGTCCTTCGCCTGGTCGAGATAGGCGAGCGACGTGCTGCAGCGGCGGCCCTTCGCGGTGGTTGTGCGATCCATCGGGCCGAAGCCTTCCTGGCGGTAGCCGTTCAGGTCGTCCGTGCGGGCGTAGCCGGCCTGCTCGCCGGCCGCGATGAAGGCGTCGAACAGCGGGCTGATGCCGGCCTTGGGCGTGGTGACATGCAGCGGGCCGTTGCCGCCGTGGTAGTCGTTGGCGCCCTTGTCGTAGGTTTCCGCCTTGCGGAAGTAGGGCAGGCAGTCGGCGTAGCTCCAGTTCTCCAGCGACTTGTTCGCCGACCAGCCGCCATAGTCCATCGCATTGCCGCGGATATAGACCATGCCGTTGATCAGCGATGAGCCGCCCAGGCCCTTGCCACGGCCCTGCGTCATGCGGCGGCCGTTCATATGCGGCTCCGGCTCGGTGACGTAGGCCCAGTTGTAGGTGGTGCCCTGCAGCGGGTAGGCCAGTGCTGCCGGCATCTGCGTGCGCCAGTCGAGCCGCCAGTCCGGGCCGCCCGCTTCGAGCAGCAGCACCGTCACGTCGGCATCCTCGGTGAGCCGCGTGGCCAGCACGCAGCCCGCCGACCCGGCGCCGACGATGATGTAGTCGTATTCGTGGATTGCGCTCATCGAGCTGTCTCCTCCTGATGAGTGATGTAGGCGATACCGGCGCTCACGCGCCGAACCACCCCATCGCCTTCGGTGCGAGGTTGATATAGCTGTGCTTCAGTTCGGTGTACTCGTCCAGGCCGATGCGCGCCAGCTCGCGGCCGATGCCGCTCGCCTTGTAGCCGCCCCACGGTGCTTCCGGGAAGTACGGATGGTAGTCGTTCACCCAGACCGTGCCGAAGCGCAGCGCGCGCGACATGCGGTTGGCCTTGTCGAGATCGCGCGTCCAGACCGCGGCGGCGAGGCCGTACGGCGTGTCGTTGGCGGCACGCAGCGCTTCGTCCTCGGAGCGGAAGCGTTCCGCGGTAATCACGGGGCCGAAGATCTCTTCCTTCGCGATGTTCATGTCGGCGGTCACGTCGGCGAGCAGGGTCGGCTGCAGCCAGTAGCCCTTCCGGTATACGTCACCTTCGGGCCGCTTGCCGCCGTGGACCAGCCGGGCACCTTCCGCGACGCCTGCCTGCACCATGCGCAGGATCTTCTCGTGCTGCTGGGCCGACTGGACCGGCCCCATCTGCGTCTCGGCGTGGAAGCCATTGCCGATCGCGATGCGTGGCAGGCGCTCGGCCAGCTTTGCCACGAAGGCATCGTAGATGCTGTCTTCGATCATCAGGCGCGAGCCTGCCGAGCAGACCTGGCCCGCATGGAAGAAAGCGGCGTTCAGCGCATAGTCGACGGCCACGTCGAGGTCGGCATCGGCGAAGACGATGTTCGGGTTCTTGCCGCCCAGCTCCAGGCCGATGCGCTTGAAGTTGCCGGTCGCGGCCTTCATGATGCTTTCGCCCGCGAAGGCACCGCCGGTGAACGAGACCAGGTCGGCGTCGCGGCTCTCGGCCAGCTCGGCGCCCACTTCGGCGCCGCCCGTAACGAGGTTGAAGACGCCGGCCGGCAGATCCAGTTCGGCGATCAGCTTCGTGAAATGGTGCGTGGTAAGCGGCGTCAGGTTGCTCGGCTTGATGATGACGGTATTGCCCGCGCCGAGTGCCGGGGCAATCTTCCACGCGGCCTGCAGCAGCGGGTAGTTCCACGGCGTGATCAGGCCGCATACGCCGACCGGCTCGCGCAGCGTGCGGCTGATGACATGGTGCGGCGCCTCGTTCACGGCGCCGGACTCCGAGGCCACCAGTCCCGCAAAGTAGCGGAACGTGGCGGCGATGTCGCCCATATCGGTGCGGCTTTCGGTGAGCGTCTTGCCGGTGTTCAGCGATTCGAGACGGGCGAGTTCCTCCGCGTCGCGATCGATCAGTCCGGCGATGTTGTTCAGCAGTTTGGCGCGGTCGCGGATGCTGGTCTGCCGCCACGGGCCGTCGAAGGCCTGGCGGGCGGCGGCAATGGCCAGCCGGGCATCGGCGCGGGTACCCTCGGCGGCCTGGGCGATCACGGCTTCGTCGGCGGGGTTGAGGATGTCGCGCGTGCCGCCTTCGAGTGGCGACCGCCACTGGCCGTCAATATAGAGCTGGGTCTGGATCATGGTTCTGGATTCCTTCTTCTATGGGGGCGCGTGTCAGGCGGCGAGGGCGTCTAGCACCATTTGCTGGAAGTGCTGCACGCCGTGCTCGCCGATGGCGGACGTACGATCGTCGGTGACCAGCAGCGGGCCTTGTCCGTTGCGATAACCTCGCGACTTCAGGCCGCGCTGCACCGACTCGACGATGCTCAGGTCTTCCGGCTTCAGCACATTCTTGTAGTAGTCGATGAGCTGCTCCTGCTCGGCGGTCGGCGTGGCGTCGCGGAAGTAGAACTCGAAGTGCTGGATGGTGGTGTCGGCGTCGACCGGGAACATGTAGAAGACGCCGTAGTTGCCGTCGCCAGGCAGCACGTTCAGCGTGACGTTAGGCCACAGCCAGTAGGCGGCGAAATCGGTGTTGGGAGCGTCGCTGTCGTAGGTAAATGCGTCGCTGCCCGAGCGGGTCTTGCCGACCTGGCTCGTGTAGATGCCGCGCACCTCGTGCCGGTAGGTCTCCATCTGGATGGACTCGACCAGCGCCGGGTGGGCGGTCTGGCAGTGCAGGCATTCGAGATAGTTGTCGACCACGACCTTCCAGTTGGCCTTCATCTCGTAGGTGAGCCTGCGCGCGGGGACGAGCTTGTCCACGTCGGGGCAGCGCGCGCGGATCTCGTCGTTCAGGCCGGGCGCCAGTTCGGCCAGCGGTTTGGCGTTCATATCGAGGTTGACGAAGATCAGGCCGCAGAACTCTTCCACGCGGACCGGGGTCAGGCCCGCGTTGTCCTTGCAGAAGCCCGGCACGTTTTCGGCATTGCGCACGTGGATCAGCTTGCCGTCCAGGCCGAAGGACCAGGCGTGGTAGGGGCACGTGATGACGTTCTTCGCCTTGCCGGCGCCTTCGGGAAACAGTTCATGGGCACGGTGCGGGCACACGTTGTAGAACGCCCGCAGGACGCCATCGCGGCCGCGCACGACGAAGACATTCTCGCCGGCCACATTGACCGTGGCGTACTGGTTCGGCTCGGCCACCTGGCTGCGGTGCATCACGCAGATCCAGTTGCGCGCGAAGATGGTCTTCTTTTCGTGTTCGAAGATGTCCTGCGAGGTGTAGTAGTGCGCCGGCAGGGTGTAGCCCAGTTCGCCGGAAGCGGGGCAGACGGGGGCAGTCGCTTGTTGCATGGCGTGTCTCCTTTGGGGTTCTTTACGTACCAGAGTGATTCACTGATAGTTAATTAAATAACTTGTGGTGATGTGAGACGAAGTCTAGTGACTCAAGCGCCGGCCAATCAATCTCAAAAAATCGATTGATTTTGTGGAATTGATGGCTGATTTCTATCAGGAACGCCAAAAAGCGGCGAATGCTGTATGGTTCTGGTTGTGTAATTCACTGACGGTTAATCGGAGATTAGGGAAAGCGATGACGGAAGACACATTCGCCGCCCGCTTCAAGGGTGTACTGGAGGGCAAGCGCATCATGCTCAAGCAGGTGGCCGAGGCCCTGTCGGTGTCGCCGTCGGCGGTCCACAAATGGACGCGCGGCGGCGAAATCGAGTACGAACGGCTGCTCGCGCTCGCGAAGTTTCTCGGCGTGAACTGGCTGTGGCTGCGTTATGGCGAGCGTGCCATCGCGGATCTGGAGGCCAGCAGCATCACCGACCCGCACATGCGCGGACTGCGCCAGAAGCACCTCACGGAGATCATGGAGAGCGAAGCGCGGATGAAATTCGCGCAGGAGGTCTCGGGCATCGTCACGTGGGAATGGAACGTGCTGACGGACAGCGTGACCTATTCGCCGAACGACATCACCCTGTTCGGCCGCCATATCAGCACCATGGACGACTTCTGGGCCTGCGTGCATCCATCCGATGCGGCGCGGCTGCGCGAGGTGCTGCAGCGCGCGCTGGGAGCGCCGGAAATGCATGAGTGGGAGTTCCGCGTGGTGCACGAGAACGCGACGCGCTGGATCTCGTCCCGCGCAACGCTGGTGCACGACTTCGCACAGCGTCCCGTGAAGATGATCGGCGTGAGCCTCGACATCAGCGAACGCCGCCGCGCCGAGGCGGCCCTGCGGCAGAGCGAGGCGCTGCTGGCCAAGGCCCAGGAAATCGCCCACCTGGGCGGCTGGTACTGGAACATCCAGACCGACGACTGCTCGTGGACGGACGAGGCCTACCGCCTCTTTGGCTGGGCGCCCCAGGCATTCAAGGTGACGATCGAGCGATTCATGGCGTCCATCGTGGAAGAAGACCGCCCGCGCGTGGAGGCAGCAATCCGCGCGGCCATTATCGACGGGCAGCCGTACCGCGTCGAATTCACGATCCTGCTACCGGACGGAAGCCGACGGGAGATTCGCGAGGAGGGCGAGGTGACGCTCGACGAGGATGGGAATGCGCTCACGATGGTGGGAGCGTCGCAGGATGTGACTGGGCAGAAGCGGGGATAGATTTCCATCCTTCGGAACCCGCGCCGCGCCGGCGTCATAGCGGGTAGCCGTCAGCCGGACAGGCCCTCCAGTTCTTGCCGCAAGGGGGCGTATGCACCGGCATGGCTGGCAGCCACTGCCGCGGCGGCAGCGGCATGGCGCGCCTGGGCCGCGAGGTCCGGCCGTGGCTCGGCACAGGCGGCAGCGTGTATGAAATCGTCTTACGCAAGGGCTTGCTGTCCAAAGAGGAACTTGACTGCATCCTGCACCCCGAGACGCTGACCCAGCCGGTGCCACTGGACTTGTACGGGAAGTCGCACTGAGCAAACGGAACCGCCCGACCGCCATGCCAGGGGCCAGCAGCTGCAGGGAACAATGCCATGTTACCTGGCCATTCCCTCGTACATGCCGGTGACGTTATCCATTACTTGAAGAATCCGCTCGCTGGTAGTCGCGATGTTTCTCAATTGTTCCGCACGGCTGACGCCTGTCTGTTTGAGTGCCTCTTCAAAGAAGAGCCACTGAGTGCCGGCAAGCTGCAGTTCGCCGCGGATTGCGGGCGTGTTTTGGGGCGCTGCTGCGAGAAGCTCCTGCGCGGCCGCGAATTCTCTAGAGGCAGTATCCAGTTCCTGCGCAATCTGTGGGGAGTCGATGCCCCAGGCGCGCAACATGCTGATCTTGGCGATTCTCTGCGAAAGCATGCGCTGTCGGCCAGCAACGTTGATCAGCTTTCCCGCTACGGTGCCGGAATGCGTTTCGAGTTGCATGGTTCCTTGCTGCGCGAGCTTGAGCACGTCCTCGCTCGCCATTGCGATTTTCTTTACGTTCTCGGGATTCGGCTCGCTGCCGGTTAGCAATTGCCTGTAGATCGTCCATGCCTGACCGAGTCTGTCGTAGGTCTCCTTGATTTCCGGCGTGGGCGAGAACGTCTTCAGATCGGCGAGCTGCTTGTCGAAGAGGATCATGGATTGCTCCATGATCTTCTTCGAACGTTCGATCTCGACGCCAAGGCCTGCCTGGCAGTATGCCTTGGCCATGCGTTGCGACAACATGCGCTGGCGGCCCGCCTTGTTGATCGCCGAGTTAATGGTGAGCGTTTCCGCAAAGGCGATGCCTGCCGAGGCAAGCCACAGGACACTACAGAGCATCAAGCAGAGGTAACGGCAATGGCGTTTCAAGCTCGTCTCCGTGATCAGTGCCTGGGCGCGCCAGTGGACGCGTTGCCCGGGTTGAGGACGTGGCGCACCAACTGGTCCATCTCCTTGATGATGTCGGCAAGCACCTGTGTGATGACGGAGAACTCCCTGCCGTACTCTCCGGCACGGGCCGCCGAGACGCGCGCGTTCATGGCGACGATGTTCGCCTGCATCGAGATACTGCCGAGGCGTTCGCCAAGGTCGGTCTGACGTTTGCGCACCGCGATCTCGCAATGATGCATTTCCTCCTGATATGCCTGAGTGACGGCCTGCAGCAGTTCAAGTATCGGGGTTGCCTGCGCCACGAGCGCATCAAGCGATGCGGCTCGCCAGGCGGTGTCGGCCGGCGGCGCGTCTATCGCGGCCCTGGCGTGGCTAGTGAATTCACGGATACGTGCATCGGCGCGCGAATGGCCGAAGTACAGCTGCTGCAAGGCCGCGGAGAAGGCGCCCGGCAAGGACTCATTGCCGGTCACGAGATCCGAATGCGCGGACTCGAAGGTCTCCAGGCACTTGCGCGCGATATCGATAGCGCCTGGATCCCCTCGCGAGGCACGCAACATCTGGAGCACGATCCGTTGCGACAACATGCGTTGCCTGCCGGAAAGATTGATCAGCGTGCCGATGGTCTCAGCGGACACTTCGGCCTGGGGGGATCGGGAAGAGGAAATTTTCATGTTCCTTGCCAGAGTGTCGAGGCAGACGCGCGCGCATTGACCGGCAAAAAAAAGGCGCCCCGAAGCGGATGGCTGCGAAACCGTTTCCGGGTTCGATTTCTCCTCCGCTTCGGGGCGCCGTTGCCCCGGCCGCCCCGTTTGGAGCGCGTCATCGCGACTAGCCTATTTGATAAAAGGCCGTCGTTGGCCCCGGGGTCCTCAAACGCAATATGCATGCCATACCCGTCGCGATTCGTTGTTGGCCTTGGAGCTCGCCAATGACAGGGGCCGGAATGAATCGCGGCACAAATTTTGTGCGAAATGCGTCATGGCGATGCGTGCGATAGCGAACCGATCATCAGAGCTGCGCAAAGCGAAGGGCGGGACCAGTCCGGTTTTGGCGGTCGGTCATGGCGCGTCGCAATGCATCGACGTGTCACTGCACCGATTCGCCTCGGGGCGGCAGCACTACCCACACCCCTCCGTCGCCGGGTATTCGCAGAAACCCTAAAGTTTCGGCTCCCACTGCCGTTCCCATCCATAGCCCGCCACTGGACCCGGTCCGGGTCGGCGGCGCACGAGAGCGAAAGGCGGCGGCGTTCCCGCGCGCCAGCACTTCGCCGTATCGAAGTCCAGATCAGGTAGAAGAAAACAATGAAGAACTTTGGAATCGGGGTACGCCTCGGCATAGGCTTTGGCGTAGTGCTGGTGCTGTGCGCGTTGATGTCCGCGTTTGGCATCCTGCGCCTGCAGCAGGTGGCGGAGCGCACGCATGACATGATGCAGCAGCCGCTGACCAAGGAGCGCCTCGTCAGCGACTGGTACCGACTGATGCATACCAGCGTGCGCCGGACCATGGCGGTGGCCAAGAGCGCCGATCCGTCGCTCGGCGCCTTCTTCGCCAAGGAAACGAAGGCGTCGCTCGAAGGCATCGCGGCGCTGCGCGAAAAGATGCAGCCGATGCTGACTTCGGAGGCCGAGAAGGCCGCGTTCCAGAAGATCCTGCAGGTGCGTGAACCGTATAACGCCGCGCGCGACAAGATCACCAAACTCAAGCAGGAAGGCGAGACCGAGCAAGCCAACGAAGTGCTGGAGAAAGAGTTCGTGCCCGCCGGCGATGCCTACCTGGCGGAGATCCAGAAACTGCTCGACATCCAGCGCACCAGCATTGACACGACGGCTGCCGAGATCAACACCATCTACACCAATGCCCGCAACAGCCTGATGGTGCTGGCGGTGCTGGCGCTGGCGATCGGCGTTGCCTTTGCGGTGTGGCTGACGCGCGGCATCACCCGGCCGCTGGGCCATGCGGTGGAGATCGCCCGCACGGTGGCGTCCGGCGACCTGACCAGCCGCATCCGCGTGGACAGCCGGGACGAGACGGGCCAGCTGCTCAACGCGTTGGGCGAGATGAACGCCAATATCCTGCGCATCGTGCGCGATGTGCGCACCGGCACCGAGGCCATTGCCTCGGGCACCAGCCAGATCGCCGTGGGCAACACCGACCTGTCGCAGCGCACCGAGGAGCAGGCGTCTTCGCTGCAGCAGACCGCTGCCAGCATGGAAGAGCTGACCAGCATCGTGCGCCAGAACGCGGACAACGCCAGGCAGGCCAGTTCGCTCGCGGTGAACGCGTCGGAGATCGCGGCCAAGGGCGGCGATGTGGCCGACAAGGTGGCCGTGACCATGGAAGAGATCAACGGCGCGTCGAAGAAGGTGGTCGACATCATCGCGGTGATCGAAGGCATCGCGTTCCAGACCAATATCCTGGCGCTGAACGCCGCGGTGGAAGCCGCGCGCGCGGGCGAGCAGGGCCGCGGCTTTGCCGTGGTGGCGGGCGAGGTGCGCAGCCTGGCCCAGCGCAGCGCCACCGCCGCCAAGGAGATCAAGGCACTGATCGGCGATTCGGTCGACCGCGTCGAAAAGGGCTCGGCCCTGGTCGCGCAGTCGGGCCAGACCATGCTGGAGATCGTGGAAGCGGTCAAGCGCGTGACCGACATCATGGGTGAGATCAGCGCGGCGTCGGCCGAGCAGAGCGCCGGCATCGAGCAGGTCAACCAGGCCGTGACGCAGATGGACTCGGTCACGCAGCAGAACGCCGCGCTGGTCGAAGAGGCTGCTGCGGCGGCCGGCTCGCTGGAAGAACAGGCCCAGCGGCTCAAGCAGGCGGTGGCGATCTTCCGCGTCGCTGCCTGATTCTCGGCCTGAGGCAGGCTCCGGTCGGAGTCGGCCCGGGATTGTCGGGAACGCATCAATCGGGCCCGGCTTTCTCCCCTCTCCCGCACGCGGGAGAGGGGAGCAAACAGCCACTACAACGTTCAGCGCGCCTTCAGGAACTCGCCCACTTCCAGCAACACCAGCTCGTTATCATCCGCGCGATTGGGTTCGCGGCTGCTGGAGAAAGGCAGGTTGTTGTCATTGCCCACGACGATGTGGCTGGCATCCACCACGTCCACGTTCTCGATCGTAAAGAACGGGAAGGCCAGCGCGCCATCGGTCAGCGGCTTGCGCGCCAGGTGGTTCGGGTCGGCCATGCGCAGCAGGTCGATATAGCCGATCTTGCGCACCGGGGCGCCGGCGTTGGCGTCGGTCAGCTCGATCTTGTAGATGCGCTTGAACTTCGCCACGTCGTCGAAGCAGTCGGTGCGCTTCTGGCCCGCGGGGCAGGCCTTGTCGGGCGTGCCTTCGCCGTTGTCGCGCTCGATGATGAGGCCGGTGGTGGCATCGATCATATTGAAGTCGCCGATCGCATGGTGGCCGGCTTCGAGCACGTATTTCCAGTGGCGGCCAGTCCAGGCGCGCTGCTTCACGTCGAACTCCAGCACGCGCAGATAGGGTTTGCCGTCTACGGTCTCGTAGCTGCGGCTGGCCTCGTTCCACAGCGCCCCTTCGAGCAGCGCGTACAGCTTGCTGCCGTCCGGCGATGACGCCATGCCCTCGAAGCCCTTCGAGCGGCGTACCTCGAACTTCACCGTGCCATCGGGCGCGCCCGGCGTGGTCATGGCCGGGTGGTCGGGCGAGCGCACGACCTTGCCATCCACCTGCGTCTCGAACACCGCCAGCACCTTGCCGTCCAAATCGGCCTGGATCAGGAAGGGGCCGAACTCGTCGCCGATCCATAGCGAGCCGCCGGCGAACTGGAAGCTCTCGGTGTCGAAATCCGAACCGGTCAGGTAGCGTGCCTTGCTGCCCTCGTGCACGATGCGGAACGGCACCTTCTTGTCGGGGTCATGCAGGAACACGGTCTTCAGGCGCTGGAACTTGCCGCTCGCGAAATCCACTTTGTAGTGGTTCAGGTAGAGCATGAAGTCCGGCGAGTTGGCCTTGGCGCCCGCGCCGTTGTCGGTCAGCACCCAGAAGGTGCCGTCGGCCATGCGCTTGATCCCGGAGTGGCCCTGTGCGGGCTGGCCGCGGAACGGCAGCGACACGCCGGTCGGGCGGCCGTTGGACTTGCCTTCGACCGAGCCCGGCGTATCGGCACGCTGCGCGGTGGTGAACTTGCCGCTGATCTGCAGGTCGGCCGGAGCGTCCTTGGGCACCGGCAGATAAGTTTGGGCCGGCAGCACGGCGTGGCCGGCGAGCGTGGCTGGGTAGGCGGTCTGCGCCTGCAGCGACGGCGACAGGGCAAGGCAGGCCAGCGTGATGGCGCTGGCCAGGACGGTTTGACGGAACATCGGGCGGGCTCCTTTGCCGGGATCGGTGAGCGCGGCACCACGCCGCGCCAGCAAAAGCGCCCCATTCTGGCGGTCGAGTTTGACAAATTTGTGATGCTGCCGCCTCTGCGGCTATCGCCCGTAACCGCGGAGCCGCCGGTTTGCCGCCGCGCAGCCTCTACTTCCGGCCGTAGCGGCCCACGACGCTGGCGCCGCCGCGCGCATGTCCCTTGAGCGCCGCCATCAGTTCATTGCGCGTCAGGCCCGCAGGCAGCGCGCCGGGCTCCAGGTCGGTCGCAACCACCGTCACGATGTAGTGGTGCGGGACATCGCCGGGAGGCGGGCAAGGTCCGCGGTACGCGGCCTCGCCGGTAATGTTCTTGCCGACTGTGATGCCGGGGCCATCCTTCTGCCCCTCGCCCTGCCGCAGGTGGCCGCGATCCGCCGCGATGTTGTAGGCAACCCAGTGCGAGACCCCGAGGCCCATTGCGCCATCGGGATCGAACATGAAGATCGCCACGGAGCGCGTGCCTGCCGGCAGGCCGGACCACGCGACCGGGGGCGATACGCCCTGGCCGCCGCAGTCCGGCTGGCTGCCGCCATGCGCCGCGGGAATGGCGGCGTTTTCGGAGAAGGCGCTGGACGATACGGTCATCGGTGCGGCGTCGGCGATGGAAGCGCACGCCAGGCACAGCGCCGCGGACGCGGAAAGCAGCAATGGTCTTGCTTTCATTGGAGGTTCCTGTTCGAAGTTGACGGATCAAGCCAGAAAGCTCGCCTTGATTCCACGGTAGGACGGATTCCATGGGATGCCTAGCCACCGGCGCCGGGGTGCCTTTTTTGTCCTGTCGCACGCGCGCAGCCCGACCTATGCTTTGGAACGCATGGCCGACAGGCAATGGCGCTGCCGGCAATGCGCGAGGGCAGGTCAGGCCAGCAGCTTCCCTGTGCCGCCCGATGCCTCTTGCATGCGTGCCTGTCCAACGTGTCAGGCCGCCCAACCGGAGCCCAAGATGAGCAAGACCTACAAGCGCCTGGACAAGACCCAGGCGGCGGTGCTGATGGTGGATCACCAGGCCGGTTTGCTGTCGCTGGTGCGTGATATCGAGCCGGACCGTTTCAAGAACAACGTGCTGGCGCTGGCGGATCTCGCCAAGTACTTCAAGTTGCCAACCATCCTGACCACGAGCTTCGAGGATGGTCCCAACGGCCCGCTGGTACCCGAACTCAGGCAGATCTTCCCCGACGCGCCGTTCATCCCGCGACCCGGGCAGATCAATGCCTGGGACAACGAGGATTTCACCAAGGCCGTGAAGGCCACCGGCAAGAAGCAGTTGCTCATTGCCGGCGTGGTGACCGAAGTCTGCGTGGCGTTCCCGGCGCTCTCCGCGATCGAGGAAGGCTTTGACGTCTTTGTCGTCACCGATGCGTCGGGTACGTTCAACGAAGTCACGCGCGATTCGGCGTGGCGGCGCATGAGCGAAGCCGGCGCGCAGCTGATGACGTGGTTCGGCGTGGCTTGCGAGCTGCACCGTGACTGGCGCAACGATATCGAAGGACTCGGGACGCTGTTCTCCAACCACATACCGGACTACCGGAACCTGATCACCGCCTACACGACCGTGAAGGGATCGCGCTAGCGCACCGGCGCGCACTTCCGCGCCTAGCGGGCGGCCTCGGCGTGGCTGCCCGCGCCAAAGCGCCTGCGCAGCGCGCGGTTAGCGTTGATCAGGTGGCCGTCGGACACTTCGACCACTTCGCGCAGGTAGTCTTCGCTGGCGTCGAGCAGGGCCGCGTACATATCCCGGCACAGGTCTCGCGCGGTGCGGCCCGGCCAGTCCGCCGGCAGGAGCTGTTCCGGCAGGTTCGGGTCGCGCAACAGCACGCGGCGGTATTCGTGCAATAGCAGGGTGCGCACGAAAAACGCGTCCGCCGGGACCATGCCGTGTGCGTCGGCCAGTACCGGCGAGAAGCGGCGCAGCAATGCCTGCCAGGCGGACGCCACGTCGCCAAGTTTGAAGGTCTGGTGCATCAGTGTCTGCAGTGGCCGGATTGAGAATGCCTCGATGCTGGTGGCTTGCATCACCGCCACGAACTCCTGCGCCTGCGCGGCACGGATGATTTCGCCCAGCGAGCCGGCATCGGCATTCGGGTGCGCGTACACGCCCGGTGCAATTGCGCCGAAGCCTTCCCACAGCAGTTCGCGCCTGAGCCGCTGGCGGATCGTGGCGCGCGCGTCGCCGCGCACCAGCGCCAGGGTCCAGCGCCCGTCCCAGTCGGGCGCATCGCCGGCATAGATCCGCTTGCCCGCATGGACGCAGCGCTGCAGCCCCGCCTCCGACAAGCCGTAATAGCTGCGCCGCCCGATCCGCGTGGCCTCGAGCCAGTCGTCCGCGGTCAGCCGGAACGTCGCGGTGCGCACCAGCCGGTCATTGATGCCGAACGGCGCGGCCAGGCGGATCAGGCTGCCCAGCCACAGCGCCTGCGGACGTGGCGCCACCACATCGCCGAACAACGTCACCAGCATCGAATTGGCGCCGAGCTTGAGCCCGCGCGCGAGTCGTGCGACCTGCGGGGAAACGGCATCCACGTCTGAACGAGTGGCCATGCATGCACCTTGAAGTGATACACAATCGTCGATTGTTTGAATCAAATTGTATCACTATCATCCACTGCAACCGAATGATTTGACGCAAGTCAAGACCCTACAGATCGGAGTACGGCATGTACGCACAGTTGGTGGATACCGGGGCAACAAGGCTCCGCGCGATGGAAGAGATGGACCCGCAGGAACGCGAGTTCCAGGCGCGCGTGGACGCCGGCATCAAGATCGAAGCCAAGGACTGGATGCCCGAGGCTTACCGCAAGACCCTCATCCGCCAGATCTCCCAGCACGCGCATTCCGAGATCGTCGGGCAGCTGCCGGAAGGCAACTGGGTCACGCGTGCGCCAACGCTCGAACGCAAGGCCGTGCTGCTGGCCAAGATCCAGGACGAAGCGGGCCATGGCCTCTACCTGTACAGCGCGGCGGAAACGCTGGGCGTGTCGCGCGACCAGTTGCTCGGCGACCTGCATTCCGGCAAGGCCAAGTACTCGAGCATCTTCAACTACCCGACGCTGAACTGGGCCGACATCGGCGCCATCGGCTGGCTGGTCGATGGTTCGGCCATCATCAACCAGGTGCCGCTGTGCCGCTGCTCGTTCGGCCCCTATGCCCGCGCCATGGTGCGGGTGTGCAAGGAGGAGTCGTTCCACCAGCGCCAGGGCTACGACATCCTGCTCAAGCTGTGCCAGGGCACCCCCGAGCAGAAGCAGATGGCGCAGGACGCGCTGAACCGCTGGTGGTGGCCGGCGCTGATGATGTTCGGCCCGTCCGACGCGGATTCGCCCAACAGCGCGCAATCGATGCAATGGCGCATCAAGCTGTTCTCCAATGACGAGCTGCGCCAGAAGATGGTGGACCAGACCGTGCCGCAAGCCGAACACCTGGGCCTGACCATTCCCGATCCGGACCTGAAGTGGAACGAGGGGCGCGGCCACTACGACTTCGGTGCCATCGACTGGGACGAGTTCTACAACGTCGTGCGCGGCAACGGCCCGTGCAACCGCGACCGCCTGCGCACCCGCGTCAAGGCCTGGGACGACGGCGCCTGGTTCCGTGAAGCGCTGGTGGCGCATGCCGACAGGCAAGACCGCGCCGCCGCCTGAACCCTCCGGCGCGCCAGCGCCGACAACCCCGCAAACTGACAGGAGAGTTGCCATGAAAGAGTGGCCGCTTTGGGAGATCTTTATCCGCAGCCAGCACGGCCTGGCCCACAAGCACGTGGGCAGCCTGCACGCGCCGGACGGTGAAATGGCGATCAACCATGCGCGTGACGTCTATACGCGCCGCAACGAAGGCGTGAGCGTCTGGGTGGTAAAGGCCGCCGACGTGGTCGCCAGCAGCCCCGGCGACAAGGGCCCGCTGTTCGAGCCCGCCAACAGCAAGGTCTACCGGCACCCCACCTTCTTCCCGATGCCGGAAGAGGTCAAGCACATCTGATTTCCAGGCGCGAGGACGCATCCACCATGGACCAACACAAGTTCGAATACCTGCAGCGCCTGGGCGATACCACGCTGGTGCTCGGCCAGCGCCTGTCGGAATGGTGCGGCCGCGGCCCCGCGCTGGAAGAGGACATCGCGCTCACCAACGTGGCGCTCGACCTGATCGGACAGACCCGCCTGTGGCTTGGCTACGCCGCCGAAGTCGAAGGCGCGGGCCGCAGTGCGGACCAGCTTGCCTACCTGCGCGACGCACACCAGTTTCGCAACCTGCTGCTGGTGGAACAGCCCAATGGCAGCTACGCCGATACGCTGGCACGCCAGTTCCTGTTCGATACCTGGCACTACTTCCTGCTCGAGCGGCTGCAGCATTCGACCGATGCGCGCATTGCCGAGATCGCCGCCAAGTCGCTGAAGGAAGTGACCTATCACGTGCGCCGCAGCGCCGACCTGGTAGTGCGCCTGGGCGACGGCACCGAAGAGAGCCACCGCCGCATGCAGGACGCCTTCGACGACCTGTGGATGTTCACCGGGGAACTGTTCGAGTCCGACGCCGCCGATGCCGCGCTGGTCGCGCAGGGCGTCGCGGTGGACCCGGCCACGCTGGCTGAATCGTGGCAGCGGCATGTGAGCGAAGTGCTGGAAGAAGCGACGCTGCGCGTGCCGGCGGGCGGCTGGTCGCAGACCGGTGGCCGCCAGGGCCGCCATACGGAACACCTTGGCTACCTGCTGGCCGAGATGCAGTTCCTGCAGCGCGCCTATCCGGGCGCCCAGTGGTGAGCGCCATGCCAGCGCAAGTGGCTGAACGGGCAAGCGTCGAACAGGTCCTGGCCTGGCTTGACAAGGTGCCGGACCCCGAGATTCCGGTGATCTCGGTAGTCGACCTCGGCATCGTGCGCGACGTGGCGTGGGTGGATGACACCTGCGTGGTCACCATCACGCCGACGTACTCGGGCTGCCCGGCAATGACGGTGATCCGTGACGACATCGAGCGCGTGCTGGCCGGGCAGGGCATCGACCGCGTGAGCGTGCAAACGCGCCTGGCGCCGGCCTGGACCACCGACTGGATGAGCCCGCGCGGCAAGGCCAGCCTGTCCGGCTACGGCATTGCGCCGCCCGCGCAGCAGGTGATCGACATCAGCGGCATCAGCCGCAAGGCGTCGCCGGCGCTGGTAGTCGCGTGCCCGCATTGCGGCTCGCGTCACACGCGCCTGGTCAGCCAGTTCGGCTCCACGGCATGCAAGGCCCTGTACCGCTGCGGCGACTGCAAGGAGCCGTTCGATTACTTCAAGGCTCACTGAACGAGACAGGTGGGGGAGATGAGCAAATTCCATGAACTGACGGTGGCCTCGGTCACCCGCGAAACGCGCGACGCCGTGGCGATAACGTTTGCCGTGCCGGACGAACTGGCCGATACCTACCGCTATGTGCAGGGCCAGCACCTGACGCTGCGCGCCGGCATCGGCGGCGAAGACGTGCGCCGTTCCTATTCGATCTGCTCGGCCGTGCAGGACCAGCGCCTGCGCGTGGCGATCAAGCGCGTGGACGGCGGCCTGTTTTCCAACTGGGCCAACGACGCGCTGCAACCCGGCATGACGCTCGAAGTCATGCCGCCGTCCGGGCACTTCCACGTGCCGCTGTCGGAAACGCACAGCAGGCACTATGTCGCCTTTGCCGCAGGCAGTGGCATCACGCCGATGCTGTCGATCATCAAGACCACGCTGATGACCGAGCCGGACAGCCGCTTCACGCTGTTCTACGGCAACCGGGCATCGTCCTCGGTACTGTTCAAGGAAGAACTCGAAGACCTGAAGGATACCTACCTGGAACGCTTCAACCTGGTCTTCGTGCTGAGCCGCGAGCAGCTCGATATCGACCTGTTCAACGGCCGCATCGACGGCGACAAGGTGCGCGCGCTGCTGCGCCACTGGGTACGTCCGCAGGATATCGACGTGGCCTTTATCTGCGGCCCGCACTCGATGATGGAAGAGGTCTCGCAGGCGCTGCAGGAGAGCGGCGTGGACAAGGCACGCATCAAGCGCGAATTGTTCGCCACCAGCATTCCCGCGGCGCGTCCGGCGGCCCATGCGCACAAGCAGGTGGGCCAGCAGCAGTGCGAGGTCACCGTGATCCAGGACGGCCGCACGCGCCAGTTCACGCTGGAGAAGAACAAGGAGACCATCCTCGACGCCGCGCTGGCGCAGGGCATCGAGCTGCCTTACTCGTGCAAGGGCGGCGTGTGCTCGACTTGCCGTTGCAAGCGCATCGAGGGTGAGGTGGACATGGATGTCAACTTCGCGCTCGAAGACTACGAAGTCGCGCGCGGCTTCATCCTGAGCTGCCAGAGCTACGCCGTCACCGACAAGCTGGTGATCGATTTCGACCAGGAAACCTGAAGCGTCTCCCGGTACTTACTCACGCCATTCAAGAACCCGTTTCCCCGGAGCAAGCCGTGTCCCATCCGTTTTTCACGCGTCACCAGGCCCTGCTGGACCAGGCCACCCAGGCCATCGCCGAGCGCGGCTACTGGAGCCCGTTCCCCGAATCGCC
The DNA here is from genome assembly GCF_029278605.1 of Cupriavidus sp. WKF15. Taxonomy (NCBI): domain Bacteria; kingdom Pseudomonadati; phylum Pseudomonadota; class Betaproteobacteria; order Burkholderiales; family Burkholderiaceae; genus Cupriavidus; species Cupriavidus sp. WKF15. Next base: position 1,626,362 of record NZ_CP119573.1, read on the forward strand.
CAGCCCCAAGGCTTACGGCGAAACCGCCAACGCCGACGGCAAGGCCGCATTCGAGGCGCGGCTGAACAAGCCTTTCGCGCTGTCGCAACCGGGCTCCATCGGGCAGGCCGGCAAGGAAGTCTCGCCATACGGCCTGGAACTCGGCGTTACCTATCCGAAGCCTGACCTCGACCAGCTCTTCGCGGGCGTGGCCAAAGGCATGCCTGCCTGGCGCAAGGCCGGGCCGGAGGCCTGGGTCGGTGTGTCGCTGGAGATCCTGCACCGCCTGAACCGCCGCAGCTTCGAGATCGCCTACGCGGTCATGCACACCACCGGCCAGGCCTTCATGATGGCGTTCCAGGCGGGCGGCCCGCACGCGCAGGACCGCGGCCTGGAAGCCGTGGCCTATGCGTGGGACGAGATGCGCCGCATCCCGAAGCGTGCGGTCTGGGAAAAGCCGCAGGGCAAGAACGAGCCGCTGCGCATGGTGAAGCAATACACCGTGGTGCCGCGCGGGGTGGGCCTGGTGATCGGCTGCTGCACGTTCCCGACCTGGAACGGCTATCCCGGCCTGTTCGCGAGCCTGGCGACCGGCAACGCCGTGGTGGTCAAGCCGCATCCGGGCGCGATCATGCCGCTGGCGATCACCGTGGAGGTGGCGCGTGAAGTGCTGCAGGAAGCGGGTTTCGATCCGAACCTCGTCACGCTGGTGGCCAACGACCCGACCGAGCGCATGGCGTCGACGCTGGCGCTGCGCCCGGAAGTCCGCCTGATCGATTTCACCGGCAGCACCGCCAACGGCGACTGGCTGGAGCGCAATGCGCACCAGGCGCAGGTGTATACCGAGAAAGCCGGCGTGAATCAGATCGTCATCGACTCCACCAGCGACTTCAAGGGCATGGTGCGCAATATCGCGTTCTCGCTGGCACTGTACTCGGGCCAGATGTGCACCGCGCCACAGAACATCTATGTGCCCAAGGATGGCATCGACACGCCGGAAGGGCGCCTGAGCTTCGACCAGGTTGCCAGCGCCATCGGCGAAGCCGTGGGCAAGCTCACGGGCGATGCCAGCAAGGCGGTGGAACTGCTCGGTGCCATCCAGAACGACGGTGTGGTGCAACGCATCGAAGCGTCGCGCGCGCTGGGCGAGATCGTCATCGACAGCCGCGCGCTGCAGCATCCGGAATTCCCGGACGCCCGCATCCATACGCCATTGGTGCTGAAGGTCGACGCGGGTGATGAAGGCAAGATCATGCAGGAGCTGTTCGGGCCGATCTCGTTCGTGGTGGCCACCAATGACACCGCGCACAGCATTGACGTGGCGCACCGCGGCGTGAAAGAGCATGGCGCGCTGACGCTGTCCGCCTACACCACCGACGACGGCGTGGCCGATGCCATCCGCGATGCGGCGGAAGACGCCGGCGTAGCGCTGTCGTTGAACCTGACCGGTGGCGTGTTCGTCAACCAGTCGGCGGCGTTCAGCGACTTCCACGCCACCGGCGCCAATCCCGCGGCCAATGCGTCGCTGTCCGACGCGGCATTTGTTGCCAATCGCTTCCGCGTGGTGCAGAGCCGCTCGCATATCTGAGCCTTGCCCGCAGTATCGTAGTCCCGTAGTCCCCCGCGCCGGCCCCCAACGCATGCGGCGCCATGAAAACGATGGAGTAGACAATGGTTCAACGCACCCCCCACCCCGACGAGCTGGAGCCGATCGAGCGCGCCAGCCGCGATGAACTGCAGGCGCTGCAACTGGAACGGCTCAAATGGAGCGTGCGCCATGCCTATGACAACGTGCCGCACTACCGCAAGTCGTTCGACGCGGCGGGCGTGCACCCGGACGACCTGAAGTCGCTGTCGGACCTGTCGAAGTTCCCGTTCCTGGGCAAGCAGGACCTGCGCGACAACTACCCGTTCGGCATGTTCGCCGTGCCGCGCGAGAAGGTGGCGCGCGTGCATGCGTCCAGCGGCACCACGGGCAAGCCCACCGTGGTGGGCTACACCGCGCGCGACATCGACACCTGGGCCAGTGTGGTGGCGCGTTCCATCCGCGCCGCGGGCGGCCGTGCCGGTGACCTGGTGCACGTGAGCTATGGCTACGGCCTGTTCACGGGCGGCCTGGGCGCGCACTATGGCGCCGAGAAGGCCGGCTGCACGGTGATCCCGATGTCGGGCGGACAGACCGAGAAGCAGGTGCAGCTTATCCGCGAGTTCCAGCCGGACATCATCATGGTGACGCCGTCGTACATGCTGAACCTGATCGAGGAGATGATGCGCCAGGGCATGGACCCGGCGGAAAGCTCGCTGAAGGTCGGCATCTTCGGCGCGGAGCCGTGGACCGACGCCATGCGCGCCGAGATCGAAGCGCGCGCCGGCATCGACGCGGTGGACATCTACGGCCTGTCGGAAGTCATGGGCCCGGGCGTGGCTTGCGAGTGCATCGAAAGCAAGGACGGACCGGTCATCTGGGAAGACCATTTCTACGCGGAGGTCATCGACCCGGTGACCGGCGAAGTGCTGCCCGACGGCGAGGAGGGCGAACTGGTGTTCACCTCGCTGACCAAGGAAGCGCTGCCGGTGATCCGCTACCGCACGCGCGACCTGACGCGCCTGCTGCCGCCGACATCGCGCTCGATGCGCCGCATCGGCAAGATCACCGGCCGTTCGGACGACATGCTGATCATCCGCGGCGTGAACGTGTTCCCGTCGCAGATCGAGGAACTGATCCTCAAGGCGCCCGCCCTGGCGCCGCAGTACCAGCTCGTGGTCACGCGCGACGGCCACCTCGACAAGCTCGAAGTGCGCGTCGAAGCGCGCCCGCAGGCGGGCAGCCTGGGCAGCGACGACCGCGCGGCGCTGGAACGCGACCTCAAGGACCAGATCAAGACCTATGTCGGCGTGACCACGCGCGTGCAGGTGCTGGATGCAGAGGGAATCGAGCGCACCAGCGTCGGCAAGGCGCGCCGCGTGCTCGACATGCGGCCCAAGATCACGCACGAGCAGCCGGTCGGGGCGATCTGACCATCCGGGCCGGCAAGCCTTGCCGGCCCGCATTCGCCGGCCCGCATTCCTTACCTGATCTGACAACGACGATGGCGCCCGCCAAGAGGCGCCACGCCGACACTCGCGCAAAAGGAGACCACATGGACGCGCAACAACTGGAGACCCTCCAGCAGCACCCCGATTTCATCCGGCTGGCCAGCAGGCGGGCACGCCTGGGCTGGTCGCTCACCGTGGTGATGCTGACCATCTATTTCGGCTTCATCCTGCTGCTGGCCTTTGTGCCGGCGACGCTCGGCACGCCGCTCGGCGGAGGAGTGACGACGCTCGGCATCCCGGTCGGCGTAGGCATCATCGTGGCGGCCATCGTGCTGACCGCGGTCTATGTACGCCAGGCCAACACCGAACTCGATCCGATCAACGAGCGCTTGCGCAAGGAGTGCGAAGCATGAAGCCGATCGTCCAAAACTTGCGCCACCTGCCCATGTTGTTCATGGGCCTGGCCAGCAGCGCCGCGCTGGCAGCTCCGGCAATCCAGGGCGAAGCCACGCGCCGGCCGCTGAACTGGAGCGCCATCGTGATGTTCATGCTGTTCGTGCTGTTCACGCTTGGCATCACGCGCTGGGCCGCGCGGCGCACGCGCTCGGCATCGGACTTCTACGCCGCCGGCGGCGGCCTGACCGGCTTCCAGAACGGCCTGGCGATTGCCGGCGATATGGTCTCGGCTGCGTCGTTTCTCGGCATCTCGGCGATGATGTTCGACAAGGGCTATGACGGGTTGATCTACGCGCTTGGCGTGGTGGCTGGCTGGCCGATCATCCTGTTCATCGTCGCGGAGCGGCTGCGCAACCTCGGCCGCTATACGTTTGCCGACGTGGTGTCATACCGCCTGTCGCAGAAGCCCGTGCGCATCACGGCCGCCTTCGGCACGCTGACGGTCGTGATCATGTACCTGGTCGCGCAGATGGTCGGCGCCGGCAAGCTGATCGAACTGTTGTTCGGCACCAGCTATGAATCGGCGGTGGTCATCGTCGGCCTGCTGATGGTGCTGTACGTGCTGTTCGGCGGCATGCTGGCCACGACATGGGTGCAGATCATCAAGGCCGTGCTGCTGCTGGGCGGGGTCACGTTCATGGCGATCATGGTGCTGGCCCATTTCGGCTACAGCCCCGAGGCCATGTTCGCGGGCGCCGCCAGGGTCCATGACAAGGGCCTGGCGATCCTGTCGCCGGGCGGGCTGGTGTCCAATCCGATCGACGCCATTTCGCTCGGCGTTGGCATGATGTTCGGCACGGCAGGCTTGCCGCACATCCTGATGCGCTTCTTCACCGTGGCGGATGCCAGGGAAGCCCGCAAGTCCGTGCTGTATGCCACCGGCTTCATCGGCTATTTCTACGTGCTGATCCTCGTCGTGGGCTTCGGCGCCATCGTCATGGTCGGCGGCGATCCGGCCTATCGCGATGCGGCCGGCAAGCTGGTCGGCGGCAGCAATATGGTGGCGGTGCACCTCGCGCATGCGATCGGCGGGGACCTGTTCCTCGGCTTTATCTCGGCGGTGGCGTTCGCGACCATCCTCGCGGTGGTGGCGGGCCTGGCGCTGTCCGGCGCGTCGGCGGTGTCGCATGATCTGTACGCCAACGTGTTCCGGCAAGGGCGCGCCAACGAGAAGGACGAGATCCGCGTCTCGAAGGCGGCCACCGTGGTGATCGGCCTGCTGGCCATGGTGCTGGGCGTGCTGTTCGAGAAGCAGAACATCGCCTTCCTGTCCGGACTGGTGCTGGCGATTGCCGCATCGGTCAATTTTCCGGTGCTGTTCCTGTCGATGTTCTGGAAGGGGCTGACCACGAAGGGCGCGGTGGCGGGCAGCGTCGCGGGGCTGGCGTCGGCCGTGGCGCTGCTGGTGCTCGGTCCTACGGTGTGGGTGGGGCTGCTGCATCATGACAAGCCCATCTTCCCGTATGCCAACCCGGCGCTGTTCTCGATGACGCTGGCGTTCGTGTGCGCGTGGCTGGTGTCGGTGCTCGACAAGTCGGCGCAGGCCGCGGCGGAACGTCGTCGCTTCGGCGCGCAGTTCGTGCGGTCGATGACGGGGATTGGGGCGGCGGGGGCGTCGCAGCATTGAAGGCGCCGGGCCGATGGAACCGGCCCGGCCTGGTGTCGCTCAGCTCGATGCCGCCACGAGATCGGTGGAAACCGCTACGGCGTGCCAGGCATCCAGTTCGGCCTCCACCTTTCGGTTCTTGGCCGTGATCCGGGCCACGGTATCGGAGCCGAGCGGCAGGCGAACCGGCGGCGTGTCGCTGTCAGCCAGCGTCAGCAACGCCGCTGCCAGCTTGGTCGGATCGCCCGGCTGCTGGTGGTTGGCCGAGTCCATGTGTCCGCGCATCGCGCCCACGGTATCGACGTACTCAGCAATCTCGCTGCCCACACGTACCAGCGAGCTGGCATCGAGGAAGTCCGTGCGGAAGAAGCCCGGTTCGACCACCGTGGCATGGACGCCCAGCGGCGCGAGTTCCGCGGCCAGCGCCTCGGTCAGGCCCTCCACGGCGAACTTGGTGGCGCCGTACACCCCCCAGCCCGGGTAGGCCGCATAGCCGCCGATCGACGAGATATTGATGACGTGGCCGCTGCGCTGGCGGCGCATCTGCGGCAGCACCGCACGCGTCACGCCGAGCAGGCCGAACACATTGGTCGCGAACTGGTTCTGTACCTCCTCGCGCGAGGCCTCCTCTACCGCGCCCAGCAGGCCGTAGCCAGCGTTGTTGACCAGCACGTCGATGCGGCCGAAGCGCGACACGGCGGCCTCGGCTGCGGCAATGGCCTGCTCGTCGCTGTTGACGTCGAGCGCCACGGCCAGCAGATGGTCATGCTCGCCCAGCGCATCGGTGACGGCTTGCGGCCGGCGCGCCGCGGCGACGACGCGGTCGCCGCGGGCCAGTGCGGCACGTGCAATCTCCAGACCGAAGCCGCGCGAGGCGCCGGTGATGAACCAGACCTTGCTGGTGTTGGCGGAAGCGGTGGTGGTGATATTGGACATGGTGAGTCTCCTTGCGGTGGGTTGGGTTCCTGTTGGTGATGGCGTTGGCCACGCAGGAAATGTAGGTCAGTGGAAAAGCTTGCAGTAGATCGACCAATGGCGTTTTACTGGCAACTGATAGTTGCTAATGTGCGCACGTGCGGATGCCGGCAACGACCGTCTGACTCGATTGAGAAAATCTCAACCGTATGGCAGACTCGCCGGCATGGATCGACTTCCTCCCCTCAATGCCCTGCGGGCCTTCGAAGCCGCGGCGCGGCACCTGAGCATCACGGTCGCCGCGCAGGAACTGCACGTCACGCCCGGGGCCGTCAGCCGCCAGATACGCGCGCTGGAGGACGGGCTGGGCGTGCAATTGCTGCACCGCGGTCATCGCCAGATCACGCTGACCCATACCGGCGAGGACTACTACCGGGCCGTGACCCGCGCCATGGACGAACTGCGCGAAGCCACGCGCCGGCTGGGCAAGCGCGCCAGGCGCAAGCAGCTCAAGGTGCGCGCATACACGACCTTTGCGATGCGCTGGCTGATCCCGCGGCTGTCGAGCTTCCACGCGGCCAACCCGGGCATCGAGGTGCTGCTGACCGCCACGCTCGATCCGGTCGATTTCCGCAAGGAGGACATCGACGGGGCCATCCGGCTCGGCGATGGCAAGTGGCCGGGCGTGAATGCCTACCGGCTGGTATCCAACGTGCTGGTGCCGGTGTGCAGCCCCGCGCTGCTGTCGGGCGCTCGCAAGGTCAGGAAGCCGGCTGACCTGCAGCACCATACGCTGCTGCACTCGGTCGCCCGCCCTGATGACTGGGCGCACTGGCTGCGTGCCGCAGGGGCGGACCGCGATGTCGATGTGCGGGGCGGGATGACCTACCAGAGCTCGGCCATGGCCTATGCGGCAGCGATAGAGGGGCTCGGCTTCGCCATCGCGCAGCGCTTCCTGGTGACGGGGGACCTGGCCGCTGGCACGCTGGTGGCACCGTTCCGCCAGGTGGTGGACATGGGCGAATTCACCTACTACCTGCTGACCCCGGCGGACCGCCGCGAAAGTCCCAGCATGGCGACGTTTCGCACGTGGTTGCTGGCGCAGTTCGCGGCACAGGGATGATTGGTGGCTTCCGGCCGTGACGGCGTTGCCATGGCAGGCACATCCGCGCAGTGGATGGCCTGCCGCGCCAGGAGGCTGTCGATCTCCTCGCTGCTGTAGCCGGCCGCGCGCAGCACCGCGCGCGTGTCCTGCCCGCAAACGGGCGCGGGCCGCGCCGGCTGCGCGTTCTCCTGCGCGCTGTTGATCGGAAAGCCGGGCATGCGGATGTCTCCGAGCACAGGATGCGCTACGTGGCGCACCATGCGGTTCGCGGCGACCTGCGGATGCCGCGCGACATCGTCATAAGTCGCCACGCGAGAGCACAGGATGTCGGCGGCCTGCAGTTCCGCCAGCCAGGCATCGGTGCCGCGCGTCACGAAGACGCGGGTCAGTTCCCTCACCATGTCGGCACGGTTGGCCACGCGCAGTGGCGACGTCGCAAAGCGCGGGTCGTCCGCCAGCGCGGGCACGCCGAGCGCTTCGCACAGGCGTTGCCAGCGGACGGGCATGTATGCCGCGACCATGATCCAGCCATCGGCGGTCTCGAACGCCTGGTTCGGCGCGGAGTAGGGCGCGGCGCTGCCTGCGCGTACCGGCAGTTCGCCGTCGGCGAAATAGCTCGTGATCGACGATTGCTGCAGCGCCAGCGCGGCGTTGAGCAGGTTGACGTCGAGGTGTCCCCCTTGCCCGTCGCGGGCGCGCTGCGCGAGCCGTGCCAGCACGCCGACACATGCGACATAGCCGGTCATGACATCGACCACGGGTGCCTGCACCTTGCATGGCTCGCCACCCGGCACGCCGATCAGGCTCATCAGGCCCGAGTCCGCCTGGATGATGCCATCCACGCCGGCATGGCCGGCATACGGCCCTTCCTGCCCGTATGCGGAAATCGAGCAGTAGACCAGCGACGGATGATCGGCCGACAGCTCCGCATAGCCCAACCCCAGCCGCGCCATCACACCCGGCCGCATGCTTTCCACGACGATGTCGGCGCCGGCCACCAGGCGCCTCGCGACCGCCACACCGTCTACGGACTTGAGGTCCAGCGCTACGCCGAGCTTGTTGCGGTTGAAGCCGTGGAACAGGGCGCTGTCGCCGCCGATCCAGCCGGGCCCGAGGCCGCGGCCGAGTTCGCCGGCCGGCGGCTCGACCTTGATGACCTTCGCACCCATGTCCGCCAGCAGCATGGTGCAGGTGGGGCCGGCGCCGATCTGGGTGAAATCGATGACGGTCAGGCCGTCCAGTGCGTTGCTCAGCATGTCTGTGCCTCAGCTAGGAAAGAGGATGGGTGGAAAGTGCCCGAGGCGCTGCCGCCGAAGGCGGTCACAGCGCCACCTTGATGCCATTGCCTTCGATCACGCGCTGCCAGCGTTGCAGCTCCCTGCCGAGGTAGGCCTTGAGTTCGGCCGGCGAGGACGGCTGCGGCTCGAAGCCCTGCTGCGCGAGTTGCGCCGTCACCTCGGGGGACCTGAGCGCGGCCACCAGCGCGACGTTGACCTTGTCGACGACGGTTTTGGGCGTCTGCGCGGGCGCGAGCAGGCTGTACCAGAGTTCGGCGTCATAGCCGGCCAGGCCCGCTTCCGCGAAAGTGGGCAGCTCGGGCATCAGCGCGGTGCGCTTGCTGCCGGCAATGCCCAGGGCACGGAGCTTGCCGGCGCGCACATACTGGATCGCCGAGGCAAAGGTCGCGAAGGAGGCCTGCACCTGCCCGCCCATCAGGTCGGTGATCGAGGGACCCGTGCCCTTGTATGGCACGTGCAGCAGCTCGGTCTTGTTCAGCCGCGCGAAGACCTCGCCGGCGAGATGCTGCGGCGTGCCGTTGCCCGGGCTGCTGTAGCTGATCTTGCCCGGGTTGGCGTGCGTGTAGCCGATGAAGTCCTTGAGCGTGCGGAACGGCTGGTCGCTGTTGACCACCAGCATGATCGGCACCGAGGCGATCCGGCCCACGGGCTCGAAGTCGCGGTCGATCTTGAACGGCACTTTCATGCCGAGGAACGGGTTCATGGTCACCTGGCTCGATGCGATCACGAGCGTGTAGCCGTCGGGCGCCGCGTGCGCGACGTAGTCGGTGCCGAGGTTGCCGCCGGCGCCTGGCTTGTTCTCGATCACGATGGTCTGGCCGAGCAGCTTGCCCATCTTCGGCGCGACCAGCCGCGCGAGGATGTCGTTGCCGCCGCCGGGGGCGAACGGCACTACCAGCGTGATCGGCTTCTGCGCCGGGTAGGGGGCCTGCGCGGCTGCGGGCGCCGGCATGGCGAAACTCGCGGTCGCCAGCAGGCCGGCAAGCGCCGTGCGCGCGGATTGGAAAATGCGTGACATGCTTGTCTCCTGATAATTGTTCGTGCCTGAGTGCCGCGCTCAGCGGCCCATGTAGCGCGGCGGCCGTTTTTCGGCGAAGGCCTGCCGGCCTTCCAGCCGGTCGGCGGTATCGCGCAATACGCCCCAATAGAGCTCGGTGAGCTGCTGCGCGTCGGACTCGCCCAGGTGAGGCGTCTGGCGCGACAGCTTCTTGATGGCCTGCACCGCCAGCGGCGCGTTGCGCGCGACCGTGGCGGTCAGCGTGAAGGCGCGGTCGAGCAGGGCCTGCGGCGCGACCGCTTCGGTGACCAGGCCGATGCGCAGGGCCTGCGCCGCATCGATGCGCTCGCCGGTCAGTGCCATCTGCATGGCGTGCGCCGATGGCACCGCCTTGAGCAGGCGGTGGAGGCCGGAGACGGCCGGAATCGACCCGACGGAGGCTTCCGGCAGGCCGAATGTGGCCGCCTGCGACGCCACGCGAAGATCGCATTGGAGCGCTATCTCCAGACCCGCGCCCAGGCAATGGCCGTTGACTGCCGCGATCAGTGGCTTCCAGAGCCCGAGGTCGGACAGGTCCATCAGCCGGATGTACAGGCCCAGGTCGGCGGCCTGCTCCGGCGCGCGGAACAGGGCCTCCGGGTACGAGGCCACCGACGTGCGCGTGCTGGACAGGTCGGCCCCCGCGCAGAACGCTCGTGTGCCGGCACCGGTCAGCACCGCGGCGCGCAGGTCGTCGCGGTCGCGCACTTCGGCCAGGTGGGCGCGCAGCGCGCGCAGGGCGGACACATCCAGCGCATTGAGCGCCTGCGGCCGGTCGAGGGTAAGGACGGCCACCGCGCCATTGATCTCCATGTGTACGGTCATGGCGGCCTCCTTACACGCTGGGCGACGACAGGCTGCGCCCGCCGCACACATAGAGCGTCTGTCCGGTGACATAGGACGCGCGCGGGTCGAGGAAGAAGCCCACGGCACTGGCGATGTCGTCCGCCGTGCCGATGCGCTGCACCGGCACCGATTTCTGCAGCCGGGCCTGCACCTCGGGCGCTAAGCCGCGGAAGAGCGGCGTATCGACAATGCCCGGCGCCACCGCATTCACGGTGATGCCCTTGGCCGCGAACTCGATCGCGAGCGAGCGCGTCAGGCTGACCACGCCGCCTTTTGCCGCGGAATAGTTGGCCTGGCCGAAGGCGCCCAGCCACGCGCGCGACGAAATGTTCACGACGCGCCCGTAGCCGCGCTCGACCATGCCGGGCAGCGCTGCGCGGCAGCACAGGAACTGCGAGCGAAGGTTGGTATCGATGACGAGGTCCCAGTCTCCATCGCGCATGGACAGGAAGCGCATGTCGCGCACGGCGCCGGCGTTGTTGACCAGGCAGTCGACGCGGCCCGCTTGTGCCTGCACCTGGGCGAAGGCCTCGTTGACGGCGGCGGAGTCGGTCAGGTCGGCCGCGGCGCCGATGACCTTAAGGCCCTCGGCAGCCAGCTTGGACACCGCGTCATCGAGCGTGGCCGCATCGCGGTCCAGCAGCGCGACGGTCAGGCCGCCGCGCGCCAGGTGCGTCGCAATGCCGAGGCCGATGCCGCGCGCCGCGCCGGTGACCACGGCGACGTGGGTGGGGTCAAAGTCTTGCGTGCCCATCTCACACTCCCAGCAGGTGAACCGATGACGCGGCGTGGTCCACGCCCGCAATGCCGCCGCCGGTGCATTGCGTCAGTCCGACGCGGGCGTTGGCAACCTGCCGTGCGCCGGCGCGCTCCTGCAGGTGCCACAGGATTTCCACCATCTGCGCCACGCCGGTGGCGCCGAGCGGATGCCCCTTGGCCAGCAGGCCGCCGCTCGGATTGACCGGCACACGGCCGCCAAGCCGCGTGGCGCCCGACTTCAGCAGGCCTACGGCTTCGCCGTGCGGTGCGAGGCCCAGCGCTTCGTAGTACAGCAGCTCGGCGATGGTGAAGGCGTCGTGCAGTTCCACCACGTCGACGTCTTCCGGGCCGAGCCCGGCCTGTTCATAGGCCTGGCGCGCCGCGCGCGCGGTGATCTCGGCGTCGAGGATGTCGTCGTCCGCCTGTTCGCGCAGGCCGGAGACGACCACCGAGGCCAGCACTTTCACCGGACGGTGGCGGGCCGGGCGCTTGGTGCCGACCACCAGCGCAGCCGCGCCATCGACCTGCGAAGGGCAGCATTGCAGCAGCGTCAGCGGGTCGGCGATCATGCGCGAGGCCAGCACTTCTTCCACCGTGGTTTCGGTGCGCTGCTGTGCGAACGGGTTCAGCGAGCCGTTGTGGCGGTTCTTGACGGCCACCTCGGCCATGTCGGCGCGGCTGGCGTCGCGCTCGTGCAGGAAGCGCGTGCCGCGCATCGCATACACTGCCGGCAGGACCATGCCGGCCTTCGCATAGAGGTCGGTCTTGTGGTCATTGCGCTGCATCGGGATGGTGCCGCCGCCAAGCGCGGTGAGCTGCTCGATGCCGAATACCAGCACCGTGTCGTACTGGCCGGCCAGCAGCGCATGGCGCGCCAGGTGCACGCCGGTGGCGCCGCTCGCGCAAGCGTTCTCGACGTTGTAGACCGGGATGCCGCCAAAGCCCAGGTCGCGCACGATGAGCTGACCGAGGATCATGCCGCCCAGCACATTGGCGCAGTAGACGGCCTGGATGTCGGCCGGCCGCAAGCCGGCGTCGTCCAGCGCCTGGAGGATGGCCTGTTGCGCCAATTCGGGCGCCAGCACGCCACTGTGGCGGCCAAACGGCGTCATGGCGCCGCCGTGGATGTAGATGTCCTGCATCTTGCTTACCTCGTGGGAGTCAGGCCGGCACGGCCAGGAAGACGTAACCGAAGTCGGCATCCGGCTGCGCGGTGTAGCGCTGCCCGATGGCGGGGCGGTCGGTGCCTAGCAGGCGCCCGAAGATGCGCACGGGGCCAGGGAAATCCACATAGCCAAGCGCATAAGGCGCCAATCCGCTCTTCGGGCCCGGATGGATTACGGTAAAGCTGTACACCGATCCCGTGCCGGCCACCGGCGCCACGTCATGGCGCGTGGCGAGCGGCGAGGCATCTGGTACGGCGGGGAATACGTACTCGCCGGTGGCGCGATCGCGCGAGGCGAGCAGTTGCGGCGCAGGGCCGGGGTTCCACAGTGGGTAGGGAAGGTCTGTCACGGCAGTCTCCTGTTATCGGATATCGGCTGGCCGTGCATCGGTGAGCGCGCGGCCTTGTGCGTAATGGTTGTCGCCGGCGCGGTTCCGTACAAACGATATTTCGGGCGCGGACGATTGAGAAAATCTCAAGCGATAGATGTGAAGGCAGGTACCCGTGGCGGTGGATTCGGCACCGGCCGGCTGCGCGTCCCCGGGCACTGGCACGAACTGCAAAGTTGTTGGCGCGAGTTGCATGGCCCGGATTGCTGCAAGCGCTAGCCTTGTCAAAGCGGACGGGGCGGTGCGACAGGGCGCCGCGGCCGGCTCGCGTGCGCCGACGTTGTCGCAATCCGATGTTCCCGAAGATTCAGAAGGACGAAACCCGTATGACCTACTCGATTTCCCGTGCTGACCTGGACTCCATCACCGATGCGGAACTGGCGCGCAGCACCATGAAACTCTTGCCGCAGTGGGCGGATATCCCGGTGGAGTTCCGCGACGGCAACGTCTACACGCGGATGGCGCAAGCGCGGCTGCTCGATTACCCGCTGCCCGACGTTTCCATCTCGTTCCTTCCCGGCTTCGACGACGAGGGGGCCTGCAAGGCCATCGACCGCTGCGTCGTCGCGCACCTGAAAGCCTTTGCGCCGCGGCACGAACACCGGATTGCCGGTGTCGGCTACATGCTGTCGAAGATGTGCAGGATCACGGCTGTCTGATTGCCGGCAGCGGGATCCGCTGCCGGGCAGGCGGCAGGGACGAACGCACTCCCACGAGGGCTGTCGGCGCCCGTGCGGCAACGAGGGTACTCGGAAAGTCGGGGCTGCCTGATGGGCCCGATGGGCCTGATGGGCCTGATGGGCCTGGGGGGGCCTGACGGCGTCAGGTGGATGCCTCAGGCGGTGTCAGTCGAGGTTCAGGTTGATCTTCGACACCAGCTTTTGCCAGCGATCGATGTCGCTGTTCACCAGCTTCTGGAATTCGCCCGGCGTACTGGTCGTGGCGGCGAAGCCGAGCTGCGCCAGCGATGCCTTGATCTCGGGCTTGGCCACGGCCCGGGCGATCTCCGCGTTCAGCTTTTGCACGATTTCGGGCGGCGTATTCGCGGGCGCGAGGATACCGAACCATTGGTCGACGTCATAGCCGGGAACGCCAAGTTCGCTGACCGTGGGCACATCGGGCAGCAGCGGCGAGCGGGCCCTTGAGGTCACGGCGAGCGCGCGCAGCTTGTTGCTCTTGAGATAGGGAACGGTGTTGGGCAGCGTGTTGATGCTGACTTGCGCCTGTCCGCCCAGCACGTCGGCGAGCGCGGGCGCGCAGCCCTTGTAGGGCACGTGCAGCATATCGATCTTCGCCGACATCTTGAGCAGCTCGCCGGCCAGGTGTTGTGGCGTGCCGTTGCCGCACGAAGCATAGCTTGGCGGCGTGGCGCTCTTGCCGGCAGCCAGCAGGTCCCTGAATGTGCGGATGCCGGAACTCTGCGGGACGGCGATGACCGACGGGACCGACGCAAAGGTGATGACCGCGCTGAAGTCGCTCTTAGGGTCGAACTGCAGCTTCTTGAAGACGCCGGGATTGATGGCAAAGCTGCTGTTGACGATCAGCAGTGTGTAGCCATCGGCCGGGCTCTTGGCGACAAACTCCGCGCCGATGTTGCCGCTGGCGCCGGGGCGATTGTCGACCACGACAGGCTGTCCCAGGCTTTTGCTGATGTCGTTGCCGATCAACCGCGCCAGTACATCCGTGCCGCCGCCGGCCGGGAATGTGACGACCATGCGGATCGGTCTTTGCGGAAATGTGCTTGCAATGTTGGCCTCCGCCCGCCCGGGCAGGGTGCCCAGGCTGCCAGCGACAAACAACAGCGATGCCAGACTACGGACGACGGATAGGGGTCTCATTGGTATGCCTCGTCGGCTAGGGTGGGGGAAAGGGAAAGCCAGGTCAATCGGGATCAACGCGCACTGCGCCCGGACATTCACCGGCGGGCCGCGTCATGGCGACCGCCGCAGCGAGGTCTTCGGCGTTCTCGGCATGGATGCGGTACAGCGGCTCGCCCGCCGCGACGGATGCGCCGATCGTGCACAGCAGGTCGATGCCCGCACCGGCGCGACGCGGCGCACCCGCCGCCCGCGCGATGCCGGAGATCTGCCAGCCATTGATGGCGCCGACACGGCCGGAAACGGTCGCCATGGCCACGTGGGTGTGCGAACCCGGCATCACCGGATCGGCGCGGACGCCCTGCGCGGCAACAATCCGCTCGAACGCAGCCCGGGCATTGCCGTCGTCGAGCAGCGCCGTCGCAATACGCATGCCTTGCGCCGGGGACTCCACCCGCGGATCGAAGGCGATGATCTCGCCCGCGAAGCGCAAGGCCTTTTCGCGCAGGTCCGCGGGGGCGTCGGGGTGGTTGTCGAGCACCTGCCGGACATCGCGGACTTCCAGCGCCGGGCCGATACCCCGGCCGATCGGCCGGGTCCCGTCCGTGACGCACGCGCGCACGCGCAGGCCCAGCCCTTTGCCGACTTCCTCGAACAGTGACGCGAGCGCCTCGGCATCGGCGCGCGTGGACAGCTTGGTCTGCGCGCCGTGGGGAAGGTCGACGATGATGTGGGTAGCGCCGGCGGTTGCCTTCTTCGACAGGATGGAGGCCACGGCCCAGCGGCGCGAATCGAGGCCGAGCGGCCGCGTGATGGCGTTCATCACGTCGTCGATGACCGAATGGTTCATGCGCCCGTTCCATGCAATGCACGCGCGGGCCTCGGCCACGCAGCGGCGCACGTCGTCATGGGTCAGGTCCACGCGGGCGATCGTTTCCATGGCGTCGGCCGTGCCGGCGGCCGACGTGATCGCGCGCGATGAGGTCTTGGGCATCGCCAGCCCGTACGCAGCGACGATCGGCACCACGATCAGCGTGATGCGGCTGCCCGGTACGCCGCCCATGGAATGCTTGTCGACGACGATCGGCTCGTCCCATTCGATGCGCGGGGAAAAGCGGGTCCGCGCGCGGGCCAGCGCGGCCACCTCACCATCGTCGAGCGAGCGCGTCGCGGCCGTCAGGAAGGCCGTCAGTTCCTGCTCGGTGTAGCGCCCGGCAATGGCATCGCGCAGGATAGCTTCGTAGGCGTCTTCGTCCAGCGACTGGCCGTCCAGCTTGGCCGCCAGGTGGCGTCGGCTCGCGGGCTGCGCGACGGAACCGGCGTTGATGCCGTGCTTCAAGGCATCGGTGAAGCGCGCCACGCCGAGATCCAGCGTGCTGTCGTTCGATACCGTGACGCACCGGACGCCGTCAGGCATCGGCGGGGCCGGACGCGCCACGCGGCGCAGCACGTCGTCGCCCGATTCGCGCCCGCGCGTGGCGATCCGTTGCGCGAGCACTTCTTGCGGTGCGGTCACGTTTACCACAACGAAGCAGGGCAGTTGCTGCGCCAGCATGGCGATCACGCCGCGCGAGCCATTGGCGACCACGTGTTTCCCGGCTTCCAGCAGTCCGAGCAGCCACTGCGGCAGCCCATAGCGAAGCCCGTGCGCGTTCCACGTCACCAGGAATTCTCCGTTGCGTTCGCGTTCGATGAACTCGGCCTCTGCAACGCCTTCGTGGTCTTCGCCGGGCGATCCGCTCGGGCGCGTGATGACGCGCCGCGCAAAGACGTAATCGCTGCTGTCGAGCGCGGCGCGCGCACCATCAATGAGGGAATCCTTGCCTGCGCCGCTGGGGCCCACCACAAGGAAGAACGTGCCGGTCTCTTTCATGATTACCTTAGACGTCGAAGATGTTTTCGTATGCTAGCACCGGGCCTCATGGTGTCAAGGTAAGTTCGATGTCTAAGTAAATGCAAGCAATGGGCCAGCTCCCGCAAACCGAGCGTGTACGCGGCAATTGCGGCCTTCTAGGGGAAAACACCGGGATGGGGATGCGCGTCGGCGGTGCGGCATGCATCGACGCCGCGCATGCCGCACTGATGTAGTGATTGCTACATAGGAAGCGGCGGGTGAAGCCGCGGGCCAAGCGGGTGGACGATGGCGGGAAGCGCTATCATGTGCACCGTCCCGCTCCTGGCTCTTGCGGCTAGAGCGGCTCGCACAGCTTCCTTATGTCATCACTATGGCCACGAAAAAGCAGGAATCCCCGGTCACGATCACGCCGTCCGATGAAGTTGACGAAGAGCGCCTGGCGCACCTGGTCAAGGACGCTGCGCGCGCCTATATCCGCTCGTTGCAACTACGGCTTGCGCAGCATTCCGTGTCGTACGGACACTGGACGATCCTGCGGATCCTGTGGCGCCATGATGGCCTGTCGCAGCGCGAACTGAGCGAGCGCGCCGGCGTGACCGAGCCCACCACCTTCGCTGCGGTCAAGGCGCTGGAAGCGCTGGGCTATGTGGAGCGGATGCACCTGCCGGGGAACAAGAAGAAGGTGCACGTGTTCCTGAGCAAGGCGGGGCGCGCGCTCAGGCGCAAGCTCGAGCCGCTGGCTGAGGAAGTCAATGCCATCAGCGTGGAGGGCGTGACCGAAGAAGATGTGCTGACCACGCGCCGCGTGCTGATCTCGATTGCCGGGAAGCTGGTGGCCGACGAGGCCGCGCTGGCGGAAAGCGGCCGCAGGATGCCTTCGACGCAGGAAGTCGGGCGCCTGCTGGCGGATCTTTGATACCGCAAGACAAAAAGTCCCTCGCCGGGCCAGGCCGGCGAGGGAGAAGCGCCCTCGGGTAGACGAGGAGCAGATTCGCGTGTGGGCGGATCAGGCTTCGTCCAGCCCGATGTCGACGGCTGGCGCCGATTGCGTGATCTTGCTGGTCGAGATGTAGTCCACGCCGGTTTCCGCCACCGCGCGGATCGTTTCCAGGCGGATGCCGCCCGAAGCCTCGACCCTGGTCCGGCCGTTGACGATCTGGACGGCTTCCTTCATGTCAGGCAGCGACATGTTGTCGAGCATGATCACATCCACGCCGGCATCCAGCGCCTCGCGCACCTGGTCAAGGCGGTCGCACTCGACCTCGAGCTTGGTCAGCACCGGCAACTTTCTGCGCACGCGCGCCACGGCGGCGGCAATGCTGCCGCACACGGCGATATGGTTGTCCTTGACCATCACGCCGTTGTCGAGGCTCAGCCGGTGATTCAGGCCCCCGCCACAGGTAACGGCATGCTTTTCCAGTGCCCGCAGGCCCGGCGTGGTCTTGCGGCTGTCGATCAGGCGCGCCTTGGTGTGCGCGATTTCGTCGACATACCTTGACGTGAGGTTGGCGATGCCGCACAGCCGCTGCATGATATTGAGCGCCGTGCGCTCGGCGGTCAGCACGCTGCGCGCATTGCCGCTGACGTTCAGCAGCACCGCGCCTTTTCCGACCTTGTCCCCGTCCGCCACGCGCACGTCGATCGCAAGGGTGGGGTCGTAGCGCGCGAAGATGCGCGCCGCCACGTCGATGCCCGCGATGATCATCGGCTCGCGCGCGTTCATGCAGAACGTGCCGGTCTCGCCCGGTTCGATCATGGTCTGGACCGTCAGGTCACAGATGCCGATGTCTTCGGTCAGCCAGAGGTCGATCAGCTTGTCGGTGGAGAAAATGTCATACATGTGTCGCTCCTGAGTGGTCGGTTGCCGTACCCGAGATATCTTAGATATCGAAGTACATGGCGCAATCCTAGCACTTGCAGGAGCTGTGTCAATAATTATTCGATGTCTAAGATTGTTGGGGCGTCAGGATGTCGCTGAGGCGGCCCCGGCCAACCGCACCAGCGCATCTTCCGAACCCCGGCTGGCTTCGACCACGAAATCGATGAAGCGCCGCACGCGTGCCGGCATCTGGCTGCGCCGCGGATAGTAGAGGTGCAGGCCCACGCTGCTGGCGCTGAGCCCCGGCAGGATGGCCTTGAGCCGGCCCGCGAGCAGGTCCGCGTGGACCGTGTACGCACCAAGCTGGCCGATGCCGATGCCGGCGCGCACCGCTTCGACTTCGGTCTCGACATCATTGAACGTGGCCACGGCAGGCATCTCCTCGTACACGAGATTGCCTTCCACCTGTAGTTCCCACGGCAGGATGCGGCCGGTTACGGGCCGCCGGAAGCCCGTGCATTGGTGGTGCCGGAGCGCTTCCAGTGTCGTCGGCTCGCCATGCCTGGCCAGGTAGGCGGGCGCTGCGCAGATGACCAGGGGCAGGTCGCACAGGCGCCGCGCTACGAGGTTCTGCGCGGGACTGGTACCCGCACGCAAGCCGATATCGATCTGCGCTTCGACGAGGTCCGTGAACAGGTCGCTCAGCACCACGTCGAACGTGATGCCGGGCCAGTTCTCGCGGAACGCGTGAATCAGCGGAACCAGCACGCGGCTGCCGATCGACGGCGGTGCGGTGACGCGGATCAGGCCATCGTCCTCGCTCCGGCTGCTGCGCACCTGCTCGAGCGCTTCGTCGAGCAGCCGCATGCCAGGCGCAGCCAGTTCGAACAGCCACGCGCCCTCGGTGGTGAGGCTGAGCTTGCGCGTGGTCCGGTGCAGGAGCCTGATGCCGAGTTCCGCTTCCAGGGTGCGCACGGCCTTGCTGACCGCTTGCGGCGTGACGCCGGCCTCGACGGCAGCGCCGCGGAAGCTGCCGGCGCGCACCACGCCAAGGAATAGGGTCAGGACGCGGGCCTTGTCCATGATTGGTAGTCTTCAGTTGCGAACAGGTCGATGATAGGGTGCGCGGCATGGGAATCGCACGCGCGGTTGGACTATAACCAAATCAGGACATCAGGGTCTGTTCGTAAAGACGAAGGCGCCGCGTCCTCCTGACGAATCTGGCACCCGGGATTTTGCAAGATGCCCCATTTCCACCTGCCGCCGGGTACGCTGTGGCCTGCCGTAGTGCGCAAGACCTCGCACGCGCTGGCCTGCGGCGCGCTGCACCCGATCGAGACGACCACATCGTTCATCGAGGACTGTGGGGTGTGCTTCGTTGTGCGTCAGGTGTCCAGCCTCGCGCGAAAGGACAAGGCAAGGCGCCAGGACGAAGCCGGCACGCGCCGTGCACAGGCGGACCCGTTCCAGCCTTGTGATCCCGACCTGCTGGTTGGCGATATTTCGGATAGCCATCTGGCGGTGCTCAACAAGTTCAGCGTCATCGACCACCACCTGCTGATCGTCACGCGTTATTTTGCCCCGCAGGAGGCTCTGCTGAACGTCGCGGATTTCGCGGCGCTGCTGGCGTGCATGGCCGAGTATCCCAGCCTCGGTTTCTACAACGGCGGGCGGATTGCCGGTTCCAGCCAGCCGCACAAGCACCTGCAGACGGTGCCGCTCGCCGGAGCGGGTTCGACGGTGCCCATCGCGCCTTTGCTGGCTTTGGCCACCACGGGGACGGGAGAGCCAGAGCCATGCAGCGTGCCAGGCCTGGGTTTCCCGCACGCGTTCGCGGCGCTCGATCAGACGGGGCCAGTGGACGTGCTGGCGCGCATCGCCTGCGAGCGCTATTACAGGTTGCTGGGTGCGGTCGGGCTGGGCGCGGTGGAGGTCGAAGGGGAGCCGCACCAGTCGGCTCCCTACAACCTGCTCGTCATGCCGGAAGGCATGCTGCTGGTGCCACGGCGTGCGGCGGAAGTGGAAGGTGTTGCGCTGAATGCGCTGGGCTTCGCGGGGACGCTCTTCGTCCGAAACGCCGCGCAGATGCACACCATCAGGCAGCTTGGCCCGATGACCATTCTGCGGCGCGCGGCGGGTGTGGCGCCGCCGGGGCGCGCTTGAGGCTATCTGCCGTCAGCCACCGTTATCCCCTTGCGCCTTGTGCTTTGCCGCCATCTTCTCCTGCTGCCCGGGCGGCACGCCTTCGTAATGGCTGAACTGGATGGTGTAGCTGCCATGGCCACCGGTCAGGCTGTTCAGGCGCGACTGGTAGTCGTTGAGTTCGGACAGCGGCACCTTGCCGGCCACGATCACGGTGTTGGCGGCGCCCGTGCGCGTGCCATGCACCTGGCCACGCTTGGACGAGAGGTCGCCGATCACGTCGCCCATGGAGGTATCCGGCATCATCACCTCGATGTCGACCACCGGTTCCAGCACGCTGGGCCTGGCCTTGAGCACCGCGTCGATAAATGCCTTGCGGCCGGCGGCGGAAAATGCCACTTCCTTGGAATCCACGGGATGGCTCTTGCCGTCCAGCACGGTGACGCGCACGTCCTGCATCGGGAAGCCGGCCAGCGGCCCGCTTTCCAGCGCCTGGCGGATGCCCTTTTCCACGGCTGGAATGAACTGTCCGGGAATGGCGCCGCCCTTGACCGCGTCGATGAACTCGAAGCCTTCGCCGCGTGGCAGCGGCTCGACGCGCAACATCACTTCGCCGAACTGGCCGGCGCCGCCGGTCTGCTTCTTGTGGCGATGATGGCCTTCGGCGGAGCCGCCGATGGTCTCGCGATACGCAATGCGCGGCGGCCGCGTGACGACCTCCAGCTTGTACTGTTCGGTCAGCCGCTCCAGCACGCAGCGCAGGTGGAATTCGCCCAGGCCAAGCAGCACGGTTTCATTGGTGCCGGCCGGGTGTTCGATGCGCAGGCACGGGTCCTCGGCAGCCAGCTTGTGCAGGACTTCGGCCATGCGCTGCTCGTTGCCGCGGCGCGCGGGTTCGATGGCCAGGCCGTAGATCGGCGTCGGGAATTCCAGCGGGATCAGGTGGATATTGCCGTCTTCGGTGGCGTCGTGGAGCACCGCATCGAAGCCGATCTCGTCGATCTTGGCGACGGCGCAGATGTCGCCCGGCCCGGCGCGCGGCACTTCCTCGTGTTCCTTGCCCTGCAGCAGCAACAGGTGCGCCACCTTGAACGGCTGGCGCGCATCGCCGATATAGAGCTGGCTGTCGCGCGTCACCGTGCCCTGGTGGATGCGGAATATGGCCATCTTGCCGACGTAGGGATCCATCACGATCTTGAAGACGTGAGCCAGCACGTGCTTGTCCGGTACCGGCTCGGCACGCACTTCCTTCTTGCGCTCGGCGCCCTCGCTGCCTTCGCCGACGCTGCGGTAGAACATCGGCGGGTTGCCTTCGGTCGGGTTCGGCAGCAGCCGCACGAAGGCGTCCAGCAACTCGCGCACGCCGGCGCCAGTGGCGGCGGAAGTGAAGCAGATCGGCACCAAGTGCCCTTCGCGCAGCGCGCGCTCGAACGGCGCGTGCAACTGCTCGGGCTGGATGGCCTCGCCTTGCTCCAGGTACAGCTCCATCAGCTCGGGATCGATCTCGATCACCTGATCCACCAGCGCATCATGCGCGGCCGGCACGCTCAGGAAGTCCGATTCCCCGGCCGGGTTGAAGAAGCAGTCCACCACCTGGCTGCCGTTCGCGGCCGGCAGGTTGATCGGCAGGCACTCCTTGCCAAAGGCTTCCTGGATATCGGCGAGCAGCGCGGGCAGGTCGACCTTCTCGCCGTCGATGCCGTTGATGATGATCATCCGGCACAGCTTGCGCGCCTGTGCCCACGCCATGGCGCGCCGTGTGGTCATTTCGATGCCGGTCTGGGCATTGATGACGATGGCTGCGGTCTCCACGGCGGGCAGCGCGCTGATGGCCTGGCCGGAGAAATCGGGGTACCCCGGGGTATCGACCAGGTAGATGCGGGTATCGCGGAAATCGACGTGCAGGACTGCTGAGGTGAGGGAGTGGTGGTATTTGCGCTCGAGCGGGTCAAAGTCGCTGACCGTGGAGCCCCGCTCGACGCTGCCCGGGGCATGCAGGGCTCCCCCCCTGTGCAGCAGCGCTTCGGCCAGTGTGGTCTTGCCGCAACCCGCATGGCCGAGCAGGGCAATGGTACGGATTGCGTCGGGACTGTAGTGCATGGCAGCTCTCGTCCGGCAATGGCAGTCAGGCCATTATTGGCGAAAATCGCCGGAAGCACCATATGCGCGCAGGGCGCCAACGGGCGGCAACAGACAAAGGTGTTTCTCGTCCGTCACACCGGTACGTGCCGGCGGGACGCTGCGTTGCAGCATATCCCGCCGCTGAATCATGGCTCAGATGACTTCGTCCTTCAGGTGATACCAGTGGTACAGGAAGCGCTGGCCGAGCCGTCGGAACGGGGCGAACATCTGCGATTCCACCATTTCCCGCACATTCGGGAATGGCAGCGGCGCGCGGAAGATCGGCAGTTGCGGCAGCGATGCTTCCTTGCCCGCGATCAGCGCCGCCAGCCGCCTGCCGGCCTGGGCGGAATACATCACGCCGTTGCCGCCATATCCCATCGCGTAGTAGATCGACTGCGCCGGGTCAGGCTGCGTGATGCGCGGCATCATGTCGTGGCTCACGTCGACCCAGCCCCACCACGAGTAGTCGATCTGGATGCCGCGCAGCGCCGGGAACTTGCGGTACATGTCGTTGACCAGCTTCTGGCGGTACTGGTCCTGGGGCGCATCATTGCCCGTGATCGCGCTGCGGCTGCCGATCTGCAGGCGGCCATCTGGCATCAGGCGGTAGTAGTGGCGCAGGATGCGGGTGTCGGTGATGACCTGGGTCGTGCGGAAGTTGCAAGCCTCGATCTCGGCGGGCGTCAGCACGCGCGTGACGATCGAGTTCGACAGGATTGGGAACAGCCGGTTCTTCAGTTGCGGATGCAGGGACTGCGAGGTATAGCCGCCTGTGGCCACGCCGACCGCGCGGGCGCGCACGATGCCACCGGGCGTGCGCAGGTAGTGCACGCCATTGCGGGTTTCCCAGCCGGTCACGGGGCTGGACGGATGCACCTTGACGCCCAGTTCGCGCGCGCGGCGCAGGTAGCCGAAAGCAAGCTTGCCGGCATGGATGCCGATGCCTTCGGGTTCATGCATGGCGCCCGCGGCTTCCTTGTCGTCGACGTATTCGCGCCGCACGGTGTCGGCGTCGAAGATGCGCGCGTCGTACTTGAAGACCTCGCGCAGGATCTTCGCTTCCTTCTCCAGCGCGGGCATGGCCTTGTCGCGGTGGGCGATATACAGGTGGCCACCGGGCTGCGGATCGCAGTCGATGTCCTTGATCAGGTCCTTGAAGGTCTGCATGCCGGCGCAGACTTCTTCATGCAATTGCAGTGCCGTGTCCAGGCCGTAGCGTTGGATCCACTGCGAGCGCTTGAGGCGGCCTGAAGCGCACTGAGCCTGGCCGCCATTGCGGGTGCTGCAGCCCCAGCTGACGCGGTTGGCCTCGAGCACGGTGGCCTTGATGCCGTGTTCCTGCGCCAGGAAGATGGCGCTGGTCAGCCCGGTGAAGCCCGAGCCGATGATGGCGACGTCCACGTCGATATCGTGCGTGATGGGGCCGTCGTCGGCAGGCGGCTCGCCGGCGGTGCCGATCCAGTAGGTCGGCGCGTATTCGCGGCCCTGACCCGGCGTGGGCGTGCGCAGCGGGTCGTAGGCGGGGTCGTACGGCCGCGACGGCGCGGTGGCATTGCCGCCGTTCAGGATGTTGCGGGTGGCTACAGCTTCCATGGCGCGTCTCCGGTGCTCAGGCGGCGTTGCCGACCGGGGGGCGATCCTTGCGGTAGGCGTTCTTCACCGCGATCTTGCCGTCGCGGAACGTGAATACGTCCACCATGCGTGCTTCGATGCGCGCGCCGTCGGCGCGGGTGCCGCGGAAGGTCGATTCGCTCACGCCGCGGTCGCCGGACACGAAATGCTCGCCCTCGGTCCACGAGGCGTCGGGAAAGGTCTGCCAGGCCAGCACGAAGCCTTCGCGCACGGCGTCGCGGCCGATAAAGCTGCGCCCGAGCAGCTCGCCGCCGGCTACGCCGTGGAAGGCGCAGTCGTCGGCCATGAAGCGCATCAGCGCGTCGATGTCGTGGCGGTTCCAGGCGTCGTTGAAGGCTTGCAGGAGGTCGGTGCCGACCGGGCTGTTGCTGGGCTTGCTCATTTAGGTCTCCTTGGTATCGCGTGACGATGCGGCGGCGGGGGCCGCGCATCGGCCATGACCTGAGGATAGGGAGCGCGCGCGTCGTGTTGTAGGACCAGTTGGCGGGAATCGCTTGGGCCAGCGGTGGAATGGGACTGGAATCTCCTGGCGGCACGCTTGCGGCACGTTCGAACATGCAGAAAGGGCTACTGCGCGGCAGTAGCCCTTGCGTCCGTCGCCAGCTGCAACCGCGCGCTCAGGCGGCCGATGCGCCCTGCGCGGCGATGGTCGCGTGCAGTTCACGTGCCACGCTGGCCAGCACGCGGATGCCGGGTTCGATGCGTTCCGGCGCGATCGACGAATAGCCGAGCCGGAAGCCATTGCGCGGCGCCGGCTCGCTCATGAAGAACACGCTGCCCGGCTCGATCAGCACGCCCTGCAGCTCGGCCAGGCGTGCCAGCGCATCGGCGTCCAGCCATGGCGGGCCTTCGATCCAGCAGGAGGCGCCACCGGCAATTGGCACGGGGCGGAACTCGGGCATGTGGGCGGCCAGCGCCGCCAGCACCGTTTCGGCACGCGCCCGGTGCGCGGCGGACAGCCGGCGCAGGTGCGCATCATAGTGCCCCAGCGACAGGAACAGCGAGAACGCGCGCTGGATGTAGGCGGACGGGTGCCGCAGCATCAGCCGGCGCGCGCCGCGCAGCTCGGCGATCAGCTCGGCGGGGCCGACGATGTAGCCGATGCGCAGCCCCGGCGCCAGGCTCTTCGACAGGCTGCCCACGTAGATCACGCGGTTGTTGCGGTCCAGGCTCTTCAGCGTGGGCGTGGGGTCGCCTTCGAAGCGGCTCTCGCTTTCGTAGTCGTCCTCGATCAGCACGAAGTCCGCTTCTTCCGCCTGCCGCAGCAGGGCCTGGCGGCGCGCCAGCGGCATGGTGACGGTGGTGGGGCACTGGTGGCTGGGGGTGACATAAACGTAGT
Source organism: Cupriavidus sp. WKF15 (assembly GCF_029278605.1). NCBI lineage: Bacteria > Pseudomonadati > Pseudomonadota > Betaproteobacteria > Burkholderiales > Burkholderiaceae > Cupriavidus > Cupriavidus sp. WKF15. The sequence goes on from NZ_CP119573.1 coordinate 1,651,680, forward strand.
CGCAGGCGCGCAGCGCATCGGACGGGATCACGCCCTCGGCATCGATGGGCAGCGGGATCAGCTTCGAGGTATGGCGGCCGAAGATATTGCGTGCGTCCGGGTAGCCCGGCTCCTCGATGCCGACAGGCGTGTCGGGGCTGGCGAGCAGGTCGGACAGCAGGTAGAGGGCCTGCTGCGCGCCCACGGTGATCACGATCTCGTCGGCACCGGCCCACACGCCGCGGCGTGGCAGCACGCGCGTGCGGATCTGCTGCACCAGCGACTCGTCGTCGCGCACGATCATGTCCTGCGCCCACTCGTGGATATCGAGCACGCTCAGGGCCTTCAGGCAGCACTCGCGCCAGTCGGCGGTGGGGAACAGCACCGGGTCGTACTGGCCGTAAATGAAGGGGTAGGGGTAGTCGCGCCAGTTGTGGCGCTTGACGATATTGCGCTGGTGGGTGGGGCGAAAGACAAAGCGGCGGTCCCAGTCCGGACGCGCGCCGCCATGGGTGTCAGGGCTCGGCGTGCCGCGCAGCGAGGCCACGCCGCTCACGCGAGCACCAAGGATCTCGGGGTTGACGAAATAGCCGCTGCGCTCGCGCGAGATCAGGTAACCCTCGTCCACGAGCTGCTGGTAGGCCAGCACCACGGTATTGCGCGCCACGCGCAACTGCGCGGACATCTCGCGGCTGCTCGGCAGCGGGATGCCCAGCGGGAGCTGTTCGTCCAGGATCGCGGAGACCAGCATCTGGCGGATCTTGCCTTGCAGGCTCAGGCCGGAGTGGGCGTGTTGCTGGAAGAGCTGGTCCCACATGGGGGGGGTCAGCTTGGTGGTCATGGGATGGGGTGGTTTGTTGATTTGGGGGGTGGTTTGGTTTGTTGTTGGGTCCCAACAACCTACAAAGAGCAAAGGCGCGAGACAGAGTAAGTACCCCATCCCAACGCCCCCACCCATCCCCATCAATACTCATGCAAATCCGGCCGCGGCATCTCCGCTAGCGGCACGACCTGCGCCACGCCTCGTCGAAACAGATGCCGCAAGATATAGGCCGATACCAGCAGCCCAAGGCTGGCGACCCCCAACGCCAGTGGCGTGCGCTGATCGGGAATGAAGGCCATGGCTACCACGATCGCCACCATGCCGAAGATCGCAAACCACGTCAGGTACGGATAGCACCACATCCTCACTTTGAGCAGATGGGGCGCTTCGCGCTCCAGCCGCGCACGCAGCCGCAACTGCGACACCGCGATCAGGATGTAGACAAAGATGGCAACCGTGCCGTACGAATTGACCAGGAAGGCGAAGACCTTGTCCGGCGATACATACGACATCACCACCGCCCCATAACCGAACAGCGTGGCGACCAGGATGGCGCGCGTGGGCACGCCGTTGCGGCTCACGCGGGCGAGCGAGCGCGGTGCATCGCCACGGCGCGTCAGCGCGAACAGCATGCGCGACGACGCGTACAGGCCCGAGTTGAGCGCCGACAGCACGGCGGTCAGCACGATCGCGTTCATGATCTGCGCGGCCGCCGGGATCCCCATGACGTTGAGCGCGCTGACGTACGGCGTGGCGATGCCAGTGGCATTCCACGGCACCAGGCAGACCACCAGCAGCACCGAACCCACATAGAACACGAGCACGCGCGTGATGACCGAGTTGGTGGCGCGCGCTACGGCCTTCTGCGGCTCGGCGGTCTCGGCCGCGGCGATGGTGACGATCTCCGCGCCGAAGTAGAAGCCGGTCGCCGCGACTGCGCCGGTCAGCACCGGCACGATGCCATTCGGCATGAAGCCGCCGTTCGCGGTCAGGTTGGAAACGTTCATGCCGTGGGCGCCGGGCGCCAGGCCCAGCACGTACACGCCTGCTACGAACAGGAACACCATGATGGCGGCGACTTTGATCGACGCGAACCAGAACTCGAACTCGCCGAAGGACTTGACCGAGACGAGGTTGGTTAGTGTGAGCATGACCAGCAATACCAGGCTGATGGTCCAGTTGGGCACGTCGGGCAGCCAGTAGCGCACCAGGTCGGCACCCGCCACGGCTTCGAGCGCCACGACGATGACCCAGAAGTACCAGTACATCCAGCCGGTCAGGAAGCTGGCCAGGTTGCCGACAGCGGGACGGTCGCTCCAGGCCTCGCGGGCGTATTCGTAGAACGAGCCGCCGCCGGGCATGGCGCAGGCAAGCTCGCCGAGCATGCGCATCACCAGCACCACGAGCAGGCCGGTGATCAGGAAGGAAAGAACCGCGGCGGGCCCCGCGGATTTGATGACGACGCCACTGCCAACAAAGAGGCCGGCGCCGATGACGCCGCCCAGGGCGATCATGGTCATGTGCCGCTGCTTGAGGCCGTGCGATAGCCCTGACGAGGGCTGTGGTGTATGGGTCATGTTGTGTCTCCTGTACTGCTGACTGCTGTCTGTCAGCCGCCGCGGCGCCTTTCTGTCTGTAATAGTCGGCGCTGCGCGTAATTGCAGGCCGGTTGCCGTGGTCGGTTCACCCCGTTTGGTGCCAAGGGCGGTGGAAATCATCTATCCATTTGATTTGTGTCTCCGAGTTACCTTGTAAAACGGAACAAATTGTTCCGATAAATATTTATGTACTCGGAATGTAGGTCCTCTACCGCCGAAGGTCAACCGGTAATTTCAATAATTGATATGATTTGTATCTGAAACTGAAACTTGACTATGATGGGAGCCAGGCATGAACGATTCGCGTCCTGCCAAGGGCGATACCAAGCCGGATGGCGATACGCCGGCGCTGCGTCTCTTTGGCCTGCTGGAAGTCATTGCCACCAAGGATCACCCCTTCAACCTGCAGGCGCTGGTGGAGGAAACCGGACTGCCCAAGCCCACGCTGCACCGCATGCTGCAGCAGCTCGAGGCGGCCGGCATGGTCCAGCGCAACGGCGACGGCCGCCACTACGGCACCGGCCTGCGCCTGCGGCGGCTGGCGGAAAACCTGTTGTTGAACAACACCTCGCACGGCGCGCGCCACATGGTGCTGCGCAAGCTGGTGGAAGAGGTGGGCGAAAGCTGCAACCTGACCGCGTTTTCGAGCGGGGAGGTGCTGTACCTGGATCGAGTGGAGACAGCGGCGCCGCTGCGTTTCTACCTGCACCCGGGCTCGCGCGTGCCGGCGCACTGCTCGGCCACGGGCAAGCTGTTCCTGGCGCAACTGACGCCGGCGCAGCGGCAGCGCCTGCTGGCCCACGCGGAGCTGGAACGCTACACGGCCAACACGCTGACCGACCACGCGGAACTGGAAGCGGAGATCGAGCGCGTGAAGCGTGACGGCTACGCGATGGATGACGAGGAGTTCCTGCCCGGCCTGCTGTGCATCGGCGTGCTGGTGCCGGCGGTGGACGGCGGGAAATCCAACCTGGGGCTGGCGCTGCAGGCCCCGGTGATGCGCGTGACGCGCGAGAAGTCATTGCAGATGCTGCCCGCATTGCAGCGGGCGGCCAAAGCGCTGGCGGCCATCGAAGCCGAGAGCGGCACCGCCTGGGGCGGCGCGGACGAGGACGAGTAGGGCAGCGGCTGCGCCGGCTCCCGGCTTGTCCTGCTGTCCGCGCGCAAACAAGGACAAGCAAGGACAAGCAAGGCAAGCAGGAGGAGCACGACGTGACGCAGAAGGAGTTTGGCCGGCCGGACCGCATGGTGCCGGTGCGCAGCCTGTTCGGTATCGATTCCGGCCTGACGGTGCCGGCGTTCAGCGAACGCGATGACCATGTGCCGGAGATCGACCCGGCCTACCGCTTCCAGCCCGAGGTGACGCTGGCGATCCTGTCGGGCTTCATGCGCGACCGGCGAGTGATGGTGCAGGGGCTGCACGGCACCGGCAAATCGACGCATATCGAGCAGGTCGCCGCGCGCCTGAACTGGCCTTGCGTACGCGTGAACCTCGATGGCCACATCAGCCGGCTCGACCTGGTCGGCAAGGACGCCATCGTCATCCGCGACGGCCAGCAGATTACCGAATTCCAGGAAGGCATCGTGCCGTGGGCGCTGCAGCGGCCCGTGGCGCTGATCTTCGACGAATACGACGCGGGCCGGCCCGACGTGATGTTCGTGATCCAGCGCATCCTGGAGCGCGACGGCAAGTTCACGCTGCTGGACCAGAACCGCGTGATCCATCCGCATCCGTCGTTCCGCCTGTTCGCGACCTCGAACACGGTCGGTCTGGGCAACCTCAACGGCCTGTACCACGGCACCCAGCTCCTGAACCATGCACAGATCGACCGCTGGAACGTGGTGGCCACGCTCGACTACCTGCCGCACGCGGAAGAATCGGGCATCGTGCTGGCGCGCGTGCCGGAACTCGACAACGCCGAGGGCCGCGCGCTGGTCGATGCCATGGTGGCGCTGGCGGCGCTCACGCGGCGCGGCTTTGCCGCGGGCGATGTCTCGGCGCTGATGTCGCCGCGCACGGTGATCAGCTGGGCGGAGAATTGCCAGATATTCCGCGATCCGGCACTGGCATTCCGCCTGACCTTCCTGAATAAGTGCGACGAGGCGGAGCGTCCCATAGTCGCGGAGTACTACCAGCGCTGCTTTGGCCACCTGCCCGATGAAGCGGCAGGACACCCGGTCCACTCGGAGCCGGCGCAATGAACGCGGCGGCGGCCGCGCAGCGGCTGCGCCGACGCCAGCGCCAGGATGCGCTGTCCGGCGCCGCTGTGCGTGCGCTCACCGGCGAGCCGGCGCTGCACTTCCGCGACGGCCGGCTCTGGCATGCGATGCGGCCAGTGCCGCAGCATGCGCCGCATCTGCGTACCGATCCGGACTCCGACAGCGCGGCTTGCCTGCGCGGCGCCGCCGATGGCGCCGCGCTACGCCACGCGCATTCCGATCCTGCACTGCACCGCAGCCTCTGCCCGGCCGACCCGGTCGAGCGGCTGCTGTTCGAACTGCTGGAGCAACTGCGCTGCGAAACCCGCGTGCCGCGCGGCATGGCCGGCGTGGCGGCCAATCTGCGCCATCGCTTCCTGGCGTGGTCGCGTGCGTTTCATCGCTCGGGCCTGACCGAGGGCCAGCTGGGGATCCTGCTCTACACCGTCGCCCAGGTGGCGTGGTCGCGCCTGAGCGGCGAGCCGGTGCTAGATGAAACCGAGGACCTGATCGAGGCCACGCGCGCCGCCATCGTGCCCGTGCTGGGCACGTCGCTGGCCGGGTTGCGCTCGCATCGCCATGATCAGGCTGCATTCGCCGGGCACGCGCTGGCACTGGCCCGCGCCGTGGCGCAGATGGTCCGTAGCGAAGCGCCGAATGTGGGCGAGGACGATGACAACGCAGCGTCCGCCGCGCGTGCCGGGTTTGCGCTGTGGCTCGACTTCGAAGAGGAGCGCGCGGAAAATTTCGCCGTCGCCGACAGCGGCCACAGCCGCGTGCTGGCCGAGGCGAAAGACGGCTACCGTGTCTTCACCACGCGCTACGATCGCGAGGTGCGCGCCGCCACGCTGGTGCGGCGTGCCTTGCTCGACGAATACCGCACGCAGCTTGACGCGCGCATTGCGCGTGCCTGCGTCAACGTGGCCCGCCTCGCGCGCCGGCTGCGTGCCGCGCTGGCGCAGCCGCGCGTGGACGGCTGGTCCTTTGGCGAGGAGAGCGGCCGCATCGACGGCCGCCGCCTGGCGCAGCTTGTCAGCTCGCCCGCCGAACGCCGCCTGTTCCGGCTCGAAGCGCACCGGGCCCATGCCGATTGCGTGGTCGGCTTCCTGGTGGATTGCTCCGGATCGATGAAGGCACGGGCCGAACCGCTGACGCTGCTGCTCGACCTGCTGACCCGCGCGCTCGACGAGGCGGGTGTCGCGACCGAGGTGCTCGGCTTCACGACCGGTGCGTGGAACGGCGGGCGCGCCCGCGCGGACTGGCTCGCGCGTGGCCGGCCCGCGCATCCGGGCCGCCTCAATGAAACCTGCCACATGGTGTTCAAGGACGCCACGCGCAGCTGGCGCCGCTCGCGCACCGACCTTACCGCCTTGCTCAAGCCCGACCTGTTCCGCGAAGGCGTCGACGGCGAGGCCGTGGAGTGGGCCTGCGCCCGCCTGCACACGACCGGCAAGGCACGCCGCATCCTGCTGGTGGTGTCGGATGGCAGCCCGATGGATACGGCCACCGGCCAGGCCAACGACGCCTGCTACCTCGACAACCACCTGAAGGCCGTGGTCGCGCGGCACGATACGCTGCGCGACGTCGAGGTGCTGGGGCTTGGCGTCGGGCTGGACCTGAGCCCCTACTACCGGCATGCGCTGGCGCTGGACCTGTCGCAGCCAGTGGATATGGCAATGCTGGATGAGGTAGCGGACCTGCTGGCGGCGCGGCGGCGGTAGGCCGGGCCGCCAGCTTTCGACTCTCGCTTGCGCTCAGAGGCTCGTCGAGCACTCGCTCTGCGGGGTGGCGATGTTCGCCGCGCCGCGCGCGGCTTCGCGCGGCTGCCACGACACGGCGATATCGCCGCGGATAAAGGTCTGGCAGGCCAGCCGGAAGCCACCGGCCAGTTCCTCCTCGGTCAGCAGCTTCTTTTCCTTTGGCTTGACTGTGTCCGTATGCTCGCGGCCCGCTTCGATGCGGCACTTGCAGGTGCCGCAGAGTCCGCCGCCACACTTGAAGGGAATGCCGCCCTGTTCTCGCAGGGACACGCGCAGCAGGTTGCTGTCGGGCGGTGCACTGACCGTCTTGCCCTGGTTGGTGAGGAAGGTGATCTGGATCATGGCGATGAATGGTTGCGCGGCAAATGACGGGGTGATCAGGACAGTCATCAGGACAGTCCGCTCACGGCGACGGGCGTCGGCACCAGCGTGATGTCCATGGTGCCGAAGCGGGCCAGCTCGCGCAGCGCGGCGCGGGCGGCCTCCAGCGTGGCGTATTTGTCGAGGAATTTGGTCGACACCAGGTTGACGATGCCGGGCGGCGTTTCCTCCAGTACGCGCACCTTGGTGTCGGCGGCGAGTTCGGCAATGACGAAGCGCGCCGTGCGCTTGCCGTAGAAGACATAGTCGTACGCCTCCACCGCCGTCATGCCATCGGTGGGCTCGGTGCGAAACTGGCCGGGGCGGCTCGTGAGCAGGACGAACATGTCAGGCGTCCACGCTGTCGGTGGCCAGGGCGGCCACCGTGGTCACAGCCACGGTGCCGGCGGCAACCGGTGCAGGTGCCGGCAGATCGTCCTGGGCCAGCTCGATGTCGTGCTCGATCCAGAGCTGGCAGGCAAGCCGGTAGCCCTGTTCGAGCCGCTCGCCGAGTTGCTTCTTTTCCTTCCAGTTTGGCGGCGGCAGGTGCTCTGCTCCGGCAATCACGCGGCAGGCGCACTTGGAGCACTTGCCCATGCCGCACTCGTAGCGCAGGTTGGGGTAGGGGAACTGGCGGATGCCCGCGCGGACGACCAGGTTGGTCTGCGGCTTGACCTCGTCGGTGAAGGTCTGGCCCTGCTTGTGGAAGGTGACAGTCGGCATAGGTCGGATCGTGCTGGCCGGATGCCGCCGCGAGGGCGGCGTCCGGACGGATTCAGAAACGTTGGGGAGTTTTGCTGGGCGGTGCTGCCTCGGTCCTCTACGACCACAGCAGCATCGCGGCCACCGTCGAGCAGGCCAATCCGATCAGGACCGGCATCAGCAGCGCGCGCACCGCTTCGAGCACCGGCACCCGGGCAAAGCCGGCCACCGCGATCAGCGACGACCAGGCCACCAGCGTGCCGCCGCCGGTCCACACGGCGCCCATCTGGCCGACCGCCGCCAGCGTGGCAGGATCGAAGCCGACCACCGGGCCGAGCGCGCCGGCCAGCGTGCCGGTCAGCGGCAGGCCTGCAAAGCCCGAGCCGTCGATGCCGGTGATCATGCCGACCAGCAGCACGCCGAACGCGACCAGCACGTGGTTGTCGGGGATGGTGTGCTGGTAGGCCTGGATCAGTTCGAACAGCAGGCTCGGCGCCTTGCCCGGCGGCAGGCCGAGGATCTGCGCAGCGGTCTCGCCGGCACCGACGAAGAAGAAGCCCGCGATCGGCAGTACCGAGCCCATTGCCTTGAAGGCGAAGACAAAGCCGTCGGTGATGTGCTCCGGGCAGACGTCGAGCATGCGGCGCGGGCCTTCCGCGGCCAGCGTCGCCAGCATCATCAGCACGGCGGCGACGCCGCCGACCAGCGCGGCCGCGTCGCCGCCCTTGAGGTCCTGCACGCCGGTGCCGAGCTTCGGCATCACCATGATGGCGACCACCGCGAGGAAGGCGATGGGCGTCACGATCGCGAAGCACTTCGACCACTTCACGCGGCGTCGGGCCACCATCGACAGGCTGGCCTCGATGTTGCTGTCGGTGGCCAGCGGCTCGGCATGGGCCGTGCCGCGTGCAATCTCTGCCTTGTCAAAGGTGCCGCCGCCCTCGGCCGCCATCGCGGTACCGCCGGCGCGTGCCTGCCAGCGGTCGAGCAGGGCGCCGCTGGCCGGCACGATGTGCTTGCGCATCGACAGATAGCCCAGGCACAGCGCGATGCAGCCGGTGATGATCGACAGCGCCAGCGCGCGGTCGGCCACCACGGCGGCGCTTACCGCCGCACCGGCGGCCTTGGCGCTGATGCCGGGCGCCACCCCGATCACATAGTCCGACGACAGCGCCATGCCCTGGCCGGCGATGGCGATGGCCATCGCCCCCGCCAGCGGCGGCAGCCCCGCTGCGATGGCCGCGGGCAGCAGGATGGCCGACACCAGCGGCACGGCTGGCGTCGGCCAGAAGAACAGCGAGATGACATAGGTGATGCCCGCCAGGATGAAGAAGGCCGAATGGCCGTTCTTCATCACCATGCGGAAGGGCTCCACCATGCGGATGTCCGAGCGCAGCGTCTTGAGCGCATTCAGCAGCGCCGTCATGAATGCGATCACCAGGAAGATATTGAACAGCTCCCTGGCGGCAACCAGGCTGGCGGAGAACACCCCCGCCAACGCCGAGACCGTGCTACCAGTCAGGGCAAAGACGACGAGGGCGGTGCCCACGATGGATGGCACGACGACATTGGCGCGCAGGATCATCGTCAGCACGATGACCGCGACCCCTGCCAGATAAATCCAGTGCGCTGCACCGATCACGACTTGTTGTGACATGAAAACTCCCTGGGGCGAGGGGTTGTGGGGGCGGTTCCCGTCAGAGCAGGAAGCACGTTGGTATACTATATTCCGAGCAGTCGATGCGCCAAGCAGATTTTCATCAGGATTTACGCGAACTCCGACATAGTGCATGTTGCCTTGGTGCCGCACAGTTGTTGGGATTGTGGCTTTTCAGGCGCTCTCACGATGGTGCATGGATCGTCAGTGTGATTTGCTGCGGTATCGCGGGATATGTAGACTGTATACCGATTATTGGGCGGGGTCTCCCAAGTTTCAGCATGAGACGTGCCTGGAACCGCGAACCGCCCTTCCGCTTCTCTTTGACGACTTCTCCAACCCACCAGCGGAGTTCCCATGCAGCACATCACAGACGCGTTGATCGACGCCCACGTCAGCCCTGAAGACGCCCGGCAAGTCATGGAAGTGGCCTTCGCCAGCTTCGGCCGGGGCGACGCGGCGATGCAGGAGCGTATCCGCACCGAGGCGGGCGGCGTCAAGCTGTCCACGCTGGGCGCGGTGATCCCGCAGCAGGGCGTGGCGGGTGCCAAGGTCTACACGACGATCAACGGCCAGTTCTCGTTTGTCATCCTGATCTTCTCGACGGAGGACGGCAGGCCGCTCGCCTCGTTCGATGCCGGCGCCATCACGCGCCTGCGCACGGCGGCGTGCACCACGCTCGCGGCGCAGCGGCTCGCGCGGCCGGGGGCGCGCACGCTGGCGCTGTTCGGCGCCGGCACGCAGGGGGCGCAGCACGCGCGCCAGCTTAGCGCGACGCTGGGGCTGGAGCGCATCCTGGTGTGGGATCCGTATGCCGACGCCGGCATGCCCGCGCGGCTGTCGGCGCAATGCGGCATCCCGGTCGTGCTGGCCGAGCCGGATGACGCCGTGGCGCAGGCCGACATCGTCGTCACGGCCTCGCGCTCGACCACGCCGCTGTTCGCCGGCGCTTCGCTGCGGCCGGGTGCGTTCGTAGCCGCCATCGGCTCCAGCCTGCCGCATACGCGCGAGCTGGACGACACCGCGCTGCACCGCGCCGCGGCCGTGGTGGTCGAGTGGCGTCCGCAATCGACCCGCGAGGCCGGCGACATCGTGCTGGCCGATCCCCTCGCGCTGCCGGCGGAAAAGATCGTCGAACTGGGCGACGTCGTGCTCGGCAAGGTGTCGCCGCGCAAGCGGGACGACGACATCGTCATCTACAAGTCAGTCGGCGTTGGTCTGGAGGACGTGGCGCTGGCGGGCTTCGCGTGGTCGCGCATTGCCGGCGCGGCCGGGCTTCGCGCCGCCTGAGGCCCTCACCAGGCCTTGCGCCGGGTAAACCCGGGCGTGATGAGTCAACAAAGCGCTTGCCGTCTGCGTCTCTCTGTATATAGTATACAACAATGCAATCGTGATCGATCTACTAGCGATCCAGGCATCCCGACCCACTCCGAATCGCCCCACATCCGCCAACAGGAGCCCCCGTCATGGCCGAACTGATGAACCGCGAAGTATTCCGAGCCGCCCTTGAAGAAGCCATCAAGGGCAAGAGCGCCAACAAGGCGCCGTTCAGCGTGGCCTGGGCCAGCGGCAAGCTGAGCCGCGCCCACCTCGCACGCTGGGCCGAGAACCACTATCACTATGTCGGTCCGTTCGCGGATTACCTCGGCTACATCTATGCACGCACGCCTGACCGGTATACCGAAGCCAAGGACTTCCTGCTCGCCAATATGTACGAGGAGGAAATCGGCGGCGACCGCCACACCGATCTGCTGATCCGCTTCGCCGAAGCCTGCGGCACCACCCGCGAGCGCGTGATCGACCCGGACAATATGTCGCCGACCACGCGCGGCCTGCAGAGCTGGTGCTACGCGGTGGCCATGCGCGAAGACCCGATCGTGGCGGTGGCCGGGCTGGTGGTCGGGCTGGAATCGCAGGTGCCGTCGATCTACCGCAAGCAGACCCCGACGCTGCGCGACAAGTACCAGTTCACCGACGAGGAGGTCGAGTTCTTCGACCTGCATATCGTCTCGGACGAGATCCATGGCGAGCGCGGCTACCAGATCGTGCTCGAGCACGCCAACACGCCCGAGCTGCAGCAGCGCTGCCTGAAGATCTGCGAGATCGGCGCGCAGATGCGGCTGCTGTACACGACCGCGCTCTACCACGACTACGTCGAGAAAGAGCTGCCGCTGCCCGAACTCGAGATGGCCGCCTGAGCCGCGCCGCGCAAACCGGACCGACGATGAACGTATTCCTCAACCATATCGACGGTGAATGGACGGCCTGCCAGTCGGGCCGGACCTTCGACAATGTCAACCCGGCCGACACCGGCGACCTCGTGGGCCGTTTCCAGGCGTCGTCGGCGGTGGATGCGCAGGCGGCCGTCGCAGCGGCGGCGGCCGCGTTCGCCGGCTGGAAGAAGACCCCGGTCGGCAAGCGCGCCGCGGTCCTCAACCGCGCTGCCGACCACCTCGAAGCCAACGCCGACAGCATCGCGGCCGAGCTGACCCGCGAAGAGGGCAAGGCCCTGGCGCTGGCCCGCGACGAAGTCCTGCGCTCGGCCCAGACGCTGCGCTTCTACGCCGTGGAAGGGCAGACCTTTACCGGCGAAGTGTTCCCCAACGACGACCCGGACCAGCTCGTCTACAGCCAGCGCGAGCCGCTGGGCGTGGTGACGGTGATCGCACCGTGGAACTTCCCGGTGTCGATCCCGGCCCGCAAGATTGCCCCGGCGCTGGTGACCGGCAATACGGTGGTGTTCAAGCCATCGTCCGAGGCGCCGCTGTCGGGCTACCGCCTGGCCGAGGCGCTGATCAAGGCGGGGCTGCCCAAGGGCGTGCTGAACTTCATCACGGGCAGCGCGGCCGAGATCGGCGCGGGCATCACCGAGGCGCCGCCCGTGCGGGCGATCTCGTTCACCGGCTCGTCGCGCGCCGGCGAGCAGATTCACCGCGCGGTGCCGATGACCACCCGCACCCAGATGGAACTGGGCGGCAAGAACCCGCTGATCGTGATGGAGGATGCGGACTTCGACCGCGCTGTCGACCTGACCATCAAGGGCGGTTTCTCGCTGTCCGGGCAGGCTTGCACCGGTACCAGCCGCGTGCTGGTGGCGCAGTCCGTCAAGGCCGCATACACCGAGCGGCTGCTGGCGAAGGTGGCCACGCTCAAGGTCGGCAGCGGCATGACGGCCGGGATGGACCTGGGGCCGCTGGCCTCGCAGAAGCAGCTCGAAACCGTGCTGCGCTACATCGAGATCGGCAAGTCCGAGGCAACGTTGCTGTGCGGCGGCGAGCGGCTGACGGGGGGCGACTTCGACAAGGGCTTCTACGTGGCGCCGACCGTGTTCACGGACGTGACGCAGCAGATGCGGATCGCGCGCGAGGAGATCTTCGGGCCGGTGATCGCCATCCTCGGCTTCACGGATTACGCGGATGCGATCGCCATGGCGAACGACACCGAGTATGGCCTGGCGGCGGCGATCGTCACCAGCAACCCGCGCTACATCCACCACTTCGCCACGGACATCGAGGCGGGCACGGTCAAGGTCAACCGCACCACCACCGGGAACCTCGTCAACGCGCCGTTCGGCGGTCTGAAGCGGTCGAGCACGTCGACCTTCCGCGAGTCGGGCCGCACCGGGCTGGAGTTCTATACGCAGATCAAGACGGTCTACCGGGGCGCCTGAGTCCCACCGTCGCAAGGAGTCACGGACATGAAGAAAGCCATCAAGCTGGAACTGCGCGAAGCGCGCCACATGGTCGCCGCGGCCATCCGCCGCTCGGAGGAAATCGGCGTGCTGGAGTCGATCTGCGTGGTCGACGAAGGCGGCTATCCGCTCGCGCTGGAGCGCATGGACGGCGCCCGCATCACCGGGCCGCAGATCGCCTGGAACAAGGCGTTTACGGCCGCCGGTCACAAGCGTTCCACCCACCTGTTCACCACGCCGCCCAACGGGCCGGCGCTGCCGGGCAACGAGGCGTTCGGCATCCAGTGGAGCTTCGAAGGCAAGTTCGCCGCGTTCGTGGGTGGCTTCCCGATCGTGGTCAATGACGAGGTGATCGGCGGCATCGGGCTGTCGGGCGGCAACGGCGAGCAGGACACGCAGGCCGGGCTGGCGGCGCTGCAGGCGCTGGCCGAACTGCTGGCGCCGCAGGACCTGAAGGTGCTGGTGCAGGCCGATATCAAGAAGTAACGGCACAAAGTAAGGGCACAATGGAGGTTCCATGTCGTACCGCATCCAGATCGCCGAGACGCAGCAGGTCTTCTTTGTCGAACGCGGCGAGACGCTGCTGCAGGCCGCGGGGCGCGCGAGCATCGCGCTGCCGCACGACTGCCAGCTCGGCGGCTGCGGTACCTGCCGCATCCGCCTGCTCGACGGGCAGGTGCGGTACGAAGAGGAGCCGTTCGGCCTGGCGCCGGACGAGGCCGCCGCCGGCTACGCGCTGGCTTGCCAGGCACAGCCGCAGGGCGACCTGGTCATCAGCACCGCGCGCGAGGATGAGGCGTGCGCCGAGCCGGCCCGGCACCGCGCGGTGGTGCGGGCCGTGCGGCCCTTGTCGGCGGACGTGCTGCATGTCGAACTGGAGTTGCCGGAGGCTGGCGCGCTCGACTATCGCCCGGGCCAGTACCTGAAGCTGGTGGCCGGCGACGGGCTGGCGCGCAGCTTCTCGATGGCCTCGGTGCCAAGTGCGGGGCGCGTCGATCTGCACGTGCGCCGGATCCCGGGCGGCACCTTCACGGATGGCGTCCTGCCGCGGCTGAAGGCGGGCGACGGCATCGACGTCGAACTGCCGCTCGGCAACTTCTTCTACCGGGCCAAGGACTACCGGCCCTTGCTGATGGTGGCCACGGGCACCGGGCTGGCGCCGATCAAGGCGATCCTCGAATCGCTGATGGACGATCCCGACTGCCCGCCCGTGTCGCTGTACTGGGGCATGCGCCAGCCTGAAGACCTGTACCTGCATGCCGATATCCCGGCGTGGGGAGAGCGGCTATACGATTTCCAGTACGTGCCGGTGCTATCGCGTGCGGGGGATAGCTGGCAGGGGCGGCGCGGCTACGTGCACGACGTGGCGCTGGCCGACCTGGGCGATCTCAGCGAGCATGCCATCTACCTGTGCGGGTCGCCGAACATGATCCGTGACGCCCGCGCCGCATTCATCGCGCACGGGGCCAGTCCGGACCACCTCTACGCGGACAGCTTCACCTTCCAGCACGATTGATAAGACAATCCGGTATACCGCCGGAGGCGTGGTATACAATGGCGGCCAGACCGTCAGCCTTCGCTTCCGCCGACCCATGGCCAATACATTGCCCACTGCCTCGACTGCTCCGACTGCCGAGCCGCTCAGCCTCGGTGCCAGCCATTCGCCGCTGTTCGCCCTTGTCACCGACAAGCTGCGCGAAGGCATCCTGAATGGCCAATACGCGCCGGGCGAGCGGCTGGTGGAAAACAAGCTGTCGGCCGAGCTGGGTGTGTCGCGCATTCCGGTGCGCGAGGCGCTGCGCGCCCTCGCCAGCGAAGGCCTGGTGCTGATCGAGCCGCGCCGCGGCGCGTCGGTGGCCAGCCTGTCACCGGTGATCGCACGCGAGATGGTGGAGGTACGCGCCACGCTGGAGGGCCTTAACGCCAAGCTGGCCGCACAGCGCCGCGACCCGGCGCTGATCGCCGAGCTGGAGGCGGTGTTGCGCCAGGGCATGGACGCTGCCGCGCAGGGGCGTGCGGATGAGTTGCTTGCGCTCAACAGCCGCTTCCATGAGGTGCTTGGCACCATTGCTGCCAATAGCGTCCTGCAGGAAATGATGCGCTCGCTGCGCGAGCGTACCGCAGTGCTGTTCGGACCCGCGAACGTGGTGCGCGCGCGGCAGAACTGGGACGAGCATGCCCAGATTTTGCAGGCGGTGATTGCGGGCGATGCCGATCTTGCCGCCTTGCTGGCGGCGCGGCATGTCTACAGTGCGGCCAAGGCGGCGGAGCTGCCGGTCGACGGGCCGGGGGGCGCGCAGGTTCAGGCGGCCTGAAGGCGGATGACGGCTGGTTGGTCTGCTGTTGCTCCCGCCAAGCACGACAACTCCATCCTCACCCATCCCCCCGCATTCCCAAAAGCTCGGATTGACGGCTCACGTTGAGGCCTTCCGCCGCTTTTCCCAGCCGGTCCAAGTTCAAGCGATCCGATCTATATTGGAATCAGCGTCTGCGTCCCGACAGGGCGCAGCATGCTCCAGTGCAGTCATTGCATGCCCAGCAACAGTGCATTGCGCCCCACTCGATGGCGCACCGCACCAATTCTGTGTATACTGTAGTCAATCTGATTCCATTGGGATTTACCATGAAGTCGCCCGAGCAACGTTATCTCTCGCAACCCGTTGGCCAGCAACTGCTGCGCTATTACGCGGCGCGCGACGCCGTACGGCATGCGACGCCGCTGCTGCCATTGCGCCTGCGCGATATCGGCCGGTTCTTCCGTGCGCTGACTGGCCACACGCCGCGCCGCCATCACTGCTGACCCGGTCGTCCGAGCGGATCGACCAGCTGCCGCGGTCCTGCGGCAAGCTAATGCCTCCCTGGCAGGTGTTCTATCTGCCACCTTCCTCCACCGAAAGCCTCTTCCTTTCCGATGGCACGCCGCGCCAGCATAATGGCTCGTCCAGAATCGTCTTGCCGTTCGCGCAAGACTGAATATAGTATACCGAAGCACATCGCAGTCCTCCCATAAGTCTCTCCCAACGCCCCACCGTGCACTGCCGGCACGGACAATGACAAAGGAGTCGACGTGAACCTGCCCGACCGGAGCACAGCCGGCCTTGCGCCGTTGTGGAAGATGGCGCAATGGCTGGCCGCCGGCGAAATATCGGCGGTGGAACTGGTGGAGGCTTGCGAGGCTGCCCAGCATGCGTGGCATGGCGTGATCAACGCGCTCGTGCTGTCGGACTTCGGGGCCGCCCGTGCCGCCGCGCTGGAAAGCGACAAGCGCCGTCGGGCGGGACAGGCACGCGGGGTCCTGGACGGCGTGCCGTTCTCGATCAAGGAATCGTTCGACGTGGCCGGCTGGCCGACCACCTGCGGCAACCCGGCCCTGCGCGGCCACGTGGCCCCGCGCGATGCCGTGGTGGTGCAGCGTCTGCGCGAGGCTGGCGCCATCCTGCTCGGCAAGACCAACGTACCGCTCGGCCTGCGCGACTGGCAGAGCTACAACGAGATCTATGGCACCACGCACAACCCGCACGACCCGACGCGTACCCCAGGCGGTTCGTCCGGCGGGAGCGCGGCGGCTTTGTGCGCCGGTTTGGCGGCGTTCGACGTGGGTTCGGATATCGGCTCCTCGCTGCGCAACCCGGCCCACTACTGCGGCATCTTTTCGCTCAAGCCGAGTCATGGGCTGGTACCGCTGGCCGGCCACGGCACCGGCCCGGCGCGCTTCGGCGAGCAGGACATCAACGTGGCCGGCCCGATGGCACGCAGCGCGCGCGACCTCGAACCCGTATTGCGCGCCATCGCCGGCCCGCATGGCGACGCTGCGCTGGCCTATCGCCTCGAACTGCCCGCATGCCCACACCGCCGGCTGGCCGATTTTCGCATTGCCGTACTGCCCACCCATCCACAGGCCGAGGCCGATGGCGAGGTCGCCGCGCAGATCGAGCAGCTTGGCCACAGGCTGGCGCGGCAGGGCGCGCGCGTGGGCTGGCACGCCCGGCCGGACTTCGACGCCGCCGAACTGTGGCACGTCTACGTGACGCTGCTGCGCGCGACCACCGCAGTCCACATGGACGACACGGCCTATGCCGAGGCGCTTCGCCGTGCCGCCCATATCTCAGCGGACGATGTTTCCTACGCCGCGCTGCAGTACACCGGCGCGACGCTGAGCCATCGCGACTGGCTGCGCCTGCAGGCTGCGCGCGAACGTTTCGCGGCCGCGTGGCGCAACTTCTTCACCGACCATGACGTGCTGCTGTGCCCGGCCGCGACCACGACCGCGTTCGCGCTGAACGAAGCGGGCGAGCCATGGACGCGTACGCTCACCGTCAACGGCCATGCGCAGCCGATGACCACGCAGCTGTTCTGGGCCGGCCATTCCGGACTGTGCGGGCTGCCTTCCGTGGTGGCCCCGATCGGGCCGGGGCCGGGCGGCTTGCCGGTCGGCGTGCAGATCGTCGCCGGCCGCTACCAGGATCTCACCGCACTGCGTTTCGCCACCCTGCTCGAAGAGGCGGGCTACGCTTTCCGGCCACCGCCGCGGCCGTCCATGCAGCCGGCGGACCCCCACCACTAAGCCAGACACACACCATCACAGGGAGGGAGCATGTTTGACTGGTTCCGCGATTTGTCGCGCATGGAGCGCAAGGGCTTCTATGGCGCGTTCCTCGGGCATGCGGTCGACGTGTTCGACTTCATGATCTATTCCTTTCTCATCTCCACGCTGCTGGGGCAGTGGGGCATGAGCAAGTCGACTGCCGGCGCCATCGTCACGTGGACGCTGGTGTCGTCGCTGGTGGGCGCCATCGGGGCGGGCATCCTGGCCGACCGCTATGGCCGCGTGCGAGTGTTGCGCTGGACCATCATCGTGTTCGCTTTCGCCTGCTTCCTGTGCGGGCTGGCGCAGTCGCCGGAGCAACTGATGGCGTTCCGCATGATCCAGGGCCTGGGCTTCGGCGGCGAATCGTCGCTGTGCATGGTGCTGGTGACGGAGATGATCCGCAATCCGGTGCACCGCGGCAAATACTCGGGCTTCACCGCCAGCAGCTATTCCTTCGGCTGGGGGGCGGCGGCCATCGTCTATGCGCTCGCCTTCAGCGTGCTGCCGGCAGAGACGGCCTGGCGCGTCTGTTTCTTTATCGGCATCCTGCCGGCACTGGTCGTGATCTACCTGCGCCGCAACCTCGAGGAACCGGAGATCTTCCTGAAGAGCCGCGCGGCGGGCCGGCGGGGGACGGCACTGGCTGGGCTGGGGCGGCTGTTCCGCGGCCCGCTGCTGTCCAGGACCCTGCTGTGCAGCCTGCTCTCCGGCGGGATGCTGGGCGCATACTATGCCATTGCCACATGGCTGCCGACGTTCCTCAAGACCGAGCGCGGCTTGTCGGTGTTCGGCACCAGTTCCTACCTGGCGGTGACGATCGTCGGATCACTGATCGGCTATGTGGCGGGCGCCTACGCCACCGACCGCTGGGGCCGCCGCCTGACCTACATCGCGTTCGCGGCGGGGGCCTTCGTGGCCGCGCTGGTCTACATGGTGATCCCGGTGTCGAATACCTCGATGCTGTTCCTCGGATTCCCGCTGGGGATCCTGATGCAGGGCGTGTTCGCGGGCATCGGCGCGACGATCTCGGAGTCGTTTCCCAACGATATCCGCGCGACGGGATACGGGGTGTCCTACAACGCCGGCCGCGTGATCGGCTCGCTGTTCCCGCTATCGGTCGGGTGGCTGAGTTCGGGACGCTCGTCGCTGCCGATCGCGATCGCCATTGTCGCCGGGGTTGGCTACGCGATGGTCGTGATGGCGGCGATGCTGTTGCCCGAGACCACCGGGATGGATCTCGGGCAGGCCGGCGGCGGCGAGGAGCAGGGCGCCGCGCCGCTGGCGCAAACCGCGGGGACGGTGGCCTGAAGCCGTTCGTGCGACGGTCGCGGCGGGCGCGGTGCGGGCGGCCTGCCGCGGTCACTCGGGATTCTTTTTAGGTTCTTCGGTGGATTGCGGGAATGGGAGGGTTGGGGTTGGTTGGGTTATCGTCCTTGGCAGGCGCCGCTGTTTCGCTGGCTAAGCCGGCGAAACAGCGGCGCCTGCTAAGCACGCCAACCCCCAGCAGCCGCAAGCGTTGCCGGTGCCTCGTCACGAATGCCGGTCCGCCCTCAAGATCGCGCTGGCCGTGTCGACCACTGCCGCTAGCGCAAGCATGGCGACAATTACCGTGCACGCCTGGGGCAGATGGAACAGGGAAAGCTCGAAATACAGCATCTGCCCAAGCCCGCCGGCGCCGACAAAGCCAAGTATCGCCGCCGCGCGGATGTTCATTTCCCAGCGGTACAGGATGTAGGCGAGGAACTGGGGCCAGGCGCAGGGCAGCGTCCCATACACAAAGACCAGCGCGGCGGGGGCGCCCTTTTCCGTCAGCGCGCGGGCCGGTGCGCGCGGCGCATTCTCCAGCGCCTCGGCGAACAGGCGGCCGAGCACGCCCGTGGTATGGAGCGCCAGGGCGAGGGTGCCGGCAAATGGACCCAGGCCAACCGCGAGGACGGTCAGGGCAGCCCATACCAGCTCGGGAACCGAGCGCAACAGGTTCAGCAGCAAGCGCGACAACGTCCGCAGGGCATCGCCGTAGAGCCCGCAAGCCGGCAGTGCCACGCCAAAACCCAGCACCGCCGCGCACAACGTACCCACGGCGGAAACCGCGAGCGTTTCGAGCATGCTGCCAGCGGTTCTGGCCAGAAAAGCTGGCGACAGCTCCGGCGGGAAGAACGCCAGCAGGAAGTGCGCCATTCCGCTTGCGGCGTCCGCGGAGAAGAGCTGGCTGAGATCGAGCGAGAGGTACGCGAAGCTGCCCGACACCGCCGCGGCCAGCGCGATCAGGGTGAGCAGGCAGCGCATGCAGAATTGGGCGGCCCTGGTCTTGTGCGCCATGATTCAGTCGATCAGCTTGCGCAGCCGCGCGCTCAGCGCGTCCGCCAGCAGAACCAGCAGCAGGAACACGAGCAGGATGGTCGCGGCCTCGCCACCATTGAGCATTTTCATGGCCTGGTCCATCAACTGCCCAAGCCCGCCGGCGCCAACGAAACCCATGACCACGGAAGCCCGGACGGCACATTCCCAACGGTAGACGGTGTATGAGACCAGCTCCTGCGCGGCATGGGGAATCAGCCCATAGCTCAGTGCCGCCAGGCGCCCGCTTCCGCTGCCGAACAGGGCATCCACGGCGCGCGTGTCGCTCGATTCGAGGATTTCCGCATAGACCTTTGCCAGCATGCCGCCGTAGGTGATGGCCAGCGCGAGCACGCCCGCCGCCGCCCCCAGGCCGAGGGCACGCACGAAGACCAGCGCCCACACCAGCTCCGGCACCCCGCGCAGCAGCAGCACCAGGGCGCGCACGCCGGCGCGCACCGCCATGCGCGGCTTGCGCCCCCGGCCGGGGCCGATGCGCGACACCGACAGGCTGCCCGTCATGGCCACGGCCAGGGGGGCTGCGACCACAAAGGCGAGCGCAATGCCCGCCGTGGCGATCGCCAGCGTTTCCAGCGTGGCCTTGACCACCAGCCCGAGGAATCCGGCCGAGACTTCGGGCGGGAGGAAGTTGCGCACGAAGGCGCCCACCACCTTGAGATTTCCCGTGTCAAACAAGGCGGAAGGGCTGAACCGGGACAGCCGCAGCAATGGCCACAGGAGCAGCAGCGCCAGCACCAGACCGCCTGCGCGCCGCAGCGCCTGGGGGTCGCGCGGGTGGGCGGTCATCGGCACGCTGGCCTGGGTGGGGTACCGCCGCCGGCGGCGGCGCCCGCACCTGCCGCGATGCTCAGCAGGGCCTGGCCGCCTTGCACCGGTGGCGATGTGCTTTCGGATGCGTAGAGCTCGCGCAGCAGCGCGTCGGTCACGCGTTCGGCCGGCAGGTCGAACGCGATCTCGCCCGCCTTCAGGCCGACGATGCGGGGAAACCAGCGCAGCGCCAGATCCACGGCGTGCAGGCTGGCGACCAGGGGCACCGCACGGGTATCCGCTTCCTTGCGCAACTCGCCCAGGGTGAGGTTGGCCAGTACCGGGTCCATCGCCGAGACCGGTTCGTCCGCCAGGATCAGTTCCGGGCGCTGGTAAAGCACGCGGGCGACGCCCACGCGCTGCAACTGGCCGCCCGAGAGTTGGTCGCACCGGTCGAACAGGCGGTCGGCCAGTTCAAGGCGGGCGAGCTGTTCGGCGGCACCATCGATGTCCGCCGGATAGACCAGCGACAGCAAGGATTTCCAGGTGGGCCAGATGCCCAGGCGGCCGGCAAGGATGGCGGTGATCACGCGCTGGCGCGGCGGCATCGGCGGCGCCTGGTGGATCATGCCGATGCGGCAGCGCAACTGCCGCAGGCGTGCGGCGGACAGCGCCCAGGGGCTTTGCTCGAGCACCTCCACACGGCCCTCGGCGGGCCGCAGCGATGTTGCCAGCAAGCGCAGCAAGGAGGTCTTGCCGGCTCCCGACGGACCGATGACGGCGATGGGTTCGCCGCGGCCGGCCGCCAGCGTGATCTGGCTGAGCGCACGCTGTCCGTTAGCGTAAGTAATGCTGGCGGCCTCCAGGCGAAAGCTCATCGGACCTGCATCACTGGATGAGGCCCGCGGCGCGAGCCGCGGCCTCGATGCCGGCGTAGTTTTCCGGGCGGGTGGGAATGTACTTCGTGGTCCGCTGCAAGGCCATGATCTCCCGCTGCTCGGGATTGGCGGGGTCAAGGCGCAGGAACGCTTCGGTCAGCTTCTTGCGCAAGGCCGGATCGAGCCCGCCGCGCACGGTCCAGTTGTAGTCGTAGTAGGGCGGCGTGACCGCAAACACCCTGACCTTGCCGGTGTCCACCTTATGCTGCTCCACCAGCTTGTCCCAGACCGAGGCATTGAGCACGCCGGCGTCGGCCCTGCCGGCCTGCACGAAAGCCACCGTGGCATCGTGGGCGCCCGAATAGGCGACGGTCTTGAAGTCCTTGTCCGGATCGATGCCGGCCTGCAGCAGGAAGTGCCGCGGCATCAGGTGGCCGGAGGTCGAGGACGGCGCGCCGAAGGCGAAGGTGTGGCCCTTGAGGTCGGCCAGCGACTTGATCGCGGGGTTGGCGGTGATGAACTTGCTGGTGAACGCCGCATCTTCCTGGCGCTGGACGATGGGGATGGTGGCTCCCTTCGTGCGGATCTTGCTCTGCACATAGGTAAAGCCGCCCAGCCATGCCATGTCGATCTTGCCGGTGGCCAGCGATTCGACCACCGCGGCGTAGTCCGTGACGGGCACGAACTGCACCTTCATGCCGATTTCCTTCTCCAGGTAACTGCCGAGCGGCGCGAACTTGCGCTGCAGTTCGGTGGGGGCCTCGTCCGGAATGGCCGAGACCTTCAGCACAGCCTGGGCACTGGCGAGTCCGGCAAAGCCCAGCAGGGTCAGCGCGGCAAGGCGCTTAAGCAACGGCAACACGGGCGGCTCCCTTGGTGGTTTCTCCGATCACTGCAGCGTCTGCAAAGCCTTCCCGCCGAAAGATGTCCAGGACCTCGTCCACGGCTTCCGGCGCGCACGACACCAGCAAGCCACCGCTGGTCTGCGGATCGGTCAGCAGCGCCTTCTGGCTTGGCGTGACCGACGCGGACAGGTCCACCTCGCCGCCGTAGCTGGCCCAGTTGCGCCCCGATGCGCCGGTCACCAGCCCTTCGCCGGCCATGCGCTCGACATGCGGCAGCAGCGGAATCCGCCCCATGTCCAGCCGCGCGCCGACACCCGCGCCGCGGCAAAGCTCCAGCAGGTGGCCGAGCAGGCCGAAGCCGGTCACGTCGGTCAGCGCGTGGACACTCGGCACTTCGGCCAGCAGCCGGCCCGGCGTATTGAGCTTGGTGGTGCAGGCAATCAGTTCCTGATAGCCGGCCGCGTCGAGCCTGTCCTTCTTCACCGCGGCGGACAACACGCCAACGCCCAGCGGCTTGCCGAGGATCAGCTTGTCGCCCGCCTGGGCGCCGCTGTTCTTCTTGACCCGGTCCGGATGCACCAGGCCAAGGACCACCAGCCCGTAGATCGGCTCCAGGGAATCGATGGTGTGGCCGCCGGCAACCGGGATGCCCGCCTGGGCGCAGACCGATTCCCCGCCTTCGAGGATCTTGCCGATGACCGCGGGCGGCAGCTTTTCGATCGGCATGCCGACCAGGGCCAGCGCCATGATCGGGGTTCCGCCCATGGCGTAGACGTCGGAGATCGCGTTGGTGGCGGCGATACGCCCGAAATCGTACGGATCGTCCACCACCGGCATGAAGAAGTCCGTGGTGGCGATCAGGGCCTGGCTGTCATTGAGCTTGTAGACCGCCGCGTCGTCGCTGGTTTCCTTGCCGACCAGCAGCGCCGCCGGAGCAGGGAAGCCGGCCGAATTCCTGAGGATTTCGGAAAGCACACCGGGGGCAATCTTGCACCCGCACCCGCCGCCGTGGGAAAAGGCGGTGAGCTTGATCTTTGCGTTGTCTGGCTGGTCCATTGCTGGCTCCGGGTTATTCAGGTTTCAAGGCGTCGGCGACAAGTTTACCTACTTCCGCCCGTTCCCGCGCCGGCGCAAACAGCGGAGCCCGCAGTGCGCATTGCTGCCGCAGGCGGTTCAGGAACCCGGCGTCCCTGCTGGTCCGTTCCAGCAAGAGCGCCAGTTGCGCGGCGTCGCCCAGTGGAAAATAGCCGTCGTAGTCACGGCCCAGCATGCCGACGTTACCCGGGATGCGACTGGCCAGCACCGGCACGCCGCTGGCGACGGCCTCGATGATCACGTTGGCGCCGCCTTCCATAACGCTGGAGATCACCATGGCCTGTGCCTGTCGGATATGCTGCCGGGTTTCATCATGGGGCAGGTTCCTGAGCCAGACATAGCGCCGCACGCCGGGCCAGGCTTGTGCTTCCAGCGCCAGGGCCGCCTGCTGATAGGCGTCATCGAGCGCGCCACCAATGTGAATCAGGCGCACGCGCGAATCCTCGGGAAGCAGCGAGAGGGCGCGCATGGGCGTGAGCGGGTCTTTTTCCGCCCGCATGTGGCCGACCAGCACAACGTCGAAATGATCGTGGCGGGGCGCGGCGGGGGCGCATGCCGGGGCAGACTGGTAGATCACACGGCACTTGGCGCGATGCGCGGCCGCCAGTTCGGCGAGCCCTTCGTCCTGCAGCACAACCAGGTGGGTGGCCAGTTCGAGCGAGCGCCGGGCCGCTGCATCGGTGCGGATGTCGCGGTACAGATCGGTGCCGGTCAGCACCACGATCAGCGGACGATCCGGACAAGCCTCGGCGTACCTGGCGATGGACTCGGCCGAGCGTCGGGCGTGCAGGGCGATCAGGCAGTCGGGCAGGGCGTCGTCCGGGCCGGCCGCCGGCCATTCGGCGGCCAGTGAGACATCGTAGTCCCCCTGCAGGAACCGGGACCAGCGATGGGCGGTTTGCCAGTTGCCATTGTTGGCTTTGCGCAGCGCTGGACTGATAATCGCGACGGTGGCCTTGGGAGGACGCATGACGACAGGTTCCGTGGGGGCAGCAGCAAGAAGGATAGACAAGCTCGGGCTGGATGCGGCGTTTGCCGATGCGCACCGGCGCACCTGGGCCGTGCTTCAGGATCTGTCGCCGTCCCAATGGCAGGTTCCCTATGATGCGGGAATCAATCCGCCCTTGTGGGAGTATGCCCATATCGCGTGGTTTACGGAGCAATGGGTGCTGCGGGAGCCGCGCGCCGGCCAGGATGGCCGCTGGGTGGCCAGCCTCCCGTCCATGCTGCCGGACGCCGACCGGCTGTTCGATTCCATGCGCGTCGCCCACCAGGACCGGTGGCATCTTGCGCTGCCCGGGCTTTCCGAGATCCGCGGCTACGCAGCCGCCGTACTGGGGCGAGTTCGCGCAAGGCTCGCCACATCGGACGATAACGACGCGGCGCTCTATTTTTTCCGGCTCGCCTTATTCCACGAAGACATGCACGCGGAGGCGCTGACCTATATGCGGCAGACACTTGATTATCCGCTGCATGCTCCGCTTGACATGGCTGCCATCGCGCCAGGCGCCGGGTCGGCAGCCGCAGGCGGCGACACGTTCCCGATGGGGTCGCCCGCCAGCGGCGCCGGGTTCGTCTTCGACAACGAGAAGTGGGCCCACCCGGTCCACGTCGCCCCCTTCCACATCGATCGCACTTGCGTCAGCAATGCCGCATTTGCGGAATTCGTGGCGGCGGGCGGCTACCGCGACCATCAGTGGTGGTCCGACGACGGACGCGCATGGCTGCAACGCAGCGGGCTGGCGCATCCCGCGCGCTGGCGCCAGGCAACTGGCGGCATTCCGGGGCAATGGGCATTGCGATGGTTCGGGCAGTGGCTGCCGCTGCCGCCCGATCAGCCGGTGTGCCATGTCAATGCCTATGAGGCGGAAGCCTATTGCCGCTGGGCCGGCAAGCGCTTGCCCGCGGAAGCCGAGTGGGAGTATGCGGCAACGCATGACCTGATCCACTGGGGTGGCGCCGTGTGGGAATGGACGGCTGATCCTTTCGTGCCCTATGCAGGGTTCTCGCCCGACCCCTACCAGGAATATTCCGCCCCCTGGTTTCACACGCATCGCTCGGTTCGCGGCGGATCGTTCGCGACCCATGCCCGCATGCAGCACGCTCGCTACCGGAACTTCTACCTGCCGCACCGCGGGGACGTCTTCGTCGGATTCCGCTGCTGCGGTTGAGGGGCGTTGGCCGGTTTGGGGCCGTCAGCCAGTGCCCGTGCGGTGCTAGCCGATCCGGCTGACGAGCGCCGGCACCATCAGGCTCGCGCCGATACCCATCAGCACGCCGAAGGCGATGCGCCGCGTGGTCGTCGCGGAGAACGGCGGCGGAAAGCGGCGTCCCAGCAGCGTGGCCAGCACTACCACCGGCACGCCGATGGCCGCCTGCAGCCAGATCTGCCCGTCGAGCTGGCCCTGCCAGGCCGAGAACAGGGTGCGCACGCCGGAGGTCACGGTAAAGACCAGGATCAGCGCGCAGCGGATCTCCACCGGCTTCATGGGCTGGCGGTAGAACTGGAAAATCAGCGGCGGGCCGGACACGCCGAACATGCCGCTCAGCAGGCCGCCAAAGATGCCGCTGACGAGAAAGCTGCGGTCGCCCGAGCGCCGTGGCAGCGGCTCGGGCCGCAGCGCCGCGCTCAGGCCGCCATACAGGATCACGGCGCCCAGCAGGATCTGAAGCAGCGTGGCCGCGGTGCTGCTGAGGTAGTCGAGCAGCATCACGCCGGCGACCACCGAGGGAAGAATGCCGATGGCCGCGGCAAGCACCGCGCGCCAGTCGATATGCTGCATCTTGCCGGGCAGGGCGCAGGCGCTGTTGGCGAGCGTCACCAGGCTCACCACGGCCGCGACCGTGGCGACCGGGGCCAGGCCCAGTCCGCTCGTGGCGCCCATCACGATCATGCCCAGGCCAAAACCTGTCACCGTCTGAAAATACGTTCCCGCGCCAAGCAGGGCCTGCAGGCCCAGCACGGGCATCAACAATTCGGGCTTCATGCTACCGCCTGTTCTCCGGTGGGTGCTTGCTGGGCCGAAGCGGCTTGCGCCTGCACCACGGTGACGGCGATGACATGGAACACGTCTTCCTCGCTGCAACCGCGCGACAGGTCGTTGGCGGGCTTCTTGAGCCCTTGCAGCATCGGGCCGATGGCCTTGGCGCCGCCGAGCCGCTCGGCGAGCTTGTAGCCGATGTTGCCGGCTTCCAGGTTGGGGAAGACCAGCACATTGGCGTGGCCGCCCACCCGTGAGTGCGGGATCTTGCGCTCGGCAATTTCCGCGACGATGGCGGCGTCAAGCTGCACGTCGCCGTCGATGGCCAGGCCGGGCCGTTGCGCACGCACGCGCTCCGTGGCCGCGACCACCTTGTCGACCGCCGCGTGTTTCGCGCTGCCGCAGGTCGAGAACGACAGCATGGCCACGCGCGGCTCCTCGTTCAGCAGCGAACGTGCGCTGTCAGCCGCAGCCATGGCGATTTCCGACAGCTCCTCGGCATCGGGATTCACCACCAGCCCGCAGTCGGAGAAGATCAGTCCGCCCTTGAGCGCGTGGAACGGCTCGCACAGCATCATCAGGAAGAAGCTCGACACCAGCCGGAAGCCGGGCGCCAGCCCGATCAGCTGGATGGCCTGGCGTACCACGTCGGCCGTGGTGTGGACCGCGCCGGCCACTGAACCATCCGCATGGCCCTGCCTCACCATCAGGTTGGCAAAGCACAGCGGGTCGAGCACGGCCTGCCGGGCCTGGTCCAGCGTCATGCCCTTCTTCTGGCGCATGGCGTAGAGCGCCTGCGCGAAAGAGGGCGCCAGCGCTGACGTGGCCGGGTCGACGATGCTCATCCCGTCCAGCCCGATTCCCAGCGCGTGCGCCGCGGCGGTGATCCGCTCGGGGTTGCCTACCAGGATCACCTGCGCGATGCTCTCGCGCGTCGCCCGCGCGGCCGCCTGCAGGATGCGCGAGTCTTCTGCCTCGCACAGGACGATGCGACAGGGCGCGGCGCGCGCGCGGTCGATGATGCGGAGGATGGGCTTCATGGCGGGTTTGGCTCGGTAGGACTGAAAAAGGGCCAGCGGCTCGCGCTATGCCCTTGGTGTTCTCCCCTCTCCCGCAAGCGGGAGAGGGAGCACCCCATCGCGAATGAAAGGGTGCGGTGCAGCTTCGATCAGACGTAGTCCTTGTACTTGTCCAGGTAGCGCACCGGCTTTGAGAGCGCGTCGCGGCGGAACGGATCGCCGAGTTCACGCGTGCACAGGACCTCGATGATCGTGGTCTTGCCGTGGTTCATCTGCAGGTCGATGGCGCGCTTGAGTGCGGGGCCAACGTCCTCGAGGCGGTCGACCACGATGCCTTCCGCGCCCATTGCCTTGGCGATCTCGGCGAAGCTCTGGTTGTCGAGTTCGCCCGCGACGAAGCGGCGGTTGTAGAAGTCCACCTGGTTCTTCTTCTCGGCACCCCACTGGCGGTTGTGGAAGACCACGGCCGTCACCGGGATGTTGTGGCGCACGCAGGTCATGGTTTCCATCAGGCTCATGCCCCAGGCGCCGTCACCAGCGTACGAGACGGCCGGGCGGTGCGGTGCTGCCACCTTGGCGCCGATGATGGTCGGGAACGCGTAGCCGCAGTTGCCCCAGCTCATCGCCGCGAAGAAGCTGCGCGGCTTCTCGAAGCGCAGGTAGCTGTTGGCGACCGAGTTGATGTTGCCGATGTCGGTGGAGACCATCACGTCGGCCGGCATGGCCTTCTCCAGCTCGCGAAGGACCTGGCGCGGGTGCAGGTAGGTGCCGCCGTTGAAGGTGCGCTCGTGCTTCTGCTCTTCGATCATGTCCAGGCTGTACGGGTCGCGCTCGTGCGTCCACTCGTCCAGTTCCTTTTCCCATGCGGTCTTCTCGCTGGCGATTTCCGTGGCGCGGGCGTCGCGGCTGCTGTCGCAGGCGAGCGTGCGGCCGGCCAGTCGCTGCGTGAGGGCGATGGCGGCGGCCTTGGCGTCGCCGCAGATGCCCACCGAGATCTTCTTCACCAGGCCCAGCATCTTGTGGTCGGCGTCGATCTGGATGATCTTGGCGTTCTTCGGCCAGTAGTCCATGCCGTGCTGCGGCAGCGTGCCGAACGGCCCCAGGCGCGAGCCCAGCGCGATCACCACGTCGGCGCGCGAGATCAGCTTCATGGCAGCCTTCGAGCCCTGGTAGCCCAGCGGGCCGCACCACAGCGGGTGGCTGGCGGGGAAGGAGTCGTTGTGCAGGTAGCTGTTGACCACCGGTGCGCCCAGGCGCTCGGCCAGTGCCTTGCATTCCTCGATCGCGTCGGCCATCACCACGCCGCCCCCCGAGATGATCACCGGGAACTTGGCCTGGGCCAGCAGTTCGGCGGCTTCGTTCAGGCTTTGCTCGCCGCCGGGGCCGCGGTCCAGGCGCTGCGGCTTCGGAATCTCGGCGGTGATCTTGCCGTAGAAGTAGTCACGCGGGATGTTGAGCTGGGTCGGGCCCATCTCGGCCAGCGCGCGGTCGAAGCAGCGGCCGGTGAATTCGGCCATGCGCTGCGGGTGGGTCACATGGCCCTGGTACTTGGTGAACTCCTGGAACATCGGCAGCTGCTTGGCTTCCTGGAAGCCGCCCAGGCCGATGCCGGTGGTGCCGGCCTCGGGGGTGACGATCACGACCGGGCTGTGGGCCCAGTACGCAGCGGCGATGGAGGTCACGCAGTTCGAGATGCCCGGCCCGTTCTGGCCGATCACCACGCCATGGCGGCCCGACACGCGGGCGTAGCCGTCGGCCATGTGGCCCGCGCCCTGTTCATGCACCACCGGGATCAGGCGGATGCCGGCCGGAGCGAAGATGTCCATGGCATCCATGAAGGCGGAGCCCATGATGCCGAACATGTCGGTGACGCCATTGGCGACCATGGTTTCCACGAACGCTTCGGACGGCGTCATGGTCTGGGGGCCGGCCGGCACCTGGGTCTCGGTAGCCGAGCCACCGGAAACGGCGGGGTGCGAGGTCGTGTCGAGGTCGCGCATGGGTGTCTCCTGTGTGACGTAATAAAGTGGAACGATTCGTTCCGGAAAATTGTTGTTGGGGGAAATGTAGGCGGAAGACGGCGCGTGGTCAATAGAAAGTTTTATTTTGTGGAATGTTTATAGTTAAAAAACGAGACGGCACCAATAAAAAGTGCTTGTTAAGTATCAAGGATGGGGCTTTGGCATGGCGAACGTCAGCCCGGCCGGCTACCGTTGCGTGCGGCTTCCCTCGACGAGCCGACCAGAATCGGAGGATGTCTGGACAACGCCGCCAAGAACAAAGCGCGGTGCAGCCGTCGATCGGCGGTGCCCGCGCTCGGGACGGTGCTTCGCTGGGGCAGGAGGTGGGGGCTGGATCGCACTACCACGGCGGACGTGGTGCGCCGGTTGGCAGTACGCGATCCTGACCCGACGCTGAGCGAGTCGGAGCGCATGAAGACGGTGCAGCTCAACCCGGTGGCGCTGTTCTTCGGCGTGCTCTGGATCGGCTGAAGAGCCTACCGGCAAGGGCGGGCGCTGAGCCCGCCGGGCCGCCGGCCCGCCGACTATGCCGGCGTAGGCTTTCGGGCGCGCTGGTCGATCTGGCGCCGCATCTCGTCAGCAAGCGGATGCAGGCCATCGGTCGAATCGGCGGCGACCAGGCTGTAGCCGAGACCCCGGTCCGCCCACGAATAACCCGCCACGCCGGCCTGGCGATGCGCTTTCATCGGCGTGTCCTGTTCCACTTTCATCGGCCGCACCAGCATGGCCACGCGCGTGCCGTGCCCGTCGTCATACAGGAAGAGGCCGGCGGGGCCGTGCTCGGTCGCCACCAGCCGCCCGCCCATGTAGCGGTAGCCGGAACGGGTAAGGTCCGGCACGGCCACGGGGCGCTGCAGCCGCGCCGATACCCACCTGACGAGGTCGGCGCTGTCGTTCGCGCCGATCTCCACGGGCCGGTTCGGGTCGGATGCAAAGACCTGGTAGCTTGCCGTGGCCTCGCGGGCCAGGGCGGCGATGCCGCCGGTTGCCGGCTCGGTGGCGCCGCGTCCCATCCAGCCCGCCAGGCCACCCACGCACAGCGCGACAAACACTGAAGCGGCAAGTCGCCATGGGGCTGCAGTGCGCGTGCGACGCGCCGCAACCATGTGCCGCAGGTTCAGTTCCGGCGGGATCGGCTCGCTCGCCACCGGGGCGAGGGCATCGCGCAATTGCTGCCGCTGCGCAGCGTAGCCCTCGACGCGGCGCGCGACTTCCGGGTGATCGCTCAGGTAGCCTTCGATCTCGTGCCGGCGCGCCTCGTCCAGCGCGTTATCCACGTAGGCCTGCAGGTCCTCTTCCTGCACGGGCCGGTTTTCGTTCATTTGACCCTCCGCAATGCCGCCTTCTGTGGCGATCCCTGTGCCGATCCCGATCCCGATCCCGATCCCGACGCCGTGGCGGCGGCGCCGCCTTCCATGATCTTCAGCAACCGCTCCCGCGCGCGCGACAGGCGCGACATTACGGTACCGATGGGAATGTCGAGCACGCGGGCGGCGTCCGCGTAGGACATGTCTTCGACCGACACCAGCAGCAGCACGCTGCGCTGCTCCGCCGGCAAGGTATCGAGCGCGCTCATGAGGTCGCGGTAGTGCAGGCCATCTTCCTGCGTGGCGCGCGCGCTCAGCGATTCGGCCACGTCCTCGATGGCGATATGCAGGCTGCGCGAGCCCGCCCGGCGCAGCGCCGTCATGGCCAGGTTATGCAGGATGGCGAACACCCAGCTGCGGGTGTCGCCGTGGCCGCGGCGGCTGTCCCAGTATGTGATGACCTTTTCCAGGCAGTCCTGCACGAGGTCGTCGGCGCTGTCCTGCTCGCGCAGCAGCGCACGCGCGTAGCGCCGCAACGCGGGGATCATCGGCTCGACGTGCAGCAGCAGGTCCTTCACAGCCAGTCCTCTCCGGTACGCATAAAAATCTGTGCGACCGCCTACATGGCCTGTACCTGGACCGGCGTGGCGGGCTTGCCGTCGACGGCTGGCGCGATCACAAGATAGCGCCGCGCTTCGGTCCCGGCAATGCCTTGCACGACTTGCCGGATCGGCCCGATCGCGTTGACGATGGCCGCTCCCGCCGGGTTGGTGTTGAAGTTGGCCAGCGGCTCCAGCGGACCGGTGCCGTCTGGTCGGCTTGCCAGCGCGAGGACGTAAGGCTGCTTGGGCTGCAGCCCGGTGACAGACGCCTGCAGGACCTGCAGCAGCCCCTGGTCGAAGAGCGTCACGCTTGTCGGCGCGGCGCCGCCGCCAGCGGGTTTGCCCCCGGTTACGGGCACCAGCGTCAGTTGCGTGGTTTGCGCGGCGTTGCCGATCGGCTGCAGTCCTTGCGTCCCCGGTCCTTCAGGCACGGCATTCGGTACATAGACGATGGCCTGCGGCGCCTGGCCTACTGGCACATTGGCGACGACCTGGTTGGTGGCGGTGTCGATGGCCGCAAGGCTGTCCGCGTTCTCCAGGCCCACGTAGATGCGGGTACCGTCGCCGGACGGCCAGAGGCCATGCGGCAGGGCGCCCACGGGAATCGTTGCCACCTGGGAGAAGTCGTCCGTGCGGAAGACCTTCACCTGGTTCAGCCCGCCGATGGTCACGTAGGCGAACGTGCCGGCCGCGGTGTGCGCAAAGTTCACGTGGTTGGTGATCGCGCCGGTCTCAAGGGTCTTGAGCAGGCTGAACGGCGGGCGGGCGTCGAACACCTGGGTCTTGCCGATATCCTTGAGCGTGAACCACACCTGCTTGCCGTCTGGCGTGGCGGCAATGTTCGGGCAGAACGGGCTTTCCTGCTTCACGCGCGCGACGACCTTGTGGTCGACTACGGTGACGACCGCGACTTCAGGGTTGAAGGACGAGCAGATGTAGCCGTATTTGCCGTCCGGCGAAAAGATCTGCATGCCCGGGCCGGCGGCGACGGTGATGCGAGTCTTCTCTGTGAACGTCCTGGCGTCGATGACCGAAATGTAGTTCTCGCCGCGCACCGTTACCCAGACTTCCTTGCCGTCAGGCGTGTAGAACGCTTCATGCGGCGAGCGTCCCACGTAAGTCACGTGCTTGACGGCATTGGTCGCCGTGTCGATGAAGGACACCGAGTTGGAGCCGATCGACACCACCGCCAGCGTGCGCCGGTCGGGCGAGAAGCCCAGGCCATGCACGAGCAACTGGCCGCGGTAGAGCGGGCTGAGGTTGCCCGGTGTCGGATCGCCCAGCCGGATCACGCCCAGCAGCTTGTTGTCGGCCGGATCGGTCACCGACACAGTGTTCGAGAACTGCTCGGCCGCGTAGATGCGGTCGCGGTGGCTGACGGGCACGTTGGGTGCGCTCAGTGGGCCGGGCGCTTGGCCGGCCAGTGCGGTGCCGGACAGGCCGAGCAGCAGCGCGAGGGTCAGGGCGGTCTTGGTGGTTTTGGCGGGGGCGCGGTTCATGGCTTGGTCTTGTTGTCAGTGTACGTGTGTGGCATGGCTGTGCCCGGCCGCTTGCGGCGGGGCCTGGTCGCTTCTGGCCGGCTGGGTCGGTGCGGGGGCGGAGGGCGGCAGCGGCTGGCCGAGCGCGAGCCGCATCGCGGCAATCTCCTGCAGCTGTCCGACGATGATTTCCTGCGCAATGCGCCGCAGCTGTTCATTGCGCCCGTAGCGCAACTCGGCCATGGCCATGTCGATGGCGCCCTGGTGATGCGGAATCATCATGGCGGCGAAGTCCTGGTCGATATCGCCGCTGGGCTGTACGGCCATGCCGTCCATCATCCGCGTCATGGCGGCCTCGTTCTCGGACGCGAATTTCTGCTGGTCTGTGGTGCCCTGGGCCTTGGCGGCAGCCGGGAGCAGGAAGGCGGCCGTCAATGCCAGGACAGCCCAGGCAGAGGCGGGGGAGCGCGGTGGGCGGGGCGGGAGTGCCATGGTTCCTCGTCGTTCAGGCGGTCCGGGAGTTGGACCAATGTGTGGTAGACGTGGGAGGGGGTGGGTTTATTCCACTGGGGATTGGGATTTTTGTTTTTTTGAGGTTGTCGTGGTTGGCGGGTGCTGCTGTTTCGCCGGCGTAGCCGGCGAGTCACTTTTTGTCCAGAGCGACAAAAAGTAACCAAAAAGCGCGTTTACTTGCCCTAGCGGGCGAATATTGATCGTAGTGTGCTGAGGGTGTTGTACGGGTATGGGCTTCAGAGTGTGCCCGGCTGCCTGCCGCGTGGTGCGCGTCCGCCGGTAGGCTTTCAAGCAATGATTGAACGAGCCCCGAAACTGTCCGTGGTCCCTGCTGCTACCGACATCGTGTAATCGCCTTCGGCTGCGCTACGCGCAGAGCCCTAGTCTGAGCACCCAGGCCGCAGGCAAACCGCGCCACAGCGAAGCAGAGAAACCGAACCGTTGGCACGGGCGACGATGATGCCCGTCGCAAACCGACTAGGACGCGCGCGCAGCGCAGCCGAAGGCGTCCGACCACTGGCGCTATTGGAACGCTGTACCCGAGCCCTACATGGGGATCGTACACAAGCCGGTTATCGCAGGCACAGGTTCTGAATCACTATGCGTAGCAGGCTCGAACGGGCAACCACGTTTCGCGAGACCAAAGCCGCTTGAACACAAGAAGCGTATCGTTGATGGCCAGCCGCCAGGCGACGCGCTTCTTGCCTACTTCTTGTCGCTTCGGACAAGAAGTAGGTCGCCGGCTACGCCGGCGAAACAGCGGCGCCTGCCAAGGACGATGAGCCAGCTACCACCAAAGCCCACAGTTTAAAGTGGTCCGACACACCCACCCCAACCAAATTCAATCCGGCTTAATCTGCGCCCGCGCAATGATCGGCC
Source organism: Cupriavidus sp. WKF15 (assembly GCF_029278605.1). NCBI lineage: Bacteria > Pseudomonadati > Pseudomonadota > Betaproteobacteria > Burkholderiales > Burkholderiaceae > Cupriavidus > Cupriavidus sp. WKF15. The sequence goes on from NZ_CP119573.1 coordinate 1,685,760, forward strand.
TCCACCGCTGCTGTTCCTGCGCAATGAACTGCGCGAACTCCTGCGGCGTGCTGCCCACCACCAGCGCCGCATCGGCGCTCAGCCGCTGTGTCGACGCAGGGCTCTTGACCGCCTTGGCCGCGGCGTCGGCGAGCTTGTCGGTGGCCGGCTGCGACAGGCTTGCCGGGGCCAGCAGGCCGTACCACTGCGTCATCTCGAAGCCCGGATAGCCCTGTTCAGCGACCGTGCCGACCTCAGGCAGCTGCGGGATGCGCTGCGACGTGCCCGTGGCGATGCAGCGCAGCTTGCCCGCCTTGATGAACGGCAGGATGGCCGGCGCGCCGACCGCGGCCGCGTCGAGTCTGCCGGACAGCAGGTCAGTGATCTGCGGGCCGCTGCCGCGGTACGGCACATGGGTGATGAAGGTGCCGGTTGCGGCCTTCAGGTACTCGAAGGCAAGATGCCCCGCGCTGCCATTGCCGGCCGAACCGTAGTTGAGCTTGCCGGGCTTGCTCTTGGCCAGCGCGATGAACTCCTTCAGGTTCTTCGCCGGCACGTCGGGATGGATCACGTACAGGCTCGGCACCTTGGACAGCAGGGAAATCGGGCGGAAGTCCTTGTTCGGGTCGTACGGCAGCCTGGCGAAGATGTAGGGATTCACCGCGAGGGTACCAATATGGCCCAGGATCAACGTGTGCTGGTCATCGGCGCGCGCCACTTCTCCCATGGCGACATTGCCTGCGCCGCCGGGCTTGTTCTCGACGAATACCGATACGCCAAGTAGCCGGGTCAGTTCGGCGGCGGTCGAGCGGGCCACGATCTCTGAACTGCCGCCCGGCGCGAACGGCACCACCAGGCGGATGGGCTTGGCGGGCCACGCCTGCGCCCGCGCGAGCGAAGGCGCGAGGGCGCCGGCGCCTAGCGCGGCGGCGAGCTTCAGGACGTCGCGGCGGACGGGGTCAAACTGGGTCATGCATTTCTCCGGAGAAGCTTGATGATTCTTGTTGGCTGGGCGCTTGCGGCGGGTGACCGGCGGTCACCTCATTCGGGCTTGACGTTGCCATCCTTGATGACCTTCGCCCACAGGCGGGTCTGGTTGTCGATATAGCGGGCGGCCTCGGCGGGCGGCGCGGCCACGACCTCGCCGCCCAGTTCCGCAATGCGCTTGCGCACCTCGGGGCTGTTCATGACCTTCTGCAGCGCCTCGGACAGCTTGGCGGCAATCGGCTGGGGCGTGCCGGCCGGAACGAACGCGGCATTCCATTCATAGACTTCGTAGCCGGCCACGCCGGCTTCTTCCATGGTCGGCACCGACGGCAGCGCTGGCGTGCGCGTATGGCTGGTCACGGCAAGTGGCCTGAGCTTGCCGGCCTTGATGTGCTGCAGGCTCGATGCCACGTTGGCGAAGAACAGCGGCACCTGGCCTGCGATCACGTCCGTCATGGCCGGGCCACCGCCCTTGTAGGGCACGTGCAGCAGGTCCACGCCGGCGCGCTGCTCGAACAGCACGCCGGACAGATGCTGGGCGGAACCGTTGCCCGACGATGCAAAGGCCACCGTGCCCGGCTTCTGCTTCGCCATGGCCAGGACATCCCTGACCGAGTGCGCCGGGAATCCCGGCGTGGCAACCAGTACATTGGGATAGCGGGCCAGCACGCCAATCGCGGTGAAGGCCTTGGCGGGGTCATAGGGCAGGCGCGGATACAGGCTGGGATTCACCGCATAGGAAGAGGCATCGACCATCAGCGTGTAGCCGTCCGGTGCTGCCTTGGCAACGTAGGACGCGCCGATCTGGCCGCCGGCGCCGGGCCGGTTTTCCACGATGACGGACTGGCCGAGTTCGCGCCCGAGGCCGGGCGCGATCAGCCGTGCCATCAGGTCTGCGCCTCCGCCCGGCGGGTAGGTCACGACGATGGTTATGGGCCGGGTCGGCCACTGCGCGGCCGGTTCCGCGGCCTGCACAAGGGCAGGGGCGAGCAGCAGGGTGGTCACCAGGGTCGCGGCGATCCGTGTTGGCGAATGCTTCAAGCTTGTCTCCATATCAATGGGCGTTCTTCGTCTGGTCAGCGGATGTCCGCCTGGTAGCGGAAGGCGTAGGCATCGCCCCTTGTCAGCCGGTATTCCGCGCAGTGGCCCTGCAGGTCATAGGCGCGCCGCGTTACCAGCGCGCAGGGATGGCCGTCAGGCAACTCCAGCAGGCCTGCCTCGGCGGTATCCAGCGTGCGGAAGGTCACCTCGTCCACGGCACGATGGATGGTGATGCCGCATTGCGAGCCCAGCAGCGGATAAAGCAGGTCACCCCATTCGGCTTTTGGCAGGCGCTGCAATGGTTCGCAGCGCGGCAGCGGCAGCCAGATCGATTCGAGCAGGCGCGGCTTGTCGTCGAGCCAGCGCCGCCGCGAGATCGCGAGGCCGCGTGCGCCGGCATCGAGCCCGAACAGCGCAGCCATGCTCTTGTCCAGCCGCGCCGCCCGGCACGACAGGATCTCGGAGCGCGGGATGGCCGGGCGCGGCTCGGTGCCCGTGGTGAAGCTGCCAGGTGCTGCCGCATCGGCGCGGAAGCGGAAGAACCGCATCATGCTTGCGCCGGTGAGTCCGTTGCGCACGAAGGTGCCTTTGCCCTGGACGCGTTCCAGCAGTCCTTCCTGCACCAGCACGGAGATGGCCTGGCGGATGGTGCCCAGCGCAATGCCGAACTCGACGGCAAGCGCGCTTTCCGCCGGAATGGCTGCGCCGGGCGGCCATTCCCCATCGACGATCTTGCGCTGCAGTTGTGCGGCAATCCGGCCATAGCGGCTGACGCCGGGGGCGGTCGCGGCACTGTGCAGCAGGTCGTTGTCTTGCATCTAGCGTCCGTGTTAGATTGATGTCCTCTAGAGGACTAGATTAGCTTCGGGGCGCCTGGCACCATATCAGGGCTTACCCGTAGGCGAGGAATGGCTGACGATGATGCGCAATGAGATGCCGCTGGTGGATTGCCACTTTCACCTGTTCGATGCCGGGGCCGGCACGCCGTCCGCCCGCTATCGGCCCGCGTACGCCGCGCGCATCGAGGATTGGCAAAGGCTGCTGGCGCCGCTGGGCGATCTCTATGGCGTGGTGGTCCAGACCAGTTTCCTTGGCACCGACAATGCGGCGCTGCTCGCGGCGCTTGGCGCCAGTGCCGGCCGGCTGCGTGGCGTGGCGGTGGTCGACCCGTCGGTCACGGACGATGCGCTGGCCGCCATGCACGCGGCCGGCGTGCGCGGCATCCGGCTGAACCTCTTTGGCGACCCGGACTGGCGCCGTATCGGGACGGCACCATGGCGGACGCTGTTCGAGCGGATCGCCGGGCTGGGCTGGCACGTGGAACTGCATACCGAGAACGGGCAGGGCGTCGCGATGCTGGCCGAACTCGACGCGGCGCTTGGCCATTGCGCCGCGCCGGTGGTACTGGACCACTTTTGCCGGCCTGGCGAGCGAGGCTCGCGCGATGCCGTGTTCGAGGCGGTGGCAACGACGCTGCGGCACCGGCAGGTATGGGTGAAGCTCAGCGCCCCGTATCGCCTGCCGACGGGAACGGATTGGCAGTCGCTTGCCGGCACGTGGAGCCAGGTCGTGGGGCCAGACCGTTTGCTGCTGGGCAGTGACTGGCCCTGGACCAATCATGAATCCGCGGCACGTGCCGATGAGTGCGCGGCATTGTTCGGCTGGCCGTGCGAGCCGGGTGCTGGCGGCGAAGTGGCGGGTGCCCGCGGATTTGCCGAGTCGCTGCGCTGGCGAAATGCGGCGGCGCTCTATGGGTTTGACTTGTAGGTCTTCCATGTCCCGCGTGCCAAAGGGAACGATCCTGCCTATTCCCAGTCAATCGTAATCGTTAAGTTACAATGTTGTACTGCAGCACGGCCCGCACTCGTTTGCAGAGTGCGGTATCAAGCCCTGCTGAGCGCCCCCGACCCATGCGATTCCTGTTCCTGCTGATGACTGCCTTGTGCCTGTCGCTGCTCTCCTTTGGAGCGGCCGCGCACGCGCACGCGGGTTTGCAGGGGCAAGTCGCCACGGTTGCCGCCCGGACTGCCGCGGTACAGGACAAAGTCACCGAAGTCGCGGCGCTACCGTCCGTCGACGAGATGGGGCGGGTGATCGCCCCCGGCGATGATGGCCTGCACGACGAAGACGCCATCGACGACCCGCCACCCGGCTACTGCAATATCTGGTCGGCGGACCTGCTCGATCCGCTGGACCTGCTGGACGAGATCGAAGAGTCCAGCGCCTTGTTCGGCCTGCCGACCGTGAAGCTCCTGCTGCGCGCGGAAGATTTCTGGCAGGCACCCGCCGGGCGCACCGAGCCCCCCGCCACGGCTTTCTTCAAGCCGCCGATTTCCCTCGCCTGATCTCCTTCGCGCCCGGCGCGCGGCCTTGCCGCTTCCGGGGAGCGTCCCATTGCCTGCCCAGATCTCCCGGCGCGCCTTCGCGGTAGCCGGCTGAGTCCGTTGCGGTCGTCCGCCTTGTTCGCGTCGCGTGCGAGAGCGGCGTCGCGGCGTGGCGCAGGCAGCCGTATCGCTTGTTTTCCCGACTCATGACAAACACCAAGCTGACCCTGATCGCGTCGCTTTCGCTGGTGGCGTTCGCCGCCGTGCCGGCGCAGGCCAGCGACGACTTGCGCCCGCCGGCCGCCGTCGTTCTCGCTGCCGGCAACACCGCGCCCGCGCCTTCCGCCGCTCCCGCCGGCCCCTCCTACGGCCTGCACGATCTGCTGGGGATGGCGCAGTCCACAAACAAGGGGGTCGAGGCTGCGCAGGCCAACGTCGACGCCGCCAATGCCGCCATCACCAGTGCGCGCGCCTATCCGAACCCGCAGGTCGAAGTCATGTACGGCCGTCTGCAGGGCAAGCAGCCCGGCGTCACCAGCGGCAATGCGCCAACCTACGCCATTACCCAGAAGCTCGACTATCCGCACCAGCGCAGCCTGCGCGAGGACATGGCCACGCGCGGACTGGAAGCGTCGCAGGCCATGCGGCAGGGCTTTCGCGCCGAGCTTGCCGCGCGCGTGAAGACTGCCTACTTCGAGGTGCTGCGCCGCGAGAGCGAACTGCAGGCGGCGTCCGAGGACCTGGCCATGACGCGCCAGATCCATTCCCGCGCGCGCCTGCGCGTGGAGGTGGGCGAGGCTCCACGCTACGAACTGATCAAGGCCGAGACCGAGCTGCTGGCGGCGCAGAAGAGCCAGCAGACTGCCGAATTGCGCGTGAACCAGGCCAAGGCCGCGCTGCGCCAGCAGGTCGGCGGTGCGATGCCGGCTCAATTCGCGCTGGACGGCAGTCTGAGCCACGCGCCGCAGGTGCCGCCGCTGCCGCAACTGCGCAGCACCGTGACCGCGAGCAATGCCGAACTGATCCAGCGCCGCATGGAACTGGAGCGCGCGCGGCTGGGCGTCGATTACCAGCGTTCGCTGCGCTGGCCGGAAGTCGCCATGCGTGCGAGCACGGACCGCCAGCCGGACAACAACGTCTCGCAGATCGGCCTGGTGCTGACCATTCCGCTGTGGGACCGCCGCAGCGGTCCGGTGGGCGAGGCCACGGCCCAGGCCACGCAGGCCCGCAGCGCGCTGGAAGCGCGTGAATTCGAGCTGGCCCAGGAGCTCGAAACCGCCTACCGCCAGTACGAGATCACCCAGTCGCAGGTGGCCGCGCTCGAGTCCGGCATCGTGCGCGAGGCCGAATCCGCACTGAACGTGGCCGAGTCGGGGTACCGCTTCGGCGAGCGCGGCATCCTCGACTACCTGGATGCGCAGCGCGTGCTGCGCGGCGCGCGCAATGAACTGATCGCCGCCCAGTTCGACCTGCAGGTCGCCGCCATCCAGATCGAAAAGCTCATGTCGGCGGCGCCGGGCACCACGCCCGCGGGCCTGCCGTCCTCCACCATCCAGAACCAATGATCATGCGTCCCAATTTCCTGCTTTCGCTGACGGCCGCTGCCGTCATGGTGTTTGCCCTGGCGGGCTGCTCGAAGGAGCCGGTCCAGGCGACCGAAGCGCCCCGCCTGCCGCCCGGCGTGGTCAAGCCCGAAGCCAACCTGATGCAGACGCTGAAGGTGGCGCCGCTGGCCACGTCCCCGTTCAGCGAGATGCTGCGCGTGGCCGGGCGCATCGATTTCGACGAGCAGCGCGTGTCGCGCGTCGGCGCCAGCGTGACCGGGCGCGTGACCGACCTGTACGCGAGCCTGGGCGAGGAGGTCAAGGCCGGCCAAGTGCTGGCCCGCCTGCACAGCACCGAACTGGGCGCGGCGCAGATGGCCTTCCTGAAGAGCGAGGCGCAGCACGAACTGCAGGCCCGTAATGCCGAACGCGCCCAGCAACTGTACGCCGCCGATGTGATCGGCCGCGGCGAACTGCAGCGCCGCCAGAGCGAACTGGCCATTGCCTCGGCCGAGATGCGCGCCTATCGCGACCAGTTGCGCGTGCTGGGCATGTCGCCGGCCGCCATTGCCGATCTGGCCAGGAGCGGCAGCATCAACTCGCACTCGCCGGTGTATTCGAGCCTCAGCGGCACCGTGGTCGAACGCAATGTGGCCCAGGGCCAGGTCGTGCAGCCGGCCGATGCGCTCTACACCGTGGCGGACCTGTCGCGCGTGTGGGTGGTGGCCGAAGTGCCGGAGCAGCAGACCGCGCAGGTGGCCGAAGGGCAGAGCGTGGAGATCGAGGTGCCTTCGCTGGCCAACGGCAAGGGCGCCCAGACCATTACCGGCAAGCTGATCTATGTGGGCCGCACGGTGAATCCGCAGTCGCGCACGGTGCTGGTCCGCACCGAGCTCGACAACCGCGAGGGCCGTCTCAAGCCGGCCATGCTCGCAAGCATGCTGATCGCCAGCAAGCCGGTCGACCAGCTCGTGGTGCCGGCCTCCGCCGTGATGCGCGACGGCAATGATGAGCTGGTCTACGTCGAAATGGCCGATGGCCAGTTCCGCCAGACGCGCGTCAAGCTCGGCGCGGAGAGCGACGGCATGCGCGTGGTGCTCAATGGCGCCAAGGCTGGCGACCGTGTCGTGGTCGATGGCGCGTTCCATCTCGACAACGAGCGCAAGCGTCTCGAACAGGGCTGAGCACCATGATGAAATCCCTGGTTGAAGCCGCCATCAAGCAGCGCCTGGTGGTGTGCGTGCTGGCTGTGGTGCTGCTCTTCTTCGGCCTGCGCGCGGCCACAAAGCTGTCGGTCGATGCATTCCCGGACGTGACCAACGTGCAGGTGCAGATCGCCACCGAGGCCACCGGGCGCTCGCCGGAGGAAGTGGAGCGCTTTGTCACCGTGCCGGTGGAAATGGCCATGACCGGCCTGCCCGGGCTGGAAGAGATGCGTTCGCTGAACAAGGCGGGCCTGTCGCTGATCACGCTCGTGTTCACCGATGCCACGGACGTCTACTTCGCGCGCCAGCTCGTCATGGAGCGCCTGATCGAGGTCTCCGGACGCATGCCCGAAGGCGTGACGCCAGTGCTCGGGCCGGTCTCGACCGGCCTTGGCGAGGTCTACCAGTACACACTGGACCGCCCCGACGACGGCAACCGCGAACTGACGCAAGAGGAACTGGCCGAGCGCCGCATTGCCCAGGACTGGGTGGTGCGCCCGCTGCTGCGCTCGATCCCTGGCGTGGCCGAGATCAACTCGCAGGGCGGCTACGTGCGCCAGTACCAGGCGCTGGTCAATCCGGAGCGCATGCGCCACTACGACGTCTCGATCCAGCAGGTCTACCAGGCGCTCGCGCGCAACAACGCCAACTCCGGCGGCGGCGTGCTGCCGCACTACGCCGAGCAGTACCTGATCCGCGGCGTGGGTTTGGCCAAAGGCGTGGACGACCTGGGCAGCATCGTGCTGAAGGAAGTCGCCGGCACGCCGGTTTACCTGCGCGATGTGGCCACCGTCACCATCGGCCATGAGGTGCGCCAGGGCGCGCTGGTGAAGAACGGCCAGACCGAGGCGGTCGGCGGCATCGTCATGATGATGCGCGGCGGCAATGCCAAGGAGGTCGTGAGCCGCGTCAAGGCGCGCGTGGCCGAGATCAACGCCAAGGGCATGCTGCCCGGCAAGCTGCAGATCGTGCCGTACTACGACCGCAGCGAGCTGGTCGATGCCGCGCTGTGGACGGTGACCAAGGTGCTGCTGGAAGGCGTGGTGCTGGTGGTGATCGTGCTGTTCCTGTTCCTGGGGGACGTGCGTTCGTCGATCATCGTGCTGGCGACGCTGGTGCTGACACCGCTGCTGACCTTCATGGTGATGAACCGGATGGGGCTGTCGGCCAACCTGATGTCGCTGGGCGGGCTGGCGATTGCCATCGGCCTGATGGTGGACGGCTCCGTGGTGGTGGTCGAGAACGCGTTCGAGCGGCTGGGCCACAAGGAGCCGGGGCTGACCAAGACCGAGATCCTGGTGAAGGCCGTGCAGGAAGTGGCCACGCCCGTGGTCGTCGGCGTGGGCATCATCATCCTGGTGTTCCTGCCGCTGATGACGCTGTCCGGCATGGAAGGCAAGATGTTCGCGCCGCTGGCGTTCACGATCTCGATCGCGCTGGCGATCTCGCTGTTCCTTTCGCTGACGCTGTCGCCGGTGCTGAGTTCCTACCTGCTCAAGGGCGGCGCCGAGCATGACACCAGGATCATCGCCTTCATGAAGCGGCATTACCTGCGCCTGCTGCACTGGGCGCTGGGCAACAGCCGCAAGACCGTGATCGGCGCGGTGGGGGCCTTTGTGCTGACGCTGGCCATCGTGCCGCTGCTGGGCACCTCGTTCATCCCGGAGATGAAGGAGGGCTCGATCGTGCCGGCCATTGACCGCGTGCCGAACATTTCGCTGGAAGAGTCGATCAAGCTCGAGAAGGAGGCCAACAAGCTGGTGCTGGGCGTGCCCGGCGTGAAGTCGGTGGTGTCAGGCGTGGGCCGTGGCGAAAGCCCTGCGGACCCGCAGGGCCAGAACGAATCGACGCCGATCGCCAGCCTCAAGGACCGCGACGAATGGCCCGACGGCTGGTCCCAGGATGACATCGCCAACGCCATTCGCGAGAAGCTCAAGGCCATTCCCGGCGTGCAGATCGTGATGGCGCAGCCGATTTCCGACCGCGTCGACGAGATGGTCAGCGGCGTGCGTTCGGACGTGGCGGTGAAGGTGTTCGGCGACGACCTCGACAAGCTGCGCGAACTCGCGGGCGAGATCGCGCGTGTCGCCGGTGGCATCCAGGGCTCGCAGGATATCCGCATCGAACGTGTGTCGGGGCAGCAGTACCTGTCGATCGAGATCGATCGCCAGGCGATTGCGCGCTACGGCCTGAACGTGTCGGACATCCACGACATCATCGAGATCTCGATCGGCGGCAAGCGCGCCACGGACATCTTCGAGGGCGAGCGCCGCTTTGCCGCGGCCGTGCGCCTGCCTGAGGCGTTCCGCGGCAATGTGCAGGCCATCCGCCAGCTGCTGGTGTCGACGCCAAACGGCGTCCAGGTGCCGCTGCAAAGCGTGGCGAAGATCGAGGTCAACGACGGCCCCGCGCAGATCAGCCGCGAAATGGCCAAGCGCCGCGTGGTGGTGATGATCAACGTGAAGGACCGCGACCTCGGCGGCTTCGTTGCCGAGCTGCAGCAGGCCGCGGGCGCCAGGGTCAGGCTGCCGGAAGGCTACTACCTCGAGTGGGGCGGCCAGTTCCAGAACATGGAACGCGCCATGGGCCACCTGAAGATCATCGTGCCGGTGACCATCGCCGCGATCTTCTTCCTGCTGTTCCTGCTGTTCAACTCGCTGCGCTTCGCCACGCTGATCATCACGGTGCTGCCGTTCGCGTCGATCGGCGGCATCATCGGGCTGTTCGTCACCGGCGAATACCTGTCGGTGCCGGCGTCGGTGGGCTTTATCGCGCTGTGGGGCATGGCCGTGCTCAATGGCGTGGTGCTGGTGTCGTACATCCGCACGCTGCGCGATTCGGGGCTTTCATTGCATGAAGCGGTGGTGCAGGGCGCAACGCAGCGCTTCCGGCCGGTGATGATGACGGCGACCATTGCCATGCTCGGCCTGGTGCCGTTCCTGTTCTCGACCGGCCCGGGCTCGGAGGTGCAGCGCCCGCTGGCGGTGGTGGTGATCGGCGGGCTGATCACGTCGACACTGCTGACGCTGGTGATGGTGCCGACGCTGTACCGCTGGTTCGACGACCGCAAGGCGGATCCGACCAGGGATGTGCCGGTCTGATGCGGTGATCCTGTCGCGATGATCAAGAAAGGCGCTTCGCGCGGTACGCGAAGCGCTTTTTTCTTTGACCGCTCGCCAGGGTGTATTACGAGACCGAAATCACCTTGATGTCTTCCCACTGCGGATGCAGCAGCCGCAGCGTGGCCAGGATGGCCTTGGGGTCGTCCGCATGCCGCTCGGACAAAGCGACAGACTCCGTCGTGGTGATGACCGGCTTGCGACCCTTCTGGCGGTACTCGATTTCGACGCTCTTGGTGACAAATGACATGGCTGGCTTTCCCGGAAATTGTTGCCTGGCGCAGGGGATGAAGGTCAGGCAGGAACAATAACGGCAGGCCAGCGCGGGACTTTTGATCCGGGCAAATACGGAGATTGTTTCAGATCATTGCAGCAGGGCGCCGGCTCAGGGCCGTTCCGTGGCGAAGTACAACAACGCCAGGATCGGCAGCGCGAAGCCGATGCCGCCGGCCAGCGGCCAGCCGCCCTGCGCAAAGGCCCAGCCGCCAAGTGCCGAACCCAGCGCTCCACCGACAAAGAACACGGCCATGAACACGCCGTTCAGGCGGCCGCGGTGCTCGGGGCTCAGCGAGAAGATCGCCCGCTGGCTGACCACCAGGCTGGCCGAGACGCCGAAGTCCAGCACGATGGCGGCGACGGTCAGCATGGCCAGTGCCAGCATCGACCCGGGCGTGCCGGCAAGCCCGAGCAGCAGCGATCCCGAGCCCAGCAGCAGCGCAATGGCCGTCATGCGGCGCCCGCGACCGCGGTCGGCCAGCCGCCCGGCAATGGGGGCGGCAATCGCGCCGGCCACGCCGGCCAGCGCGAACAGCGCAATGCCGCGCTGCGACAGCCCGAACGCCGGTCCGGACAGGTAGAGCGGCACCGTGGTCCAGAACAGGCTGAACGCGCCAAACATGCTGGCCTGGTAGGCTGCGCGCCGGCGCAGCACCGGCTGCGTACGCAGCAGACGCCACATGGAGCCGAGCATCTCGGCATAGCGCAGCCCCGGGGCTGGCTTGCGCTGCGGCAGGCGCCGCGCCAGGACGAACGACAGCACGGCCATGACCACGGCCGACAGCGCAAAGATGGCATGCCAGCCCCAGAGGTCGGCCACGATGCTGGCGATCGGCCGGGCCAGCATGATGCCCAGCAGCAGGCCGCTGGTGACATTGCCGACCGCGCGTCCGCGCGCATGGTCGGGCGCCAGGTGGGCGGCAAATGGCACCAGCACCTGCACGGCCACGGAACAAAGCCCGATCAGCCAGGCCGCCAGCAAGAAGGTGACGGCATGCGAAGCAAAGGCGGCAGCGGCCAGCGCCACGGCGTTGCCGGCCAGCAGCCGGCATACCAGGCGGCGGTTTTCTACCAGGTCTGCCAGCGGCACCAGCAATAGCAGCCCCAGGCAGTAGCCGGCCTGGACCAGCGTGACGATCAGTCCGGCTGCGCCCGGTGACAGTTGCAGCGCCGCGGCGATCGGTCCCACCAGCGGCTGGGCGAAGTACAGGTTAGCGACGGTCATGCCGCAGGCGGCGGCAAGCAGCGGTGTGACCCAGGCGGGGACGGACTGCGGCGGCTCGATCGGGTGCGTGCCCGGTGCGGTGGCCCCGCCGGTGGCGGACTGGACGGTCATGGCGATCTTCAACTTGGCGGCAGCGGGTGCCGGTCTTGTTATGCCGGCGCGATTCGAAGTGGCGCCGGCGCAACGCCTGCATCCCGGGTCGGATGCAGGCAGCGCGTAGTGGCCGGCAGGGTAGCACTTGTGCCGCCAGCTTGCAGGCGGCCGATCTCCGGCATACGGGGGAAGGGCAGAGGAGGTGTGAAGCGACCAGGACCAGCGCAATGACAGACCGGTGCTGCCATGCGAGCTGCAATGGTGGCTCCGGCGTAGCCGGCCTGGCCTGCCGGCTTGACCGTCAGCGCCGCTTCAGTTCGCCAAGGTAGTAGTTGATCTCGGCCAGCAGCGTGGTGTGGAAGGTCTCGGGCAACTGCCGGTCGTCGGTCATGCCCAGCAGGTCGTCGACGCGCCTGCGGAAGGCGCTTTCCACGCTGTCGCGGCGTTCCGCCGGCATGCCGGCACACAGTGCGGCCAGGAACTCGCGCAGCACCAGCAGGCGCGCGCCGTACTGCACCATGGCATCGCCCTGGGTCTTGAGGCTGCGCGAAAACTGATCGGGAACGACGTCTGGCGCGGCGGCCTCGTGGATCGGCACCGCGGCGTTGTCCGTGCAAGCTTGCGACTTGCCGGTCAGTATGGATTTCCTGAACATGACGGGCCTCCGTGAGAGCCTCTAGCGCCGGGTGTATGGACCAAGCGGTGGTTGCGTGCATCTTGAAGCCCTCGACAATGCCAGACTGTTCGCTAGCGGACACTCGAATCATGGGGCTCGCAAGACAGTAGTTTGCGGTGCATCAACGAAGGTGGCGCGGGGGCGTTACGTCCGGTGGATCGCTGCCGTTAGGGCCGAAAGACCGCGCTGCGCAAACTCTGCCAAAGCGCGCACCGCGCCCGCACAGGCATGCTGGCCGGGAGCATCGGGGGCTTAACCAAGCCAGCAATTCAAGTTTCCGCCATGAGTCAGTTCATCCATACGATCAAGTTCAGGATTCTCCTGGTGTTCGGCGTCTGTATCGCGCTGATGCTGGGAATCGGGGTGTTCGCGCTGCAGACCATCGCCAGCCTGAACCGGAACATGCACAACGCCTATGAGCAGAATACCGTGGCCATCGGCCAGCTGGCCGAGGTACGCGTGGCGCAGCTTCATATCCGCCGCCTGCTGTGGAAGATCCGCGCGACCTCCGAGGGCGCAACCAGCGAGGACGTCGCACTAGTCCAGGAGCAACGCGCGAAGATGCGCAAGGGCTGGCAGGACTACTATCCCGCCCGGGTAACATCCGCAAACGAGCGAGGCGTGGCCGATACGCTGGACGCAGCGCTTGGCCGTTTCGCTGACCTCGTCGGGCAGGAGGTGCAACTGCTGGAAGCCGGTGACCATGCCGCGGCAGCCCGCCTGCAGGACCACGAGTTCGGCGCGGCCGGCGACAAGGTCGGCGAACTGATCACGCGCGCCGTGGAAGTCAACCTTGCCCAGGGCGCCGACTACAACCGCAGCAGCCTCGCGCAGGCGCGCACCGCGCTCTGGATGACGGCGGCGTTGATCCTGGTCGGCCTGCTGGTATCGCTGGCGGCGTCATACCATCTCCAGCGAACCATCACGCGGCAACTGCGCCGTTCCGTCGAGATTGCCGACGAGATTGCCGCGGGACACCTCGATCAGCCGATCGAGGTCCGCTCGCGCGACGAATTCGGACTGTTGCTGGAAGCCATGGCACGCATGAGCCGCCAGCTTGCGCAAACCGTGCGGGGTATCCAGGTATCGAGCGAGGCCGTGCGCGTGGCCTCGCGCGAGATCGCCAGCGGCAATATGGACCTGTCGGCGCGCACCGAACAGCAGGCAGCTTCGCTGCAGGAAACCGCGGCCAGCATGACGGAGATTTCCCAGACGGTCCGGATGAATGCCGACAATGCGTCGCAGGCCAATGCGCTGGCCGGCAATGCCAGGGACCTGGCGCATGCCGGCAATGCGGCGGTGCAGGCCATGGTGCAGACCATGGCCCGCATCAGCGGCAGTTCGGACCGCATTGCGGACATCACCACGCTGATCGAAGGCATTGCGTTCCAGACCAATATCCTTGCGCTGAATGCGGCGGTCGAAGCCGCGCGAGCGGGCGAGCAGGGGCGCGGCTTCGCCGTGGTGGCGGGCGAGGTGCGCGCGCTGGCGCAGCGTTCGTCGGCTGCGGCCAAGGAGATCAAGGAACTGATCGAATCCTCAGCGGGCATGGTCCAGGATGGGTCGCGGCAGGCCGGGGAAGTCGGCCAGAACATGGCGCAGGTGATCCGCGCCATCCAGCAGGTCTCGGACATCATGGGCGAGATTTCCGTGGCGTCCGGCGAGCAGAGCCAGGGCGTGGAGCAGGTGCACGTGGCCATCAGCCAGATCGACTCGGGCACCCAGCAGAATGCCGCGCTGGTGGAGCAGTCGGCGGCGGCGGCGCAGTCGCTGGAAGAGCAAGCCAATGCCATGGCCGACGCTGTGTCCGTGTTCCGGCTTGCCGGGACAGGCGGGGCCATGGCGAGCCGCGTGCCAAGCATGTCGCTGGCGCCCGCCCGGCGCGGGGCGGACGTGAGCCGGGGCCATGTGCCGGCGGTAGTGCGACAGGCTCCGGCGGCTCCGCGCGCGGCCCGCGCCGAAAGTGCCGGCCCTGAGGGCGAAGACTGGCACACCTTCTGATCCGTCACAAACGCGCGAATACGGCAAGACGGTGACAACTGTTCGAGGCTTTGCGGCAACGGCCAATCCCTAGAATTTCGTACGTGGCATCTTGCTACACCCCCCGACTTCCAGCCCTCCTCCGCGAGGGCTCTTTTTTTCCTCCGCTGAGGCATCGGCAAGACTGCTCGGCACCGCATCGTTCCAGCTACACGTCCCCTTATGGGCAAGATTGTTCCAAAAACGGAACACTCTGTGCAATCCACGTGACTTTTTCGCATGCGGCCAACACTGCATAATGCGGCAGCCTGAGCAGGTGCTGCCGCCTCTCCTCGATGCGCGGTCGCCAGGCCCACTTATGTCTCGCAATCCGCCACTGCCAATGCCCAGCCGTCTTTCCCCGCCATGCCTCCCGCCCCGCCGCGGCGTCCGCCGTTTCGCGCTGGCTGCCATCGCCTTGTCCGCGGCGTTGTCCAGCGGCCTGTCACATGCCGAGTCATGGTTCGAGCCGGTGCGGCTGGGCGCGGCGGCCGGGGCCGGCAACGATGCCTCCATGGCGCGGCTGGAAGGCCGTTGGGACCTGAAGCACGATCTCTGGGCTACGTCGTCGCAATCGCTGCGCCTGCGCCTGGGTGTCGAGGCGTCGGCAGGCATCTGGAATCCGCATGGCAGCGGTGGCAATACGCTGGGCGATCTTGGCCTGACGCCGATACTCCGGCTGCAGGGTGGGGGTTCCAGCGGCGTTTTCGTCGAAGCTGGCGTGGGTGTCCATGTGCTGTCGCGCACGCACATTTCGGACGAGAAGGTCTTTTCCACTGCGTTCCAGTTCGGCGACCGCGTGGCCGTCGGCTATCGTTTTGGCGATGCGCTGGATTCGGAACTTGCGCTGCGTCTGCAGCACTACTCGAACGCGGGCATCAAGGAGCCCAACCCCGGCATCAACTTCTTCCTGCTCCAGTACTCGGCTCGTTTCTGAGGCCGTCAGCAAGTATTGTTCAGGGATGGCGGCAGGCCGCCGCCGCCATGCCGGCTGACCGCGCAGGCATGCGCAGCCGCCTGCGCGCCGCACGGCGCGACCGTGCGGCTGACTGGATACCGGCAGGCAGACATGCAGGCATTGGCGCTGTTTTCCGTGCAGTTCATGCTTGCGGTGACATGGACGCTCTACGTGGCGTTCCTGCCCGCACTGGCTGCGCAGGCAGGCATGCCAGCCGCGAAGGTCGCCTGGGTCCTGCTGATGGACCAGGCCATCTTCGTCCTGATGGATTGCGCGCTCGGCATCGCCGCCGACCGGGTGGCCGATGCCATGCGCCGGCTTGGCGTATGGGTGCTCGCCGCGACCATCGTTTCAGCCGTGGCCTTCGCATTGCTGGCGAAGTCGGCGTCCCCGCCGATGTTGCTCGCGCTCACCGCGTGCTGGGCGGCGACATCCTCGGCGCTGCGGGCCCCGCCCATGGTGATCATCGCGCGCCGGCTGCGAGCTTCGGCGCCCGCCTTCCTGGTCAGCTGCTCGCTGCTTGGCGTGGGGCTGGCGTCCGCGCTGGCGCCCATGCTCACCGTGTGGATGCGCGGGCTTGCTCCGGCGTTGCCGTTTCTTGTGGCCAGCCTTGGGCTGGTAGCCGCCGTGTTCGCATTGCAGTGGGTCGAGCGCCACGCGGGTCCCCGGCCCGTCGCCGCGCCGAACGGGGGGCGCGCCGGCGGAATTGTCATGGTGTGGCTGCTGCTGGCCGCCGTATTCCTGTTGGCGCTCGGATTCCAGGTCCATAGCACGGTGAATACCGCTCCGGCCTACCTGAAGTTCGTGAAGCAGGCCGACCTCGTGCGCGTGATGCCGGCCTTCTGGATTGGCTTTGCGCTCGGCGCGCTGGTGCCCGCGTGGCTGCCGCGCGGACGGTTCCCGCTCCAGTGCGTGCTCGTGGTTGCCTCGGTGCTGGGTAGCCTGGTGCTGGCCGGCATTGCCGTGGCGCCCTCGCTGGGCTGGCTGCTCGCGGCGCAAGGCGTGGCAGGAGGGCTGTGGGGCGTGGTGTTCAGTGCCGCTGCCAGCGCCGCGATCGACGCCGGCCATGTCGGCCGCGAGGGCAAGCTCACCGGACTGGTATTTGCGCTGGCGGCGCTGGCGGCCTCCTTGCGCATTGCCATGGTCGCGTCCGGCACGGCCAGGCTGCCCGCCCTGGCCGCCTTGCTGCCCTGGCTGCCAGCGGTGGCGTGGGGTGTCGCGGCCGTGCTGCTCGGGCTGTTCGTGATCCGCAATATGCCGCTGCTGGCCGTCGGGCCGGCGAGCGGAGATGCCTGACCGGGAGTACTGCGGGGCGCCCCCGCGTAAAATGTGGCGCTCCCACCTGTCCAGGAGATCTCCATGACGCTCGTCTTGTCCCGCCGAACCCGTGCAGCGCTTTCGGCGACCGGCCTGCTGCTGGCTGCCGCTACGGCGCTGGCCGCCGATCTCGAGATGCCCAGGCCGCGCGGCAAGGACGAAGCCCCGGGCGCGCCGGTGGCGTGCAGGAAAGCGGCGCGGGAAAAACTGCCGAATCCCGATCACTTCAAATGGGACGGCAGTACCTATCGCAAGGTCGCCGAAGATGCCTATAGCGTGGTGGCTGATGTCGAGTACGTGGGCGCCGACGGCGCCAAGCGCAAGGCCAAGGTCCAATGCGACGTGATCCGGGCTCCGGGCGACCGGTTCGTCGTGACGAAGGTCCGCCTGCCCGAGTAAGCGTGTGGTGGTCGAACGATAAGCGTCTGATTCTTGCCCGCCCGCTTGTTCGACACGGGCGCTTGTCTTATCTTTGCAACCTTTAGCTCGCGGACGCCGCCGCGGCGGCGCGGGTTGACTTTGCCGCCCTGTGTGGCAACGCCATTGCCCGCTGTCTTGCCATGCACCGTGTTGTCCTGATCCTTGCTCAACGCCAGCGGAGGCTGCTGCGCTGGTGGCTGCTCTGCCTAGGGTTGTCCTGCGCGCTGACGTCCGTGGCTGCGGATCTGGGCAGGGTGACACCGCCGGCGTCGGCAAAGCGGCCGCGTGTCTGCCTGGCGCTTTCAGGCGGAGGGGCACGGGGCTACGCCCATATCGGCGTGCTCAAGGTGCTGGAGCAAATGCGCGTGCCGGTCGACTGCATCGCCGCCACGAGCATGGGCGCGGTAGTTGGCGGGCTCTACGCCAGCGGTTTGTCGGCAAGCGAGCTGGAGGCGCGGCTGTCGCATACCGACCTCAGCGATATTGTCTTCGACCGCAACGAACGGGCTCACCTGCCGCAAACGCTGCGTGAGGACGACATCCGCTATCCGGTTGGGATTTCAGCGGGGTTCGGCAACGGCAAGCTGAAATTGCCAAGCGGGCTGGTGCAGGGTAACCGGCTGCTGGCCTTGCTGCAGAACTGGACTGCACAGCTGCCTGACGACCTGGATTTCGACAGGCTCCCGATTCCGTTCCGGGCGGTGGCCACCGACCTGAGCAACGGCGAGCGCGTAGTGCTCGACCATGGCTCGCTGCCGCTGGCCATTCGCGCGAGCGTGGCGGTCCCTGGCTTGTTCGCGCCGGTGAAGGTGGGCAAGCGGACGCTGGTTGACGGCGGGCTGGTGAGCAATCTGCCCATACAGATGGCGCGCGACATGGGCGCCGACGTCGTCATTGCCGTCAATATCGCGGCGCCGCTGGACGATCCGGCGGCACTGGATTCGCCGGCGGCAGTGACCCAGCAGATGCTCACTATTTTGACGAACCAGAACGTCGCGACAGAGAAGGCCTTGCTGACCGAGCGCGATATCCTGCTGGAACCGCAGTTGGGCACGCTGTCCTTTACTGATTTCTCCCGCGCCGGCGAGGGCGTGCAGGGCGGCGCGGCGGCTGCCCAGGGCGCAGATGCCAGGTTGGCTGCTCTCTCGTTGTCACCGGATGCCTGGCAAACGTACCTGGCCGGCCGCAAGCCCGGACAAAGGCTGGCCGAGCACCTGCGCATCGACGCGATCGAGATCAACAGCCACGGCCGCATCCCTGCGTCTTACGTGCGTGAGTCGCTGGGCGTGCGCGAGGGAGATGCCTACGACGTGGCCGCTCTCAACCGCGACCTCGCGCAGCTTGCCACGACGGGCGATTTCGAGAGCGTGACGCACCAGATGGTCGTTGAAGACGGGCGCAATGTGCTCAAGGTGGATGCACAGGAGAAGTCGTGGGGGCCGCATTTCCTGCTGTTCGGCTTCGGGGTCTCCACGACGTTCAACGGGCAAGGCGGCTTCAGCCTCCAGTTCGGCCACCGTTATCCGTGGATCACGCAAAGCGGTCTGGAGTGGCGTAACGACATCGTGCTCGGCAGCCAGCAGGCCAAGTGGCATACCGAGCTGCGCCAGCCGGTGCTCGGCAGGCAGGGCTTCTACGTCGCGCCCTATGCCGAATATGGCCGCAGGCGGGTCGACCTGTTTGCCGATACCGCCTCCAACGGCAGTACCGTTCCGCTCACGGCGTACAAGGTCGACACGGCCATTGCCGGCGTCGACCTGGGAGTGCCGATCGGCAGGCTGGGGGAGTTCCGCGCGGGCATGAACTACCAGCAGATCCGCTACTCGGCGGCGTACAACATTGTCTCGTCCCGCACACGCCTGTTCCCGACCGGCGAGGTTCGTCAGCCCGTCGTGCGGGCGCAGCTGACGCTCGACCAGCTCGATGACCCCCTGTTTCCACGCAAGGGCTATTACCTGTTCATGGTCAACCAGTTGTCTTTGGGCAGCGCCGACAACCGGTACAACGATGTCAGCGCCAAGGCCCTCTGGGCCGCGAGCGTCGGTCGCCATACCGTGAACCTCGCGGCCGAAGGGGCGGCGACCTATGGCGATCACCGCAGCGACAACAGTTTCAGCGGTGGCCTCGGTTTCACGCTGGGCGGCTTCCAGCACTTGTCGGCCTACGCGCCTGATCAGTTTTCAGGCAACTATCTGCTTTATGGCCGCGTGACCTACCTGAATGACCTGCGCGAGTTCATCCTGCCCGGGCTCCGTACCACCGTGGTGGGCACCAGCCTGGAGGTGGGCGACGTCTGGCTGCGGCGCAGGAATTTTGGCAGTGGCCCCTACAAATCCAGCGCCAGCCTGTTCATTGGCGGCAACAGCGTGATCGGGCCGCTCTATTTCGGTTTCGCCGCCGCGCCGCAAGGCGTGTGGAACCTGTACCTTCAACTCGGCCGCGTGTTCTAGCACGGACTAGTCCCCGCCCGCCGGCGCCTGATCCACGGACACGGCGTCCCTGTCTTCCGTGTCGGGGGCGGGCCGGTACTCGACGGCCAGGATCCTGCCATTGCTGCACTGGATCATTTGCGTACCCTGGCGCTCGACAGCGTGGCCGTCGGCCACATACGAGATCATCAGCGGGATCGCCACGGTCTGGCCTTCGATACGAGGCGGGGCTGGTGCGGCAACACGCAGCGACGGGCCGGCCATTTCTCCCATCCTGGCAAACAGCGCGATCACGGCATCGCGGTCGTCATAGGTGCCGGCCAGCGGATGCGTGCCGAGGTGTCGCCATTGCACGGTTGGCGCGAGCAAGGGGAACAATGCCTCGAAGCGATGCGTGGTCAGGGCCGCCAGATACTCGGCAACCAGGCTGGCCACCGCCTCGTGCGCCATGGGTACGTCGACCTGCTTGCGGGCTTGCCTGCGGGCGCGCGCGGGGTCGAACCCCAGGAATTCCAGCACGCTGCTGACGACCTGTTCGCGATCATTGTCGACACAGATCATGTGGTAGGAATTTTCCAGCACGATCTTGCGCACGTGCGGCACCGTGGCTTCAAGGAAGTCGGCGGAGCGAAGGCTGGTCAGCTCGTCCTCCCGCGCGTGCATGACCAGGGTGGGGCAGGCGATGCGAGAGGCGCCGCGCTGCACCCATCGGCGCAGCCGGTCGACTTGCCGGATGCAAGCCAGTGGCACCCATCGGTAGTGGAAATTGTCGCCGCGCTCGAACTTGGCCTTGACGATGGCCCGCACGAGATCATTCTTGATGCCGTAGGGCTCGTCCTCCTCGACCTTGATCCGCGCAGGCAGGCCTGGAACCCGATAAACCGGATAGCGCAGCAGGCGATACCAGGGTGTCGACCAGCCGTCGATGTACACCGGCGCCGAGAGCGCCACCAACTGGCCCTTGCGGTGCTGGCGGCGTTCGCACAGGGCGAGCGCCAGCAGCGCTCCCATGCACATGCCGATCACGTGGAAGACTTCGTACCGGCCTGCCAGCTCATCGTAGGCATTCGTGACTGCGTCGAGCCAGTCCTCGGCGCGCACTGGAAGCAGTGACTCGGGCTGGCCGCCGTGGCCGGGCAGGGTGATGGCATGAGTCTCGACGTCCACGCGCCGCAAGGCCTTGTGCAGCGGGCCGAGGTCGAACTGGGTGCCACCCAGTCCGTGGATAAGCAAGGCTCCGGTGCCGGTGCCCGTCGACGCTGTCATGCCGCGATCCGACCTTCCGCTGGTACAGGTCTGATCACGCGCCATGCACCGGCGATGACGGCAACCGATTCGTCGCCATCGAGCAGGGGGCCGCTCATATCGACAAGCGTGGTCGTGGTGCCGGCTGGCAATTGCAGGCGGAACCGCAAGTCGCCGCGTGATTCGCCGTCGCTTTCTCGAAGCCAGCGGCGGCGCACCAGCGCACGGTCCTCGGGGTGCACCCGGGCAAGCACCTTGTCGAGATCGGAGAAGTCCGCTTCGGACACGCCCAGGGCGCGCTGAAGGTTGCCGCTCCAGCGGATCGTGCCGTGATGGGGATCCAGGCAATAGATCAACTGGGCGCTGGCGGCAAGCGCCAGTTCCACGTCGTTCTGCCGGGTGGCCGACTGCTCATGGAGCTGTTCGCGGCTTGTCTTGAGTGTGTTGATCAGCAGCGTCAGCAGGGCGGCCACTGCCAGGTAGAGTTGTGCTTCCAGCAGTGACCTGCCGCGATGCATGGCGGCTTCTACGAAGGGCCCATCGCCCTGACTGGTATTGATCAGGACGACGCAAGCGAGCAGGGCAACCAACGCAGATCCGGCGCGCGGGCCCCACAGCAGCGTCACGACCGTGACAAAGAACAGCGGAATATAGGTTAGCGCGAACGAAAGGCCACCTGGCAGAGGCGGCAGGCCGATCCCATCGAAGATGAGCAGCGCAGTGACCAGCAGTGCGCCACATGCGCCCAGGCCGAACAGGAAGTCGCTACGGCTCATGCCGCCGGAGCGTTTGGCCCGGAAGTGCGACCAGCCGGCCAGAACGGGCGTCATGATAAGCACCCCCACCAGGTCGGATGCGGCCCAGACCCGAGCAACCGGCCAGAACGCAGCGCCCGTCACGATCGTGTACCAGCCCGCACCAAAAGCGGCGCTTGCGACGCTGCACACCAGGCCGGCAATCAGCAGCGCGCGTACGAAGGCAAGGCCCTCAAGCGAAAACCGGGTCAGGCGTGTGAGCCGGACCAGCGCGACGGCAACCGCGGCAAAGCCGATTTCGTCGAGGGAGAACAACACCATGCGCCAGGCGTCGCGGCCTTCGACCGCGCCCAGCAGCATCTGTGCCGCGAAGAAGGCCATTCCGAGCGCCAGCCAGCGCCGCGCCGGTGCCAGCATGAAGGCCGCAACAGTCACGCCTGCCGGCAACCAGATATAACCCGTGGTGGCAAACGGGCCGTTGATCTTGTGGGAAACATAGCCGGAGCCAAAGTACAGCGCCGACCACAGGAGCAGGGCAGCGCCGCGCGCGATTGGGTTCACAATTGTGCTCCTTGCTGTGAGAGCGGCTTGCGAGGGGGGCCGGCCATCTGGCGTGAAAATGCCGTACTTTGCCAGATTGTGCGATTGGCGTCGATGCGTCGACCAGGCGGGCAGCCCAACGGACGCGGGGATGCGGAAACGCCTGCAACTGCCGTTTCCACAATTTCGCGACTCGCTGTCAACGGCGCGGACTTCGCAACGGTTAATGGAAACACATGCGGGCAAATGGCACCGCAACACCGTGCCGCACTGCAACGGGTACGGTCGCCCGCTTGCCTGCCTGTGTCGGCAATCCGCCTTGGGCAATGCCTGATTCGCGGCCTGTCGACAGTGCCGCGCAAGCGTATTTTCATCCCGTGGTTTTACCCGGATATGGGAGCAGCCAATGAAGACTCTGCTGTTATCGATGGCCGCAGCGGCCGCGCTGGGCATTTCGCTCGGCGCCCATGCGCAGGCGCCCGCTGGTGCGCCGACCGGTAGCACCGCCCTCTGCAAGGACGGGACCTACTATTCGGGCGCAACAAAGAAAGGGGCTTGCGCCGGACATAAGGGCATCAAGGATTGGTACGGCGCCGAGGTTGCCGCTTCGGCGCCCGCGGCCGCCGGCGCCGCGCCGAAGACTGCAACCTCTTCATCCGCCCCAGCCGCGGCGCCGGCGAAGCCCGCGGCGCCGCTGGCCCCGGCAGGCGAGAAGAAGACCGCCGTGGCGCCGGGCGGTGGGCCGGGCCAAGTGTGGGCAAACGCATCCACAAAGGTCTACCATTGCCCGTCTGACCGCTACTATGGCAAGACCAAGAGCGGCGAATACATGTCGGAGGCGGACGCGAAGGCCAAGGGTTACAAGCCGGATCACGGCAAGGCTTGCTCCTGAAGGCATTCGCTGCATGGGGCCTCCGGCCTCACTTTCGAATGACTCAGGGCAAGCCGACCGGCGCTACTGTCTCTCAATGCACCGCGATGAGAGGTGCGCTCGCGGGCCGGCACGTCTGTCACGGGGGCGGCCAACTTTCATGCAATGACAGCATCGCCCGGCGGCATTCGTCCGCTTGCCGCCATCGTCCCCGTTCGGATCAATCATCCGTGTACCTTCAGGAGGGCATGCCATGGATGTGCAGCAACTCGTCACCGAATTTCTTGCTTCCGAGCACGGAGGACAGGCCGCCCAGGCGTTGGCGGATCAGGGCATCAGTCCCGACGATGCCCGGCAGATGCTGGGCCATGCGGCAGAAGCCGCTCATGCTCACGTGGAAGAACAGAGTGGCGGCCTGTTGGGCGAGCATGCAGGCAAGAGTTTCTTTGCGGCTTTCGCTGCAGGCCTGATTCGTGGGGATGGGTTTTTCCAGTCGCTGAAGGAGGGCGGGGAGGGCATCCTGACCGGCCGGGTGGCGGAGTCACTGGCCGGAAAGATGGGTATTGACCCATCCACCGCATCTACCATGGCCGCCGCCGCGACTCCCTATCTCGTGGCATTTCTGAAAGAAAGGCTTGCCTGATACCGAAATCCGTCGCGGCCCGACAGCCTGATGGTTGAGGGCCGGGTCAGCCTCTCAACCAGGCCCGCGGCCAAGTTGCAGGATCAGCGCGTGCGCGGCTTGCTTGCCGCGGTGGGCCGCGTCAGCCGGTGCCAGTCTCAGCTTCGTTGCCGCTCTTCGTTGCCGATTTACGCCTGCTTATCGGTTTGTGGCGGCAACCGGTGCCCGGTAGCCATCAGTCAGCGTCTTCAGGAACGCGATCACGTCGCGCATCTCGGCCTCGGTCATCGGCGGCTTGTCTCCCGGCTTGCCGCCGAACGGTGCATCGATGTTGACGTTGCCGTGATACTGCGAAGGCAGATCGTCGAACTTCCGTACCTTGCCGTCCTTGTCACGCGAATACCATTTCTCTGGCTTGACGTCGCGTTCCGCGTAGAAGTAGAGCACCTCGTCGAGCGAATGGAAGATGCCGTTGTGGAAGAACGCCTGGCGCAACGCAACGTTGCGCAGTGACGGCGTGCGGAACCGGCCGCAGTAGTCGGCGCGGTCCTTGAGGTCGGTACGGTCGGGGCCGCAAAGACCCATGTCGTAGAACGCCGGATCGGCATTGCCCGCAAGCTTGCGGTTGCGCGGCGCGCCCACCGCAATGAATCCGAAGTCGGAGAACGCGGGGAGTGCGCCTTCGCGAATGTCGGACGGGTGGCACGCGGCGCAATTGCCCTTGTTCGGATCGTTGAACACGCGCAGGCCGCGCAACTCCTGCGCGGTCAAGTGTGCCTGCCCGCGCAGCACCGCATCGTATTTGCTGGTGTAGGGATAGAACTCGGCCGGCGTCTGCTGGAACACCTCGAGCGCCATGAGCACGGCGTTGAACGCCGTTTCCTCGTCGTCGAGCACATCCTTGCCTAGCACCGCGCGGAGCGTTTCGGCGTAAGGCCCGCCGCGGATCTTCTCCACGACAACGCGCGGCTCCGCATTGGCCATTTCATGGGCCGACAACAGCGGAACACGAGCCTGGTCGTGCGCGGAATTGGCACGCCCGTCCCAGTTGTGCCCACCGGTCGGCCCCTGGTCTTCGGCGTCATTGCCGTCGTTCTCGTGATAGTGATCGGTGTAGGCCGGCAGGTTCTGCACATAGCGGATCGACGGGGCCGCGCGCACACCGGTACGGGCCATATCAGCGCCGCCCAGCTGCACCGACAGGTTGTTGGCCGGGCCATACGCGTGCTCCGGGCTGTGGCAGCTCGCGCACGACTGCTTGCCGGAGGCCGACAGTGACGGGTCGGAAAACAGGGCCTTGCCCAGCGCGCTGAGCCTGGCGATATCGGGATGGCGCTCGGCCATCATCGCGTAGAACGGCTTTGGCTTCGCGGTTGCCGGCGCGCTGTCCGGTTTGCCACATCCCGGCATCAGGCTCACGAGCAGCACGATCAGCAGATTGCCGGCAACACGCAACCAGGTGAAGGGCGAGGGGCACGCAGCGTTCCACAATAGCGGTGGCAGGCTCATGACGATGGATGACGACGGGGTGACGACTGGATAGGCGCCAAAGGGTATGCCGCATTGATGACAGCCGCGTGTCGTTTCATCGAACCGACACCTCGGTATGGCGGCATGCAACGACGTGCATCATCAATCTGACATACGTGCGGCTCACACTCGCTCGCACTCGGAAGTGCCCGCGCTTCCTTGCAGCACCGTAGTACTCCCACATAAGAATGAGGAAAGCCATGAGCCGTTATCCCCGTCTGTGGCCGCTGGCCGCATTGGCCGCCGCATGCCTGTCCGCCTGTGGCGGCAACGATTCAACGCCCACCGCCACGACGTCGGGCGTTGTGACGGGCAGCTACTTCGAGCATGCCAAGGTCTGTATCGACACCAACAACAACGCCCAGTGCGACAGCGGCGAACCCTCGACCTTCACCGATGCCAAGGGCGCATTCACGGTGAACGGCCAGGGCTCTGTGGTCGCCGAAATCGATACGGACGCGTTCCGTAACGACGACGCCGGTGGCCACGCCGCCGTGACCCGCAAGCTGGTGTTCCGCGCCCCGGCCGGCTCCAACGCCGTGATCAGCGCCATTTCCACCGAACTGGCCGCGCTGATGGAAAGCAACGGCGGCAACCTGGACGCCGCACGCACCCAGTTGGCCGACCGCCTGGGCGTGGCGGCAGATAAACTGCTGGCAGACCACAACAAGGAAACGGACGCCAGGATCAAGGCCGCGCTGCAAGCTGAAATCGAGCAGGCCATCGACCTGATCGCAGATGCCGTGGCATCGGGCGGCAATATCGGCGCCGCGATCAAGGATGGGGTGATCAGGCGCCTGGCGTTGAACAACATCAAGAACGTGGTGGTGATCTACGCCGAAAACCGCGGCTTCGACAACCTCTACGGCTTGTTCCCGGGCGCCAACGGCATTCCCGGCGTCAACGCGACCGGCGTCGGCACCGCGGAGCCGCAGAAGGACTTCGACGGCTCCACGCTGTCCACGTTGCCGCCGACCTGGGGCGGCCTTACGGCCGCGGGCCAGTCCGTGACCCTCCCTGAAGCGAACACCGTGGGCTGGGCCAACAAGCCGTTCCGCATCGACGATCCGGCTGGCGTAAACGGTTCGGGCGTGGTCGTGGGCCAGAATGTGGTCACGCGCGACCTGGTACACCGCTTCTACAACAACCAGATGCAGATCAACGGCGGCAAGAACGACAAGTTTGCCGCGTTCTCGGACGCCGGCGGCCTGGTGATGGGCTACTACGACGGCAGCAGCATGGCCATGTGGCAGATGGCCAGGGATTATGTGCTGGCCGACAACTTCTTCATGGGCACCTTCGGTGGCTCGTTCCTGAACCACCAGTACCTGGTGTGCGCCTGCGCGCCGACCTACCCGAACGCCGACAAGTCGGTGGCATCGGGCTCGATCGCGGCAGTGAACGCCGACGGCAAGAGCCTGGCGCTGGCAGCGACCAGCCCGGCAAGCATCCTGACCGGCAAGGCGCAGTACGTGAATGACAGCACGCTGACGCCGAAGGACAGCGCCGGCATGTACTATGCCGTGAACACGATGCAGCCTGCGTACCAGCCGAGCGGCAATACGCCGGCCTCCACGGATACGTCCGGCCTGCTGGCGGATCCGGGCAAGGCGAGCACGCTGCCCGCGCAAACGCAGGACACGATCGCCACGCTGCTGGACCAGAAAGGCGTGAGCTGGGCGTGGTATGCCGGCGCGTGGAAAACTGTCACGGTTGACCGTACGAAGATCTACAACAACACCGTGCCCAACTTCCAGGCCCACCACCAGCCGTTCAACTACTATGCGGCATTCAGCCCGGTGGACCATGCCGACTATCGCGCGGCTCACCTGAAGGACTTCGACAGCCAGTTCTTCGCCGATGCAGATGCGGGCAAGCTGCCGGCCGTAGCGTTCTACAAGCCGCAGGGCAACCTGAACCAGCACCCCGGCTACGCCAGCGTGTCCGACGGCGATGCCCACATCGCCGACGTGATCAAGCATCTGCAGGCCAGCCCGCAGTACAAAAACATGCTGATCGTGGTGACATACGACGAGAACGGCGGCTTCTACGACCACGCGCCGGTTCCGGTGGCCGACCGCTGGGGCCCGGGCACGCGTATTCCGGCGATCATCGTCTCGCCGTTCGCCAAGCGGGGCTTCGTCGACCATACGCAGTACGACACCGCCTCGGTCCTGCGCTTCATCACGCACCGTTTCGCCCTGCCGACGCTGCCAGGCCTGAAGCTTCGTGATACGTCGCTGATCGCCAACGGCAAGCCGGTCATGGGCGACCTGACCAATGCGCTGACCTTTCCGGCTCAGTAAGGCACGCCGCCCCGGCGGGGCGGCCGCGCCAAAGCGGGCGTGACTGCTCCGCTTCCCGCCACCCAACGGACGGCCTCGCAAGGGGCCGCCGCTTTTGAGGAGGCGGCACCGCCTCAATGCCTCATTGTGAGACAAAACCCACTTGCTTTGAGACGTGACACCCCTGGCGCCTGCTCCA
The DNA here is from genome assembly GCF_029278605.1 of Cupriavidus sp. WKF15. Classification (NCBI taxonomy): domain Bacteria; kingdom Pseudomonadati; phylum Pseudomonadota; class Betaproteobacteria; order Burkholderiales; family Burkholderiaceae; genus Cupriavidus; species Cupriavidus sp. WKF15. The sequence continues at coordinate 1,713,419 of NZ_CP119573.1, forward strand.
TCCAACACGTTGCGGCAACCGTCAGTGCCGGTGGCTGACCCGGCGTGGCTTTGGCCGGGCAATGCCCCATGCGTCCAGCAAAGGTTGGAAACTGGGGCCGGATTCGCCGTCGCGCGCGGGAACACGGCGCGCAGGAGGCAATGGCCGGCCAGTCAGCGCGAGCAGGCGCTCTGCCTGCGCTATGTTCTCGGTGGCCGGCAGGTGTGCGACCACGCCCATTTGACGGGCAGATTTCAGTGCGCGGGTGAGTTCGGCGGCGGACAGCCTGCACGCGCTGGCGAGATGATCGCGTCGCACGGGGCCAGCATCCCGCAAGCAGGCGATCAGCGCGAGTACACAATCCCGGGTTGGTCGTTTCATGGTGGCTACTTCGGAAGAATTTGCCCCGCGGCCGAATCCTTCTTTGGCCACGCCGCATCGAACTACCCATTCTTCCGTAGCCCCAGCGCCTTGCCAATCGCATATCACAGTTGTTCACAATTGCCAGGGCTGGCGACAGCCATCGCGGCGGCTGGCAGGCTCAGGCCGCGACGGCCAGGGCTGTGAAAGGCTCGCCGCGCCGGCTACGCATCTCGCGCACCAGGGCCTGCGGTGGCTTGCCGAGCGCGCGCAGGAACGCGCGGCGCATGCGTTCCTCGTCGCCAAAGCCGGTCAGTGTGGCCACGCGAGTGATAGACGACTCCCCCTTTTCAATCAGGGCGTGCGCGGCCTCCAGCCGCAGTTTCTCGATTGCCTTGGCCGGCGTCAGGCCCGTCTGCAACTGGAAAGCCCGGCTGAAATGACGCGGACTCCAATGGACATGCTCGGCTAGCTGGATGACCGAAAGCGGCTCGCGCAGGTTCTCGCGTGCAAAGGTGAGCGCTTCTCGAATCCGGTCGGAGCTCGGTTCGAGCTCGGCCAGCGTGGAGAACTGCGACTGGCCGCCGGTACGCCGGTAGTGGATCACCAGCTTGCGCGACACGCTCCTGGCCACCGATGCGCCTTGGTCGGCATCGACCAGCGCGAGCGCTAGGTCGATGCAGGCGGTCATGCCCGCAGACGACCAGACCGGACCATCCTGTACGAAGATCCGGTCTTCATCGACTGTGACCGACGGATGGCGCTTCTGCAGTGCGTGGGCCATGGCCCAGTGCGTGGTGACGCGCCTGCCGTCCAGCAGCCCGGCTTCGGCAAGGATGAACGCGCCGGTGCAGATGCTTGCGATCCGTCTCGCGCGCGGTGCCGCGCGCTGCAGTTGCCGGATCAGTTCGGGGTCCGCCGGCATAACCTCCGTCGCGCCGGCAACCAGCAGCGTGTCATAGCGCCGCCGGCCGATCGGCTGGGTCTCGAACGCGACGCCCGATGAACTCCTGACCATCCCGCCGCCATGAGATACCACCGTCACTTCGTAGGGTGCGGGTTGCCGCCCGTGATTGGCCAGTTCGAAGACGGTCAGCGCCGACAGGTCGAGCAACTGGAAGCCGGGGAATACGACGAGTCCGATGCGTGCGCTCATGGTGTCCGGATCAGAGGGATCATGCTGGGAATGCCATGCATTGTAGGACTTTCGCTGCCGTCCTGCTGGCGCGACGCTTTGTCTCTTTTTGACGGATTTTGGTCATATGAGACATCGCCGCCAGCACCGAAAATCGAAAGCGGTTCCCCTTCAATGCAAACAGGAGTTCAGCATGGACACTACGACACAGGGCAAGGTTCTCATCACCGGCGCGTCTTCGGGCATTGGTGCCATCTATGCCGACCGTCTCGCGCGGCGCGGCCACGACCTGATCCTGGTCGCGCGCAACGAGGAACGGCTGTCAGCCGTAGCGCAGCGCATCCGCGACACGACGGGGCGCGGCGTCAGCATCGTCGCCGCCGATCTTGGCAAGCAGGCCGATCTCGCGCGCGTGGAGGCTATCCTGCGCGCAGACGAGCACATCGACACGCTGGTCAACAATGCCGGGTTTGGGGCCGTTGCGCCGTTGCTGGAGGCCGATGTCGACCGCATGGCGCAGATGATCGACCTCAATGTCACGGCGCTGACGCGCCTGGTCTACGCCGCTGCCCCGGGATTCGTGCGGCGCGGGCGCGGCAGCATCATCAATATCGCGTCGATCGTGGCGATCGGCCCCGAGATCCTCAACGGTGTCTACGGCGCGACCAAGGCCTACGTGCTGGCGCTGACCCAATCACTGCAGCACGAACTGTCCGACCAGGGCGTGCGGGTGCAGGCCGTGCTGCCGGGCGCCACGGCCACGGAGTTCTGGCACGTCGCCGGAACGGGCGGACATGAGAACCTGCCCGCGGAGTGGGTGATGCGTGCCGACGATATGGTCGATGCGGCCCTGGCCGGGTTCGATCAGGGCGAGGTGGTCACTATTCCGCCGCTGCAGGACGGCGCCGAGTGGGCCGCCTACGAGGCAGCACGCCGGGCCATGTCCGGCCACCTGAGCCACGCCACGCCAGCAGCGCGCTATCTGCGGCAGGCCTGAGCGCTGTCTCAGTGAAGTGTGGGCGGGTTGCCCTGCGATGCGGCGCCCTGCGGAAGCAGGGTGTCGTGCTTGCGCCAGCGGCGTTCCTGGGCGCGCTGGACGTCAGCGGCGATCTCGTGCAGTTCGGCCAGACGGGCTTCGAGTGCATCGGGATAGATATCGTGGGGGCTGAATCTGAGGCGGAAAGGCATGGTGATGTCTGTCGTATTGGAAAGATGTATCGGCTGCGGCGCGGACCGGTTCGAGCCTTTGTCCCGTCAGGGGACCGGGGCGCGCACGCCTTGGTGGTTCCAGTATGGACAGCGCAGGAGGCCGCACGCCGGACAATCGTTGGTCCGTTGACCTGGCTCAACGCATTCCGCGCAATGACGTCTTGCGCATGTTCGGGTCCTGGCGGCGGGGCGATTTGCGCAGCCCGCTGACACCGTTGTAGGACGAATGCGGACTGCCCGCACGGTTTGCTGCTTGCTACGCTCAACTTAGCAGCCCAGGACCCTTGGTTCCTGTTGCGCAGCGTGCCCACATCCACATGGAGCAAGGAGATCGTCATGAGAAAGTTGTTCGCACTATTCGCCCTCGCCGGCATGCTGGTGATTACGGGCTGCAACACCATTCACGGCGCCGGCAAGGACATCGAACGCGGTGGCGAGAAGGTGCAGGGAGCCGCGGATAGCACCAAGCAGAAGATGTAGCTGCCAGTCGGCGAGCCATCACCTCAGGGGCCCTTTGCGGGCCCCTGGCCGTTCGTGGCGCGCTGGTCGGGCAAGCGCGCAGCCGTTCACTGTGTGACGGTTGCCTCCGGGGCCTCGGGCGCATGGTCGGTGCGATGGCGCCGCCAGCTTGCCGGCGGCAGGCCGAATTCGCGCTTGAAGGCCCGGCAGAATGCCGCTTCGGAGTCATAGCCGGCGATGCCGGCAACTTCGCCGATGGACTGGCTGCCATTGCGCAAGGCCGTGGCCGCGATGCGCAGGCGCCAGTGCGCCAGGTACTGCATCGGCGGCTGGCCGAGCAGGTCGGTGAAGCGCTGGGCCAGGGCCGAGCGCGACAGGCCCACGTTGCTGGCCAGTTCATCGACGGTCCACGGATAGGCCGGGCGCGCATGCATGCGTGACAGCGCACGGCCGACATAGCGGTCGCGCAGCGCCGCCAGCCAGCCGCGCTCGTTTTCCGGCATGCCGTCGATGCAACGCCGCACGGCCTGCACGAACAGCAGTTCCGACAGCTTGGCCAGGACAGTGGCGCTGCCGGCCTTGGGAACGGCCGCTTCCGAGGTCGCGAAGGCCAGGGCCGGTGCCAGCCACGCGGACTCGACGCCGCCGTCCAACCCCACCTTGAACAGGCGCGGCAGAGACGAGAGCAGGGGGTTGCCGAGCATATCGTCGAAGGCAAGGAAGCCGCACACCATGCGCGTCGGCGTGCCGGTCCCGCCATAGGACAGCCGCATGACCTCGCCCGGATTGCTCTCCATCATCCCCGCGACCAGCGGGCCGGCCGGGATCGGGCACAGGCGAAGATCGCTTCCGAGCACATGGGGTTCGCCTTGCGGCACGACCAGCAGTTCGCCGGCGTCGACGCGCAGTCCCTGCCCGTCGCCGTCGACCAGGCGGGCCCAGCAACTGCCTTCAGTGATGAGGTGGTAGGACACGACCGGGCCGGTGCCAGGCAGGAAGGCGGCACGCAGGCTGCAGTCCGCTTCGGAGATCACGCACCACGGCGCCCTGAAATCGCCGTTGAGAAAGACAGCGCCGCTCAGTTGCACCGCGCGCAGGAGATCGGACAGAGCATCCATGGTCACTTCTCCGCAAACCCGGCGTCTTGCGCAAGAAAGCCGGAGGCCCGGTCAATGAACGGAGCCGGCCGGGCTCCGATACTAGCACCGTGCCTGACGCCAAACAACGGCGCAGGCCGCCGGCAATTCAGCAGGAGACCTATGACATGGAAACGATCACCGCCCCCGATGCCAGCGCTGGTGCGCAGTCTGACTGGCTCGCGCTTGCCGCCTCGCTCGGCCGCACCTTCGACGAACGCGCCCCGGCCATCGATGCCCGCGACGCCTTCGTCAGCGCCAATTACGACGACCTCAGGGCGCAACGATTCCTGGCTGCCGCGGTACCGCACGAATTCGGCGGTGCCGGCCTGTCCCATCAGGAACTGGGCCAGGTCCTGCGCGAACTCGGCAAGTATTGCGGCTCGACCGCGCTGGCGTTCGCGATGCACACGCATCCGGTGGCCACCGCCGCCTGGCGCTGGCGCAACCAGAATGCGCCGGTGGAAGGGCTGCTCAAGCGCGTGGGTGGCGAGCAGATCGTGCTGCTAGGTAGTGGCGGTTCCGACTGGCTGCATGGCAGCGGCACGGCAACGCGCGTGGAAGGCGGCTTTCGCATCGACGCGCACAAGGTGTTCGCCAGCGGTGCGCCGGCGGCAGACCTGTTCATGACCTGCGCGGTCCATGATGATCCGCAGGCTGGCCCCACCGTGCTGCATTTCGCGCTGCCGATGAAGACGCCGGGCGTGCGTATCGTGCCGACCTGGCGCACGATGGGCATGCGCGGCACGGGCTCGCACGACGTGGTGCTCGAGAACGTGCTGGTGCCCGACAGCGCCATTGCCGCGCGGCGCCCGCAGGGCGTGTGGCATCCGATGATGCATACCGTAGCGATGATCGCCTTGCCGCTGATCTATTCGGTCTACGTCGGCATTGCCGAGTCCGCGCGCGATATCGCGCTGCGGATGGCAAAGCAGCGCCGCATCTCGCCGCATGCCGTCGAGCTGGCCGGGCGCATCGGCAACGAATGCGATGCTGCGCGCCTGGCGCTGGACGATATGTTCGCCGCGGCAGCGAGCCAGGCTCCGGGTGCCGTGACCACGAACCGGGTCATGTGCGGACGCGCGCTGGCCGCGCGCGCAGTGCTGGCGACGGCCGACCTGGCCATGGAGCTGGCCGGCGGCGCGGGCTTCTATCGCGACGCCGGGCTGGAACGACGCTTCCGCGATGCGCAGGGCGCGCGTTTCCACCCAATGCAGGCCGGCGCGCAGCACGAGTACGCGGGCCGCATGGCGCTGGGCCTCGACATCGATGCGCCGCCCGCAGACGTGCGGCCGGCCGCGCAATGATGCCCGCGCTCGCGCTGCTGCCGTATGCCACCGAGGCAAGCAACGACAGCGGCCTGGCAGAGGTGGCCGATACCGGCCACGGCGAGGACGCAGGGCACACCATGCGCCGTGCCCTGCGCCGTGCGCTGGGACAGTTCGCCACCGGCGTGGCGGTGGTCACGGCAACCGGGTCCGATGGCAGGCCCGTTGGCGTCACCATCAATTCCCTGGCCTCGGTGTCGCTGTCGCCGCCGTTGCTGCTCTGGAGCCTGGCGCTCGGTTCCGGCAGCCTGGCCGCGTTCCGCGCCGCGCCTTGCCATGCGATCAACGTGCTGGCACACACGCAGCAGGCCTTGTGCGAACGCTTTGCCACCAGCGGCATCGACCGCTTCCAGGGCGTGTCGCTCACGCCCGGACCATGCGGTACGGCACTGATCGACAACGCGCTGGCCTGCTTCGTGTGCCGCCCGCGCAGCGCGCGCAAGGTCGGCGATCACGTCCTGTTCATTGTGGAGATCGTGTCCTACCGCATGAACCGGGGCGAGCCACTGGTGTTCCACGCCGGGGGCTTTGCGGGAATCAGCGCGGCTTGTCCGCAATGACCAGCGCAATGCCGCCGAGCACGGCGGCAGCGCTGACGGCCAGCCGCAAGGTCATGGCTTCGCCGAGCAACGCCAGGCCACCCGCCGCCGCGATCACCGGCACGCTGAGCTGGACGGTCGCGGCGGTGGCGGCACGCAGCTGCGGCACGACCGCATACCAGACCACGTAGCCCAGTCCGGAGGTGAGGGCGCCGGACACCAGCGCACACGCCAGCCCGGCGCCGTCGAGGCGGCGCTGCGCGTGCATCAGCAAGGCCAGCACAAGCGCCGGCGGCATGGCGCGGGCGAAGTTCCCGGTGGTGGCGGCAATGGCATCGGCTGCCCCCCTGCCGCGCAGCGAATAGATGCCCCAGGCGATGCCGGCCACGACCATCAGCAACGATGAGCCCGGCGGCGGCGCCGACAGCCCCGGCAGCACGAGCCACGCCAGTCCGCCGAGCGCCAGCGCGAGCCCCAGCCATTGCCAGGCGCGCAGGCGCTCGCCGGCGTACAGGCCATAGCCGGTCATGGTTGCCTGCACGGCGCCGAACAGCAGCAGCGCGCCTGTCCCGGCGGAAAGGTGGAGGTATGCGTACGAGAACGCTGCCGCATAGGCGAACAGCGCCAGTGCCGACGGCCAGTTGCCGCCAACCGCCACCCGGCGCGGGCCATGGCGGACCAGCAGGATCAGCCACAAGGCCGCCGCCGCGCTGACGACCCGGGCCAGCGTGAAGCTGGCCGCGTCGATCGCCGTGCCCTTGAGCGCGAGCCGGCACAGGATCGAATTGCCGGCAAAGGCCAGCATGGTGACAGCCGTCAGCAGGACGACGCGAGCGTGCGTCATGGCGGCCGGCGCCGCAGTGGCCGGCTCAGCCTGCATAGGCGTCGTCAAGCGAGAACGGGGAGGGGCTTTCGATGGCGCGCATCAGCGCCGCATGGTTCGAGCCAAAGCCCCCCAGGCCGATGCAACCGGTCTTGCTCATGTTCTTGTCCGGTGAGTTGCGGTGTGGGTGCGGCACGGTCCTCGCCGCACACAGCGTCGTGATTGATCATAGTCACTGCGCAGCCACCGCAGGCAGCCGGATCAGCGGGCGGCGCCGGCCGGTGCCGCCAGGATGGCGCGGATGCGCGCCAGGTACTGGTCGCCAACCGCACGGTGCATGCGCGCCATTTCCTGGGCGAAATCCCGGCGCGTGGGCGGGCGGATACCCAGGCTGCGGCAGATGGTGGACAGGTAGGGCTTGCGCGCGCCTGCCAGCCGGCCCGCCGCGGACTGTAGCGCGGCATCGCCGATGCGCGCGCGCAGCCAGGCCAGCACCTGGCGATCATAGTCGTTCTGGACACGGATCAGATGTTCCATGGCATTCCTCGCACTGTTCATCCATACAGTTACTGTAAATATATACAGTATCGGATGACAGGCAAGGAGAATGTGCCGCGCGACACGATTGACCGGTGGCGAGTGTTGCTCCTGTTGCTCCTTTTACGCCCAGGCGCTTCCGAACGCGACGGGTGCCGGCGCTGGCCAGCGCCGCCGGCTCATTCGGTCTCGTCGTCGTCCGCCGGCAGGATGCGGCCGCGCCGCGGCATTTCGGAGTCGAGCACCAGGCGGCCATGCACGCGGCCGTTCATGCGCGTGACGTAGTGCGTGCATTCTTCCATGTGGGCCGACATCAGCGCACGTACCGTCCCGGCGTCGCGCTGGCGCGCTGCCTCGACAATGCGCTTGTGGAAGACGACGTTGGCCGCGCCGAATTTCTCGTGCTCGCAGGCGGGGGTGTCGTTGCCGAACACCACCAGCTGGCGAATCATCTCGTTGATCAGCTCGCAGGAGAACCGCAGCATCGGGTTGGGATTGGCCGCCGCCAGGATGTCGTGGAAGGTCAGGTCTTCCTGGCGCTGGTCGAGCAGCGGCGTCGCGGCCGCGGCGGATGCCGGGTCGCACAGGTCGATGGTGCGTTCCAGCGCCCTGAAGTCGTCCTCGGTCAGGTGCGGCACCGCGCCGGCCGCCAGCTCGGGTTCCAGCAGGCGGCGCACGGTATAGATGTCGGCAATGCCGACGTCCTTGAAGAACAGGTAGTTCTGCATCAGCTGGAAGGTGCGGTCCAGCGGCACTTCGACAATCGTGCCCCCGCCCGACGGCCCGGTGCTGACGCTGATCAGGCCCTGCACCTCCAGCGATTTGAGCGCCTCGCGGATCGTGCTCTTGCTGACCGAGAACATCTGCTGCAGCTTGAGCTCGTGCGGCAGCTTGTCGCCCGGGCGCAGGTTGCGCTGGGTAATCAGCCGCTTGAGTTCTTCCGCCACCAGGTCCGCGCGCTTCTGCTTGCGGATCTCGATGGCGCCGGTCTTGCCCTCCCGAAACGTCGCCATTGCCTCTTTCCTTGTCTTTCGCCACGCAGCCTGCCGGCCCGTGGGCGCCGCCATTCTAACCAGCGCCGTTGATTCCATCCGCATTGTGCGCGCACGCGGTGCCAGCGCGCTTCGCAAGCCGCCACCGGCTTGCCCCGGCTCGGTGCGTGCCGCCCGGCAACAACGCGTGCCTGCACCGTTCCTGTTACGCGTGAGCGCCGGTCCCGTACAGCGAAATACCCCGTCAGGCGCCGGTCCGGAGCGTGCGTAAACCCTGACTTTCCGTTTGTTGACAATGGTTCCGGCCGACTCCTAAGATAATTCTATTCTATTTATCATCATAAATAGAATAAACAGGTTCGATTCTTGCTCGGTCGGTATCGGAGCCGGGCGAAAGTCACCAGCATGTCGGGGAGACGGTGGAGCGCCGATGACATGGCGTTGTCCAGACTTTCGCCCCGTGCAGCCCGATCCCCACATACCGAGGAGTGAGCCTTGAATCGTCGTGACCTGCTGAAACTGGCGGCGCTGTCTGCCGTCCCCACTTCCCTGATCCATGCCCGCAGCGCCTTTGCCGCCGGCGAGGCCCTGGAGTTCGGCTGCCCCGTCCCCATGTCCGGAGCCTTTGCCGCCAACGGGAAATTCGCGGACCTGGGCATGCGTCTGGCCCTGGAGCAGTACGGCCAGGTGCTGGGCCGGCCGCTGAAGTACAGCGTGCTCGATACCGAAGGCAAGCCTGCCACCGCAGTGCGCAAGGTGCAGGAACTGGCCCAGCAGAAGTCCGCGCGCTACTTTGCCGGCGGCATCCTGTCGTCCGAGTCGCTCGCCATGGGCAAGGAGGCCGAGAAGTTCGGCGGCGTGTTCGTGACCACGGCCGGCGCGGACGAGATCACGGGCAAGGACTGCAACCGCGCCACGTTCCGCTGGTCGGTACCGACCTTCGGCGCGATCGAGCGCACCGTGCGGCCGCTGATCGAGTCGATGCCGAAGGCCAAGCGCTGGTACACGATCACGCCGCAATACGTGTTTGGCGAGGGCCTGTTATCGGCGGCGAAGACGATCTTCAAGGAAAAAGGCATCGAGCATGTCGGCAACAGCTACCACGCGCTGACCGAGAAGGAGTTCAGCGGCTATCTCACCAATGCGCTGGCGGCCAAGCCGGACGTCCTGCTGATCCTGAACTTCGGTTCGCAGTCCGCCGACACGCTGCGCCAGGCCGTCAGCTTCGGCATGAAGAAGAACACCACCATCCTGCTGGCGTGGGCGTCGGGCCTGGAGCAGTTTGAGTCGCTCGGCGCCGACCTGTGCGAGGGCGTCTACTTCGGCGCGCAGTACTGGCACGGCGTGGATACCCCGCTGAACCGCGAGCTGGTCAAGCGCAGCCAAGACAAGTTCAAGGCCAATCCCAACTACAGCCTGGCGGGCTCGTACATCTGCACCAAGATCCTGGTGGACGGCATGATCAAGGCCGGCAGCGCCGATCCGAAGGCCGTGGTCGCGGCGCTCGAAGGCATGAAGTACGAGGGCCTGACCGGTCCCGAGGAAATCCGCGCCGCCGACCACCAGGTGCTGAAGAACTACTACCTGCTCAAGGGCAAGGCCAGGTCGCGCATGAAGGACAAGGACGACTACGCCGACGTCGTCAGCGTCGGCAAGGCCTTCCTGCCGGTCGACCAGACCCAGTGCAAGATGGCCTGATGTCCTGAGGCCGTGCGGGGCAGCCGCCCCGGCGGACAGCACACCGAAGCACACAGAAGCACCATGCCGCGCGGCCGCGCGCGGCGTGGCGGCTTCCCACATTCGTACGACTCATGAACGTCTATCTGTTGCAGGTGATCAACGGCGTCGGGATCGGCATGCTCTACTTCCTGCTGGCGGTAGGGCTGTCGATCGTGTTCGGCTTGTTGCGCTTCGTCAATTTCGCCCATGGCGCGTTCTATGCGCTGGGCGCCTATCTCTGTTTCCAGGCGCTGCAGATCGGGCTGAACTTCTGGGTGGCGCTGGTCGTCGCGCCGATCGTGATCGGCGCGCTGGCCTGGCTCACCGAAAAGGTCATGCTGCGCCATGTCTATGCGCAGCCGCACGAGTTCCACATCCTGGTCACGGTCGGCCTGGCGCTGGCCGTGCAGGAACTCATCATCGTCGGCTGGGGTCCGCTCGGCGTCGACGTGCCGCCGCCGGACGCGCTGCAGGGTGTGGTGATGTGGGGCGACTTCATCTATCCCAAGTACCGCCTGTTCGTGATCGGCTTCACCGGGCTGCTGGCCATCGGCCTGTGGTGGCTGCTGGAAGGCACGCGCCTGGGCAGCGCGGTGCGCGCTGGCAGCGAATCCACCGAGATGGTGTCGCTGCTCGGCATCAATGTGTTCCGCCTGTTCAGCCTGATGTTCGCGCTGGGCGCCGCCACCGCGGCGATTGCCGGGGTGCTGGCCGCGCCGATCCGCGGCGCCGAACCCTTCATGGGGGTCGAGGCGCTGGGCGTGGCCTTCATCGTGGTCGTGGTGGGAGGCATGGGCAGCTTTACCGGGGCGCTGGTGGGCGGCCTGCTCGTCGGCGTCGTGCAGAGCCTGATGAGCACGCTGTGGCCGGAAGGCGCGCGGCTGATGATCTACGTCGCCATGGCCGCGGTGCTGCTGCTGCGTCCGCATGGCTTGCTGGGGAGGGGATGATGGCAATGGATAAACAAGGGCTCGTGCGTTACCGCTTCTGGTGGCTGGCACTCGGCGTCACGCTGCTGCTGCCGTTGACGATGCGCTCCGGCACGCTTGCCACCGAAGTGCTGGTCTATGCGATGGCGGCCATGGCGTGCAACCTGCTGCTCGGCTACACCGGCCTGCTGTCGTTCGGCCAGGGCATCTTCTTCGGCCTGGGCAGCTATGCGGTGGGGCTGGCGCTGACGCGCGCCGGACTGCCGATGCCGCTGGCGTTGCTGCTGGCGATCGTGATCGGCGCGGCCGCCGCCGCGCTGGTCGGCTGGTTCGCGATCCGGCAGCGCGGCACGTACTTCGTGATGCTGACGCTGGCGTTCGCGCAGATGTTCTACTTCCTGGCCTACACCGCGCCCGGCATTACCGGCGGCGACAACGGCCTGCTGGATATCCCGCGTCCGCCGCTGTCGGTGGCCGGTCACGACCTGGTCTCGCTGGCCTCGCCGTGGCAGTTCTATGGCTTTGTCGCGGTGGTGTTCCTGGCTGTGTTCTTCCTGGTGCTGCGCGTGACCGAGTCCGTGCTCGGCCGCACGCTGCTGGCGATCCGCGACAACGAGGAGCGCGCGCTCGCGGTCGGCTACAACATCAAGGCGTTCAAGCTGCTGGCCTTCATGGTCTCCGGCGCGGTCACCGGGCTGGCCGGCGCGCTGCACGCCATGCTGACCGGCATCGCGCCGCTGACCAATATCGACTATCACGCCAGCGAGATGATCCTGGTGATGACCGTGATCGGCGGCACCAGCAACATCTTTGCCTCTGTGCTCGGCGCCGCCTTCTATGTGCTGCTGGCGGACTGGCTGTCCACGCTCTGGCCGCGCTGGCTGATGCTGCTCGGCTTCCTGCTGATCGCGGTCAGCCTGTTCATGCAGCGCGGGCTGTGGGGGCTGGGCGCCTCGGTGTGGAATCGTCTGCGCGGCGTGCGCCGCGCTCCCGTCACGCAGGAGGAACGCGCATGAACCCCGGAAATAAAACGCCCATTCTCGAAGCTACCGGCATCGTCAAGCAATATGGCAAGTTCATGGCCCTGGGCGGCGTCGACCTGCGCGTGATGTCCGGCACGATCCATTCGGTCATCGGCCCGAACGGCGCCGGCAAGACCACGCTGTTCCACATGCTGACCGGCACCAAGGCAGTCAGCGCCGGTCGCATCGTGTTCGACGGCAAGGACGTCACCGGCGAAACCGACTACCAGCGGGTCCAGCGCGGCATCGCCCGTTCGTTCCAGGTGACCAGTCTGTTCCCGAACCTGGCCGTGCGCGAGAACCTGCGCCTGGCCGCGCTGGGCACGTCGCCGCGCAAGGCGATGAACGGGTGGCGCCTGCCGGCCGGCGATCTGGCCTGCGCCGACGTCGTCGACCAGGTGCTGGAGCGGCTGGAGTTGAGCCGGGTCGCCGACAACCCAGCGGGCGTGCTTTCGCACGGCCAGCAGCGGCGCCTGGAAGTCGGCATGGCGATTGCGGCGCGGCCGCGCGCGATTTTCCTGGACGAGCCGACTTCGGGCATGGGCGTCGACGACCTCGGCGCGATGAAGCGTTTGATCCGCGGACTCGCGCAGGACCACACCGTGGTCCTGATCGAACACAACATGGACATCGTAATGGACATCTCCGACACCGTCACCGTGATGCAGCAAGGCAAGGTGCTGATGGAAGGCGCGCCCGCGGTCGTGCGCAGCGACCCGCGCGTGCGTGCCGCCTATCTCGGCAACATGATTACCGGAGGCAAGGGATGATGCTCGACGTACAGGACATTCATGGCTATTACGACAAGAGCCATGTGCTGCAAGGCGTTTCGCTGGCGGTTGGCGAAGGCGAAGTGGTGACACTGCTCGGCCGCAACGGCGCCGGCAAGTCGACCACGCTCAAGGCCATCGCCGGCGTGGTCCGGCCCCGGGGCGGCCGCGTCGTCTTCCGCGGCAAGGATGTCGCCGGCATGGCGCCGCACCGGATCGCTGCAGAGGGGCTGTGCCTGGTGCCCGAACACCGCGGCATCTTCAAGCTGCTGACGGTCGAGGAAAACCTCAGGCTGGCCGCGCGCCGGGATTCGCCCTGGCAGTTGCAGGACATCTACCGCATCTTCCCGCGCCTGCGCGAGCGGCGCACCAATGGCGGCGCCCAGCTGTCCGGCGGCGAGCAGCAGATGCTGGCCATCGGCCGCGCCATGATGAACCATCCGCGCCTGCTGATGCTTGACGAGCCGGTCGAAGGCCTGGCGCCGGTGATCGTGGAAGAGATCGTCGCGCAGCTCAAGGTCATCAAGGCGGCCGGCGTGCCGATCCTGCTGGTGGAGCAGAACCTGGAGGTGTGCACGCAGCTGGCCGACCGCCACGTGATCATCGAACAGGGCAGGGTGGTCTACACCGGCAGCAACGACGCGTTCCGCGCCGATGAGGCGGTCAAGGATCGCTATCTCGGCGTCGGCCTTGCGGCCTGAACCCAATCTTGCAGGCCGGCGTGCCGGCCAACCGAATACGAGGGATTTCATGACTACCATGCAAGCCGCCCGCACGGCAGCCGCCACTGCCGGTGCGCGGGCCGACCTGCGCGTCGACGGGGACCGCCTGTGGGACACGCTGATGCGCCTGGCCACCATCGGCGCCACGCCCAAGGGCGGTGTATGCCGCCTGGCGCTGACCGACCTGGACCGGCAGGGGCGCGACTTCTTCGTCGCCGAAGCCAAAGCCGCGGGATGCGCGATCCGGGTCGATGCCATCGGCAATATCTTCGCGCGTCGCGCCGGGCGCGACGACACGCTGCCGCCGGTCATGACCGGCAGCCATATCGACACGCAGCCGACCGGCGGCAAGTTCGACGGCAACTATGGCGTGTTCGCCGGCATCGAGGTGCTGCGCACGCTGGATGACGCCGGCATTGTCACCGATGCGCCGCTCGAGGTCGCGGTGTGGACCAACGAGGAGGGCTCGCGCTTTGTCCCGGTCATGATGGGCTCGGGCGCGTTCATCGGCGAATTCGCGCTGCCCGACGTGCTGCAGCAGCTTGACCGCGACGGTATCTCCGTCGGACAGGCGCTGCAGTCCATCGGCTATGCCGGACCGGAGCCGGTCGGCGCGCGCCCCGTGGGGGCATACTTTGAAGCCCATATCGAGCAGGGCCCGGTGCTGGAAGCGAACGACATCACCATCGGCGTAGTGACCGGTGCCCTCGGCCAGCGCTGGTACGACGTGGTGCTGACCGGCATGGAAGCGCATGCCGGGCCCACGCCGATGCACTTGCGCAAGGACGCGCTGCTGGCCGCATCGGAACTTGTCGGCATGGTCAACCGCATCGCGCTGGACCATCCGCCGCATGGGCGCAGCACCGTGGGCTGTCTGAGCGTGCATCCCGATTCGCGCAACGTGATTCCGGGCCGGGTCACGATGACGGTCGACCTGCGCGCCGCTGACGACACCGTGCTGTCCGCCATGGACACGGCGTTCCGTGCCGCCGCCGCGGCCCTGTCGGCACGCAGCGGTATCGCCATCGATCTGCAGCAGGTAGTGTATTTCCCGCCCCAGCCGTTCGAAGCCCGTCTGGTCGAAGCGGTACGGGACGGCGCACGCCGCCTCGGGCATTCCGCCATGGACGTGATCAGCGGTGCCGGGCACGACGCGGTCTACCTGGCCCGCGTCGCCCCGGCGGCGATGATCTTCGTGCCGTGCAAGGACGGCATCAGCCACAACGAAATCGAAGACGCACGGCCCGAGCACCTCGAAGCCGGCTGCAATGTGCTGCTGCACGCGATGCTCGATGCCGCCACGCTGCCCTGAACCCGAACGGACTGCCCCGATGAAGATCCTGATTGCCCGTCTCAACCACGAGACCAATACCTTTTCGCCGGTGCCGACGCCGCTGGCGTCGTTCGAGCCTAGCTACGGCGAAGCCGCCTATCGCGTCGCCAAAGGCACCCGTACCGCTGCGGCGGCCTTTATCGACCTGGCCGAGGCCGCAGGCGCCGAGATCGTGGTGCCGGTGATTGCCGCGGCCAACCCGAGCGGCCGCGTTGCCGCCGACGCCTACACCCACCTATGCGACACCATCGTCGCGGCCGCAGCCGGCTGTGACGCCGTGATGCTCGACCTGCACGGCGCGATGGTGGCGGAGAACAGCGACGACGGCGAAGGGGACCTGCTGCGCCGCTTGCGCGGCGTGCTGCCGCATGCGCCGGTTGCGGTGGCCCTGGACCTGCACGGGAACATCACACAGGCGCTGATCGACCATGCGGACATCGCGGTCAGCTTCAAGACCTACCCGCACGTCGACATGTACGAAACCGGCGCGCATGCCGGCCGCCTGCTGCTGGAGATGGTCGCCGGGCGCGTGCGGCCGGTGATGGCATGGCGGCGTCCGCCGCTGATCACGCATACCCTGCGCAGCCGCACCGACGAAGGCGCGATGCAGCGCGCCGTCGCGCTGGCGCGCGAGGCGGAGCGGGACGGCATGCTGGCGGTATCCGTGCTGGCCGGCTTTGGCCTGGCCGATATCGCCGCCCCATGCCTGAGCGTGATCGTAGTCGGCGACGGCGACCCGGCAAAGGCCGACGAGATTGCCAGCCGGATCGCGGCGCAGGCGTGGGGCGAGCGCGATGGCTTTTCGTACGACGCGGAGCCGCTGGCCAGTTCCATCGCGCGTGCCGCGCAACTTGCCGAACGCGCTGGCGAAGGGCCGGTGCTGCTGCTCGATCACGGCGACAACTGCATGTCCGGCGGCACCTGCGACAACATGGCGGTGCTGCATGAAGCGCTGGCGCAGGGCCTGACCGGCATTGCGGTCGGGCCGGTCTGCGATCCGGAGGCAGTGGCGGCGCTGCTGGACGCGGGGGTCGGCGCCAGCATCACGCTGCCCGTGGGCGACAAGGTACCGTTGCCGCAGCTGGACGTCTATCCGCGACCGAAGCTGCTGACCGGCAAGGTGGCCGCCGTGAGCGATGGGGAGTACGTCATCAGCGGCCCCACGTACACCGGGCAGCGCATTCGCATGGGACGGACGGTGCTGCTCGATATCGGCGCGGCGCAGGTGATCGTGACCGAGACGCCGCAAGAGCACTGGGACGCGGGGATCTTCACCCACATCGGCATCGATCCGCACCGGGCGAGGTTCCTGCTGCTGAAATCGCGCATGTACTGCCGCCCGGTCTTCGTGCCGATGGCCAGGGCGGTGGTCGAGTGCGATGGGGAGGGCGTCACCAGTTCACGCTATGAGCGCTTCCCGTTCCGTCAGGTCGCGAGGCCGGTGTACCCGCTTGACGACAACACGTCCTGGGCAAGTTGATGTCCTGCGGCCGCGCCTTCGCGGGAAGGCGCGGCCCCGCGCAAACGCCACGCCGCCGGCTCACGCCTTGCCGTGCGCCTCCTGCAGGCAT
Organism: Cupriavidus sp. WKF15; assembly: GCF_029278605.1. Classification (NCBI taxonomy): domain Bacteria; kingdom Pseudomonadati; phylum Pseudomonadota; class Betaproteobacteria; order Burkholderiales; family Burkholderiaceae; genus Cupriavidus; species Cupriavidus sp. WKF15. The sequence goes on from NZ_CP119573.1 coordinate 1,729,982, forward strand.
TGCTCGAACAGCAGCGCGACGCGCGACGGCTCCGGCGAGCGGCGCAGCAGGCTCACGAACCGGCACGCATACTGGAAGCGCCCGGGCTCGATGGCCTGCATCAGCTTCTGGCTTTCGAAATACGCCGCGTAGTGATCGGGCAGGAAGCCCAGGAACTGGCCGGACAGGATCAGTGTGGCAATCGACTCCTGGTCGAAGCCGGTCGCCTTGCGCAGCAGCTTGGCCCGATGGCTCAGTTCCATATTGGGCGAGTGATAGCCAAGCCCGGCAAACGGATACGCGCGCAGCTGGGCCCACGACAGCTTGCCGGTTGGCTTGCCGAACAGCGGATGGCGGGCGCCGCAGTAGAGCAGCATGGTCTCGTCGAACAGCTCGGTATAGGCCAGGCTGCGCGAGCTGCGGTGCACGGGGATGATGCCCACATGGAAACGGCCTTCCATGACGCCCCGTTCCACTGCGCCAATGGTTGCCACATGCAGGTTCAGCGAGACGTCCGGCGCGGCTTCGCAGAACCGCGCGATCGCATCGCCCAGCCGCGCTTGCGGGTTGGTGGCGGTCTTGTCGAACACGGCCACGTGCAGTTCGCCGCCCATGCGGCTGTGGATGTCGTCAACGCTGCTGCGGAACGCTTCCACCGAAGCCAGCAGCCGCAACGTTTCCTCGTAGATGCCCTGGCCCTCCGGCGTCAGCGTGAAGCCGGCGCGGCCCCGGCGGCAAAGCGTCAGGCCCAGCCGGGTCTCCAGGTCCTTGACGTGGCGGCTGATCGTCGAGATGCCGATATTCAGTTCCAGTTCCGCCGCGGCCATGCCGCCGCATTCGACCACCGCCTTGAAGACGCGCAGCAGCCGCAGGTCCATGTCGCTCAACTGCCCGAGCAGGGCACGGCTCTTCCGGGAGCGTGGCCCGGATACTTGCGCATTCATACAAGTAAAGATGGATATTTGAATATTCAAAAGACTAACGCCGTTGCCAATAATCGGCAACACACAAAGTTTCCTCCGCGCCCGGCGCAAAACCAGGGCGAAACCAACGCAGATCCACGCGAACACCATGACCACCTCGACGCTCCCATCTTCGCAAGACCCGGACATCCGCACCGATGCCGCCTGGCTCGATGCCCACTGGATGCCGTTCACGGGGAACCGCAAGTTCAAGGCTGACCCGCGCATGATCGTGGCGGCCAGCGGCGCCTATTACACCGATGCCGACGGGCGCAAGGTCTTCGACGGCTTGTCCGGCCTCTGGTGCTCGGGGCTGGGCCATGGGCGTCAGGAGATCACCGAGGCCATCAGCCGCCAGGCGGCGCAGCTCGACTACGCCCCGGCCTTCCAGCACGGGCACCCGCTGTCTTTCACGCTGGCCAACAAGCTGCGCGATATGACGCCGGCCGGGCTCGACTATGTGTTCTTCACCGGCTCAGGCTCCGAGGCGGCCGACACCTCGCTGAAAATGGCCCGCGCCTACTGGCGGGCCAAAGGTCAGGCCGGCAAGACCCGGCTGATCGGCCGCGAGAAGGGCTACCACGGCGTGAACTTCGGCGGCATCTCGGTAGGCGGCATCGCGCCGAACCGGAAGCTGTTCGGCCAGGGGATCGAAGCGGACTTCCTGCCCCATACGCAACTGGCGCAGAACGCGTTCTCGCGCGGCCTGCCGCCGCATGGCGCCGAGCTGGCCGACCGCCTGCTCGACCTGATCGCACTGCATGACGCCTCGACCATTGCCGCAGTGATCGTCGAGCCGTTCTCCGGATCGGCGGGCGTGGTGATCCCGCCGGCCGGCTATCTGGCGCGCCTGCGCGAGATCTGCACGGCCCACAACATCCTGCTGATCTTCGACGAGGTCATCACCGGCTTCGGCCGTGTCGGCGCGACCACCGCGGCGGAAGCGTTCGGCGTGGTGCCGGACATCATGAACGTGGCCAAGCAGGTTACCAACGGCGCGCAGCCGCTTGGCGCGGTGATCGCCAGCAAGGAGATCTACGACACCTTCATGCAGTCGGGCGGCCCCGACTACATGCTGGAGTTCCCGCACGGCTACACCTACTCCGCGCACCCGGTCGCCTGCGCCGCCGGCATCGCCGCGCTGGATGTACTGCAGAAGGAGGACATGGTCGGACGCGTGCGCGCGCTCGCGCCGATGTTCGAGGAAAGCGTGCACAGCCTGAAGGGCAGCAAGCATGTGCTGGACATCCGCAACTACGGCCTGGCCGCTGGCCTGACCATCGCGCACGCGCCCGGCGAACCGGGCCGCCGCCCTTACGAGATTGCCCAGCACTGCTGGAAGAAGGGCTTCTATGTGCGCTACGGCGGCGACACCATCCAGCTCGCGCCGCCGTTCATTGCCGACCCGCGCGAGATCGACGACCTGATTAATGCGCTGGGCGAAGCCCTGAACGCAGTCGACTGAAGCCGCTTCCAGGGCGATCGGTCGTCAACGGCCCTGACGCGGGGCTTCCGCCACCTCGAGCAGCGCATCCAACACCACCACACCGTCGGGGTTCGCCATGACCGGGTTGAGGTCGACGGAGTGAATGGCGCCACCGGCCTCGTGGACCAGTTCGCCCACCTGTACGGCCAGCCGGCACAGGGCTGCAATGTCCACGGCCGGCTCGTTGCGCACGCCCAGCAGCAGCGGGGCGATGCGCAGACCGGCCAGCGCCCGTTCTACGTCCGCCTCGCGGCAGGGGGCGAGCAGCACGGCAGTGTCGCGCAGCACCTCGACATACTTGCCGCCGTCGCCGACCACCAGCACCGCGCCGAACACCGGGTCCCAATGCGCGCCGATCATGCATTCGCGCTGGCCGCGCGCCATGCGCGCGACCACGACGCCTTCACACGTCACGCCCATCGACTGCAGCTTGCGGGTCTGGGCCGTGAAGGCGCCGGCAACCGCTTCCGGATCGTTGCAATGCAGGGCCACCAGCCCGTGCTCGCTCTTGTGCGGCACCTGCGGGGAGCTTGCCTTGACCGCCACGGGCGCGCCGATGCGTTGCCAGGCGGCCACCGCGGCATCGACGTCATGGCAGACGTAGTGCTCGACCACCGGCATGCCGGCCGCCACCAGCCGGGCGAGACTTGCGGCCTCGCTCATCGTCGTGCCTGCAGCAGCGATCGGCTGCGCGTGGCGCGCCGGCACCGGCGGCTCGCCTTCGGCGGCGATCTGCAGCAGGCGTTGCTGGTGCGAGACCAGTTGCGAGAACGCCGACAGCGCTTCGGCGCCGCTGGCGTAGGTCGGTACGCCGGCTTCGCGGAATGCCTCGGCCACCGGCTCCTGCCAGGCCGCGACCGCGATGGGCTTGCCCGCGGTGTCGGCAAACGCCGCGGCGTCGCGCGCGAAGCGCGACACGTCGTAGCCCATGCCGGAGACCGGGATGTCGAGCAGGAAAAGGTCGGCCGAAGGGTCCCGCGCCACTACGGGCAGCACCTCGCCAAACAGTGCGCTGTTGGTGAGCAGCGCCGCGGTGACGTCGACCGGGTTCGTGGTCGTGGCAAAGCCGGGCAGGCGTTCGGCGAGCGCGGCCCGGGTAGTGCCGGACAGCGGCGCCAGCGTCAGTCCGAATGACTGCGCCGCGTCGGCCGCCATGACGCAGCTTGCGCCCGAGTTGCTTATCACCACCAGCCGGCGCCCGCCGGCATCCCAGCCACGCAGGTACATTGGCGCGCAGCGCGCCAGTGCGTGCGCATCGTCCACGCGCCAGATGCCATGGCGGGCAAGGAAGGCATCGACGGCGCGGTCTTCGTTGGCGATCGCGCCGGTATGCGAGGCCGCGGCGCGCTGGCCGTCCTGCGATCGTCCCGCCTTGACCGCCACGACCGGCACGTTGCGGGCCCGCGCCACGCGCGCGGCTTCGGCCAGCATCTCGGGATCGGTCAGGCTCTCCAGGTACAGCAGTACCAGCCGCACGCCGGGATCATGCGCGACGGCCAGCGCCAGTTCGCTGACCGTGACATCGGCCTGGTTGCCGGTGGCGTGCATATGGCGCACGCCGATGCCCTGTCCGCGCAGCAGCCCGTAGACCATGGCCGCCACGCCGCCGCTCTGGCTGACCACGGCCACCGGACCATCCTGCGGCGGCACCTCGATGAACATGGTGGAGAAGCTGGCGATCGCGCCGCTGCCGAAGTTGGCCAGGCCCTGGCTGTTCGGGCCCACCAGCCGCAGGCCGGCAGCGCGCGCGGCGCGCACCATCTCGTCCTGCTGGCGGCGGCCTTCCGGGCCCGCCTCGCCGAAACCGGAGGCGATCACGATGGCCGCCGCCACGCCGAGCCGCGCGCAGTCGTGCACGGCCTGCACCGCGGCCTCGCCGGCCACGATGATGATGGCCAGCTCCGGGACTTCCGGCAGCGCATCCAGCGTGGGGTAGGCGCGCAGGCCCTGGATAGCATCGCGCTGCGGATTGACGGGGTAGAGGGTACCGGCGTAGCCGTGCGTCTTCATGTAGTGGATGGGCCGGCCGCCGATCTTGTGGATATTGTCGGAGGCACCGATCACGGCAATCGAGCGAGGGGAGAGCAGGGGCTGGAGCGGGGCAGTCATGGCCAAGGCGTAAGTGGTGATGAGAGTCAGTCGATGGTGGCGCCCGAGGTCTTCACGACCCTGGCCCACTTGTCGATCTCCTGCCCGATGAAGCGGGCGGTGGCGGGGGGCTCGGTCCATTCGGCGGCGAAGCCCTGCGAGGCAAAGCGCGTGCGTACGTCCGGATCCTGCAGCACGGCCTTGAGTGCGCCGTTGAGCGTGCCGAGGACCGCGGGCGGCGTGCCGGCCGGGGCCAGCAGTGCGTTCCATGCGCTGGCCTCGTAGCCGCGCAGGCCGGCCTGCGCGATAGTCGGCGTGTCAGGCGCGGCCGGCGAGCGCGTGGCGCCCGTGATGGCGAGCGCCTTGAGCTTGCCGTCACGCACGAAGGGCATGGCCGACAGCATGGTGTCGAACATCACCGTGGCCTGGCCGCCCATCACATCGGTCAGCGCGGGCGCGCTGCCCTTGTACGGCACGTGCGTCATATGGATGCCAGCCATGCTGTTGAACAGTTCCGCGGCGAGATGGGTCGATTGGCCGTTGCCGGAGCTGGCAAAGGTGACTTGTCCCGGTTTGGACCTGGCCAGCGCGATCAGCTCGGCCACGTTGCCGGCCGGCGTGGCTGGCGCGGTCACCAGCACCAGCGGGCCGCGCGTGAGCATGCTGACCGGCGCGAAGTCCTTGCGCGTGTCATAGCCGGGCTTGCTGAACAGCGTCATGTTGATGGCGTGCGCGGTGGTGGCGACCAGCAGCGTGTAACCGTCCGGCGCGGCCTTGGCCACGGCTTCGGCGCCGATATTGCCGCCGGCGCCCGGCCGGTTCTCCACCACCAGCGGCTGGCCGAGTTTGTCGGTCAGCTTCTGCCCGACCACGCGGGCGACGATATCGGTGGGACCGCCGGGCGGATAGGGCACCACCAGCCGGATGGGCTTGTTCGGGAACGTTTGTGCGTGCGCCGCCGGCAAGGCCGTAGCGGACAGGGCCAGACAGGAAAGCAAGGCGAGCGCGTGCAGCCGGGATCGTTTCGGTGCCAAGGAGTACTCCGGTTGTGGATGCCGGTTGGGACGGGGCGGGCGCTTGCCGGCAAGGCGCCAAAGGTGGCGCTATTCGCGCCGGAAACGCAGCAGCGTGCCCTCGCCGAAGCGCAGGAACCCCGCCCGCACCCGGTCGCCGATGGCCACGCCGGGCTCGGCATGGCCCATCACGCGCGGGCCTTCGTCGAGCGTGGCCAGCACCAGCGTGTAGGGCGCGAGCGCGCGGAAAGCTTCGTCCGGCGCACGGCTGATCTCGGTCACGGCGTGGACTGTCGCCAGTCCGACGGCATCGCGCCAGCGTAGTTGCACGCCACCGCAGGCGCGGCACGCGTGGCGCTCCAGCGGCTGCCATGCCCCGCAGTCGTCGCAGCACTGGTAGCGCACCACGCCGGCGTCCAGGCCGGCGGTGTAGGGATGGGTCATGGCATGGCCTCCAGCACCAGGCTGACGTGGGACGACAGCACACCGCCATCGGCGTGGAACAGCGCGCGCCGGCGTGTGCCCGCCTGGCGTGCGCCGGCACGGCCCGCGAGCTGGCGCGCGGCTTCGACCAGGTGCATCAGGCCGCCGGCCACGCCCGAGTGCCCGAAGGCCAGCAAGCCGCCATGCGTATTGAGCGCCAGCGCGCCGTCGGAGCCGAAGTCGCCGGCGCGCAGCCGCGCATGCGCCTGCCCGCGTCCCGCCAGCCCGAGTTCTTCCAGCAGCATGACCAGCGTGATGGTGAACGAGTCGTAGATCGCCAGGTAATCGATGCCTTCCACACCGCCGCCCGCCTCGGCAAACGCGCGCCGCGCGGCGTCCGCGGCGCCAGTCTGCATGACGTCGTCGATCGCACTCAGGTGCTGGTGCCGGTGCGCCTGCCCCGCGCCGGCGATGCGCACCGGCGTGCCGGGGCCGGGCTCGGCCGACACGATCACAGCGACCGCGCCATCGGAGATCGGACAGCAATCCGACAGGCGCAGCGGCGTGGCGATGGCACGCGCTGCACGTGCATCGGCCAGCGACAACGGTTCGCGCAGATGCGCATCCGGATGGCTGGCGGCGTGCTCGCGCATCAGCACGGCAAAGTCCGACAGCGCATCGGCATCCACGCCGGCTTCATGCAGGTAGCGTGAGGCCAGCAGCGCGTAGTAGGCCGGCACCGATGCGCCATTGGGCACCTCGGCATGCGGTTCGCCGACCTGCGCCAGCGTCTGGATCGACTGGTCGCGGCTCTGGCCGCTGAGCCGGTTTTCACCGGCCGCCACCAGCACGTGGCGGCAGCGGCCGGCGTGCACCAGCTCGTGCGCGAGCATCGCCATCACGCCGCCGGTGGCGCCGCCCGCAGCCACGCCGTGCGCATAGGCCGGCGTGAGCGAGGCGTACTCGCAGAAGCGGTCGGCCAGCATCAGGTGCGGCAGCGTGGTGGCATAGCCGCACAGCACGCCGTCGATGTCGGCGCGTGCCAGGCCGCTGTCGGCCAGCGCGGCATCGGCGGCCTGCGCCATCAGCGTCAGCGGCGTGCTGCCCTCGATGCGGCCGAAGCGCGTGTTGCCGGTGCCGCGAACGTAGCTTGTCCCGGCCATATCAGCGCTTGAGCAGCGGGCATTGCGACTTCGATACCGGCATGAAGGCCTGGTCGCCCGGCACCGTCGCCAGCACCTTGTAGTAGTCCCACGGATACTTGGACTCCGCCGGGCTCTTCACCTCGAACAGGTACATGTCGTGGATCATGCGGCCGTCTTCGCGGATGCGGCCATTCTTCGCAAAGAAGTCGTTGATCGGCATGGACTTCATCTTCTTCATCACCGCGGCGGTTTCGTCGGTGCCCGCGGCCTGCACGGCTTTCAGGTAGTGCATGACCGATGAATAGGCGCCCGCCTGGCTCATGTTCGGCATCTTCTTCACCTTCTCGAAGTAGCGCCGCGACCAGGCCCGCGTGGCGTCGTTCATGTCCCAGTAGAAGGCCTCGGTCAGCACCAGCCCGGCGGCCGTCTTCAGGCCGATCGCATGGATATCGTTGATGTAGAGCAGCAGGCCGGCCATGCGCTGCGCGCCGTTGCGGGTCAGGCCGAATTCAGATGCAGCCTTGATCGCGTTGACGGTGTCGCCGCCCGCATTGGCCAGGCCTACCACCTGCGCCTTGCTGGCCTGTGCCTGCAGCAGGTAGGACGCGAAGTCGCTCGCGCCGATGGGGTGGCGCGCGGCGCCCAGCACCTTGCCGCCGGCTTCGTTGATCACCGCGGTGGCCGACTCCTGCAGCGTGTGCCCGAAGGCATAGTCGGCGGTCAGGAAGAACCAGGTCTTGCCGCCACGCTGCACCATGGCGCGCGCGGTGGTATTGGCGAGCGCATAGGTGTCGTACGCATAGTGCACCGACACCGGCGTGCACAGGTCGTTGGTGATGCGCTCGCTGCCGGGGCCTGAGAACACCACGATGTGGTTTTTCTGCTTGGCTACGTCGAGCACGGCCAGCGCCGGCGCGGATGCCGCCACGTCGAGGATGGCATCGACATGGCCCGTGTCGAACCATTCGCGCGCCTTGTTGGCGGCGATGTCCGCCTTGTTCTGGTGGTCGACCACCACCAGCTCGATCTTCTTGCCCAGCACCTTGCCGCCGAAGTCGTCGATGGCCATCTGCGCCGCGGTGGCGCTGCCGCGGCCGGTGACGTCGGCGTACAGGCCGCTCATGTCGAGCAGCATGCCGATCTTGACCATGTCGTCGGAGATTGCTGCCGCTGGCTGGGCCTGCGCGGCGCCGCAGGCAAGCGCGGCAGCCATGGCGAGCGTGCCGGCGGCCTTGCGGAACATCGAATGGCGTAGCTTCATGTCGTCTCCCTGGCTCGTTGTGTAGTGTCGTGTGAGGTGGTCAGACCGTGGCGATCGGTGTCACCGGCGAGCCCACCGCCCCCGGCAGGCGCAGCGGCGGCGCGGTGAGCTGGAAGCGGGTGCGGCCATTGGCGCGCAGCCAGTCGGCAAGTTCGCGCAGGTACCACAGCTCGCCCAGCGGCAGGCCCAGCTTGAACAGGCAGTGGTGGTGCAGCGGCAGCAGCGGGTGGTGCTTGTCGCCATCGGGCGCGGGGCGGGCCGGGTAGCGCTCGACCGCGTAGTTGTCGGCAGCCAGCGCGGCAATGCCGGCATCGGTGATCCATTGCAGCAGCTTGTCGTCGCGCCCGTCGAGCGCGCAGCAGCTGTGGTGCAGCACCGCTTCGTCGGGCTCGCGCTGCATCGACAGCACGATCTCGGCAAAGCCGGTGCGCAGCAGCAGCGTGTCGCCGGGCTCGACCTCGGCCTTGGTGGCGTCCATGGCCTGCATCAGGTCGTCATAGCCGACGTTGCGGAAGTCCATGCCAAAGGTGTGGGCCAGGTCCACCAGCACGCCGCGGCCCTGCATGCCACTGACCGCGAAGTTCTCAATGCCCAGCGCCTGTGCAGCGCTGTGATCGTGGCCGCAGGGGTGGGCCGCGAAGTGGTCGTCCTCGGCGTAGTCAACGGGGCCGACGATATGCTCGTTGGCGCGGTAGCCGTTGTAGTAAACGCGCTCGGGCCTGCCGTCGCCGTCGGCATCGAACAGCGCGCCCACGTGCGCCAGCGAATCCCACTGCGTGCTGTACTGCAGGCACATCAGCACCTGGTCGTCGCTGAGGACATCGATGGCGGCCGGATCGATCTTCGCCAGCGGGAAATTCACATACGGGATGTCATCGCGGAAGGTCGGGCGCAGCACCGGCGGGTGGCGACGTGGGTTGAGCTTGTTGCCGCCCGGGTAGTCGAGCGGCAGCGACAGGCAGAAGCTGAGTCCGGCCTGCACCTCGCGCGCGCCTTTCACGACCTGCTCGGGGCCGATCAGGTTGATGCGGCCGAGCTGGTCGTCGGGCCCGAAATCGCCCCAGTTGGAACTTTGCGGACGTTGCTTCCAGCGCATGTCATGCCTCCTCTCGGGCGCGTGGCCGGGCGGCCGGCCGTTCTCGTTGTGTGTCGGGGGGAGCGCCCGTTTGCGGGCGCCAGGTCTGGTTGAAAGCTTCGGCTTCACGCCGCAGCGCGCGCGCCATGGCGGCTTCGCGGTCGGTGATGCGCTCATTGAGCGCGGCGATGCTGATCGCGCCAAGCGGGTAGCCGTCGGGGCCGCGCAGTGCGATGGCGATCCCGCCCATGCGCTCGACCACCACATCCAGCAGCACCGCGTAGCCGCGTTCGCGCGTGGCCTGTATATGGCCGAGCAGCATGGACCGGCTGAAACGCGGATAGCGGCGCATGGCCGGCGCGATGCCGTCGAGCACGGCCTCTACCTCCGCATCGGGCAGGGCGGCCAGCAGCGCCAGGCTGCCCGCGCCGATGCCCAGCGGCCGGCGGCTGCCGATCTCCAGGTAATTGGCGCGGATCGGGAAGTTGCCCAGGCGCAGTTCGATGCAGACCGACTCGCAGCCGCTCGGCACGGACAGGATGGCGCTGTCCTGGAAGGCATTGGCCAGCCGGATCAGCGCGGGCCGGACCAGCGGGCGCAGGTCGGTGCGCTGCACCGTGGTGGCATGCAGCGTCAGCCATTCCGGGCCGGGCATGAACGCCTTGGTGGCCGGGTCGCGTTGCACCATGCCTTCCGCCACCAGCGTTTCCAGCAGGCGCAGCGCCGACGCCTTGTCGACGCCGGCGGCGTTCGCGAGGTCGGTCAGGCGGCTGTTGCGGGCATCGGTCAGCGCGCGCAGCAGGCGGCAGGCCTTCTGCAGCGAGGTGCTGGGAGTGGTCACGCCGGTTGTCTCCTTTGTCAGGCTTTCAACTGGTGAAACCTGTAGGAGCGGTTATAGGCCATGCAGCAAGGCTGGTCATTCTGCGGCGCGGAAAAATTTCGCCGGCTGAAACTGCGGGCCGGGCTGCTTCTGCTGGGAATGCGGGTATGCCGCGGAATCCGCGCGATGCGGCGGCGTGCCGGGGTGCGCGGGAAGAATTTGCTCTTTGGGAAGCGAAGGACTGAGATACCGTTTGGACGCATCGCAGCCTGATATTGCTGTCCAGCGGCACTGATTAGTGCTCATCCACGCACCTGAAGGACAGATATCATGGCGCAAACGCCTCCCTTCGGAAGGATCGAGCCAGCGTCAAATTATATTTGACATTTTGTCAATGGCCTTTGGGATTGTATAGCCAGCTTATCGAGGCAAAATGCCGGGTTGACCTCAATCGGAGACAACCATGACCAACGAAGCTTCCGTCGTTCGCGCTCTTCGCCACGGCGACGTGCAGGTGATCAGCATCTGCAACCCGCCGGTCAATGCGCTGGGCGTGGCGGTGCGCCAGGGCCTGAAGCAGGCGATCGAGCAGGCGCAGGCCGATGCCGGCGTGCGCGCCGTGCTGGTCGTGGGGGAAGGCAAGGCCTTCATCGCCGGCGCCGATATCCGTGAATTCGGCAAGCCGCCGATGCCGCCGTCGCTGCCCGAGGTCTGCAATCAGATCGAAACGAGCGGCAAGCTCATGGTCGCCGCCATCCATGGCCCGGCGCTTGGTGGCGGCCTGGAAGTCGCCATGTCGGCGCACTATCGACTGGCGCTGCCGGCCGCCAAGCTGGGCCTGCCCGAAGTCAACCTGGGCCTGCTGCCCGGTGCCGGCGGCACGCAGCGTGCGCCGCGCCTGATGGGCGCGAAGGCCGCTGCCGAACTGATGCTCAGCGGCAAGCACCTGTCGGCCAAGGCCGCGCAGGCCGCCGGGCTGGTCGATCGCCTGGCTGACGGGGATGATCCCGTGGCAGCCGGCCTGGCCTACGTCAACGAACTGCTCGGCCAAGGCGCGCCGCTGCGCCGCACGCGCGACCTGGCCATTGCCGATAAGGCGGCCGCTCTGGCCGAACTCGATGCGCTGCAAGCCGATACCGCGAAGAAGAGCCGCGGCCTGTTCTCGCCGCTGAAGATCGTCGAGTGCGTGCGCGCGGCCGTGGAACTGCCGTTCGACGAAGGCCTGGCGCGCGAGCGTGCGCTGTTTGTCGAATGCCTGAACAGCCCGCAGCGCGCGGGCCTGGTCCACGCCTTCTTCGCCGAGCGCGAAACCGCCAAGGTGCCCGAGGCGCAAGGCGCCGCGCCGCGCGCGCTCAGCCGCGTCGCCGTGATCGGCGGCGGCACCATGGGCGCGGGCATCACCGTGGCCGCGCTGGACGCGGGCCTGCCGGTGGTGATGATCGAGCGCGACGCCGAGTCGATCGCGCGCGGCCAGGCCAACGTCGAGAAGGTGTACAACGGCCTGATCGCCAAGGGCCGCATGACCGAAGAGGGCAAGGCCGCGATCCTGGCGCGCTACACGCCGAGCACGTCGTACGACGCCATTGCCGACGTGGACCTGGTGATCGAAGCCGTGTTCGAGGACATCGAGGTCAAGAAGGCCGTGTTCCAGCAGCTGGACCGCGTGTGCAAGCCCGGCGCCGTGCTGGCCACCAATACTTCGTATCTCGATATCGACGCGATTGCCGGCAGCATCTCGCGCCCGCAGGACGTGATCGGGCTGCATTTCTTCAGCCCTGCCAACATCATGAAGCTGCTGGAGATCGTCGTGCCGTCCAAGGTCAGCGCCGACGTCGTGGTGACCGCGTTCGAACTGGCCAAGCGCATGAAGAAGATCCCGGTGCGCGCGGGCGTGTGCGACGGCTTCATCGGCAACCGCATCCTGGCCATCTACAAGCAGGCCGCCGACTACATCATGGAAGACGGCGCCAGCCCCTACGAGATCGACGAGGCCGTGCGCGGCTTCGGCTACCCGATGGGCCCGTTCCAGGTGACCGACCTGGCCGGCGGCGACATCGGCTGGGCCACCCGCAAGCGCCGCGCCGCGACGCGCGACCCGAAGGCGCGCTATGTCGAGGTCGCCGACCGCATCTGCGAGCGCGGCTGGTTCGGCCAGAAGACCGGCCGCGGCTTCTACCTCTACCCGCAGGGCGCGCGCGTCGGCCAACCCGACCCGGAAGTGCTCGCCATCGTCGATGCCGAGCGCCAGAAGAAGGGCATCGTGCCGCGCAAGTTCACGGCCGAGGAAATCATGCGCCGCTATATGGCGGCCATGGTCAACGAAGGCGCCAAGGTGGTGGAAGAGGGCATCGCGCTGCGTCCGCTGGATGTCGACGTGACGTTCCTGTCCGGCTATGGCTTTCCGCGCTTCCGCGGCGGCCCGATGAAGTACGCGGACATGGTCGGCCTGCCGAAGATCCTGGAAGATATCCGGACCTTCGCCACGGAAGACCCGCTGTTCTGGAAGCCGGCGCCGCTGCTGGAAAAGCTGGTGGCGGAAGGCAAGGATTTCGCCAGCCTCAACCAGGCACGCTGATATGCGCGGCGCATGACGCCCGCCTGGCCACAGTAGTTCATTGCGACGAGGCCGACCCTGCCTCGTCGCAGCCCATGGAGACGAGCAATGCAAACTACAACGGAACAATCCCAGGGCATCGACTTCCCGCTGGAAGGGGTGCGTGTGCTGGACCTGTCGCGCGTGTTCGCGGGGCCGCTGTGCGGCCAGGTCCTGGCCGACTTCGGTGCCGAAGTAGTCAAGGTCGAACACCCGGGCCGCGGCGACGATACGCGCGACTGGGGCATGCGCATCGGCAAGACCGAGACCACGTACTTCAACAGCATGAACCGCAACAAGCGGTCCATCACGCTGGACCTGCAGAGCAAGGAAGGCGTGCAGATCGTCTATGACCTGCTGCCGCAGTTCGACGTGGTCATCCACAACTTCAAGACCGGCGGCGCCGAGAAGCTGGGCCTGGGCTATGAACAGCTCAAGGCGATCAAGCCCGAGCTGATCTACTGCGCGGTGTCTGGCTACAACACCAGCGGCCCCGAGGCCAAGCGCCCCGGCTACGACCTGGTGATCCAGGGCGAGGCCGGCCTGATGGCGCTCAACGGCGAAGCCGACACGCCGCCGCTGAAGTTCGGCGTGGCCGTGGTGGACCTGATGACCGGCATGTACGCAGCGCAGGCGGTGCTGGCCGCGCTGTTCCGCCGCGAACGCAAGGGCAAGGGCCAGCTGATCGAAATGGCGCTGTACGACTGCGGGCTGATGGTCACGGGCTACTATGGCCTGGACGCCATGCTGCTGGGCCGCGACCCGGCACGCTATGGCAATGCCCATCCGTCGATCGTGCCCTACGGTATGTTCGAGTCCGCCGACGGCCCGCTGATCATCGCGGTGGGCAACAACAGCCAGTTCGACAAGTTCTGCCGCCAGGTCATCGAGCGCCCGGACATCGTCGAGGATCCGCGCTATGCGACCAATGTCGAGCGGGCGAAGAACCGCGAGACGCTGACCCCGCTTATCACCGGCCTGATCCGCAGCTTTAAGCGCGACCTGCTGCTCGAGCGCATGACGGCCTGCGGCATCCCTTGTGGCAAAGTGGCCGGCCTGCACGAGGCGCTGACCAGCGAGCGGACCCGCCAGGGCGGCCTGCTGCGCGAGATGCCGCACCCGGTGGCCGGCAGCACGCATGTGTTCGCGCCGCCGTACCGCCTCGACGGCCAGCGCCTGCCGATCCGCAGCGCGCCGCCCACGCTGGGCGAAGGCACGCGCGCCGTGCTGCAGAACCTGCTTCAGCTGAGCGACGAGCAATTGCAGGACCTGCAGGCGCGTGGCGTGCTGACGCTGCCGGAGACCCCGGGCAACGCCTGAGTATTTGCGCCGCGCGGACGTCATGACCGTTGGCGCGGCCAGGCCCGGCAAGGGGGCCCAATGGAGACCTTGCACTGACTCAAACCGGAACAATAAAGTGCGCATTCGAAATTTCACCCGTATGGTCCACTCCCGCCGCCGCGCCATCCTGGCACTGGCCGCGGCACCGCTGCTGGTCAGCAGCGCGTTCGCGCAGGCGTGGCCGAGCAAGCCGATCAAGCTGGTCGTGCCGTTCCCGCCGGGCGGCCCCACGGACACCGCGTCGCGCATCGTCGGCCTGAAGCTAGGCGAGGCCCTCAAGCAGCCCGTGATCGTGGAGAACCGCGCCGGTGCGTCGGGTTCGATCGCGGCCGCGCAGGTGGCCAAGAGCCCGGCCGACGGCTACACGCTCATGATGCTGGCCACGCCGACGCTGCTGGCCCCGCATCTGTACCGGAAGGCCGGTTACGACACGATCAAGGACTTCACGCCGGTGGCCACGGTCTATGACCTGCCCATCGTGGTCGTGGTGAACCCCACGCTGCTGCCGAACGTGACGGACCTGCCGAAGCTGATCGCGCAGGCCAAGGCCCAGCCCGGCAAGCTCAACTACACCAGCTCGGGAGCCGGCAGCTTCGGCCACCTGAGCATGGAACTGCTCAAGCAGATGGGCGGCTTCGAGATGCAGCACGTGCCGTACAAGGGCGGCGTGCCGGCCATCAGCGACACCATCGGCGGCCAGGTGCCCATCATGTATGCCGACCTCGTCGCCGCGCTGCCGCACATCCAGGCTGGCAAGCTGCGCGCCATCGCGGTCGGTTCGCCGCAGCGCGTGGCCATGCTGCCGGACGTCAAGACCATCGCCGAGCAAGGCTTCAAGGGCTATGACGCGGTGTCGTGGGGCGGCTTGCTGGCGCCGCCGGGAACGCCGAAGGATGTCGTGGATCGCGTCTCGACCGAAGTCGGCAAGATCCTGGCTGACAAGGATGTCCAGGACAAGCTGCTGAAGGCCGGCGCCATCGCCAACTATCAGGCGCCGGCGCAGATGGGCCAGCGTATCCGCCAGGATTACGCCAAGTGGGGCAAGGTGATCCGCGAGAAGGGGATCGCGGTCGAGTAAGCGCGGTTGGGAGCGTTCTCCCACAACGCGACAGAGGTTGCCCGCATGTTTGCGCCCGTCTCCCGCTTGCGGGGGACGGGCGCGCTATCGGTCGTGGAGTCATTCACGATCGCGGTCGGCCTTCAGCAGTTTGAGCCGCGTCTGTCCGTCAGGTGTGAAGTGCGTGCCGAACCGCACCAGCCCGGCCTGGTGCAGGTGGCAGCTCATGGTGAAGCTGAGCAGCATGCCCGGCTCGGTCTCCTCGATCGTGAGGTCGACCGCCTCGAGCCTCGGTTCATAGCGCAGCAGCGTGGTCTCGATTTCGCGCTTGAGCGTGTGCGCCGAGGCCGGCAGGTGCCGGTAGATGCGGGACAGATCGCCGAGGCCATAGTCCGGCAAGTGGGCCAGGCCACCGCGGCGGCTGTTGAGGATGCGCTGGATGTTGTCCTGTATTGACAGGAAGGTCTGCGTGGCGGCGTCGAACTCGTCGATCGCGACCCCGTTCGCAAAGAATCCGGTCACCGCCTCGAAGAGGCCCGGCCCGCCCCTTGTCACGCACTCGCCTCCGTGGTGACGGATGCTTCCTCGAAGATCAAGCCGATGCCGTCTTCCTCGGAGAACGACAGATGGATCGGCGCCGGCGCCTGCCTGTCGGCCATACGCACCAGCAGCTCGCGCGACAGTACCGGCAGGATCTGCTGGTCGAGCAGGCTGTCAATGTTGCGCGCGCCCGAATCGGGCAGCAGACAGGCCCGCACCAGTTCGGCCACCAGGGAATCATCACACCGTAACGGCACGCCATAGCGACGCGCGATCCGGTCGGCCACCTTGCCAAGCTTCATCCGCACGATCGTGGCCATGGCCTCGGCCGACAGCGGACGATACACGACGGTCTGGAAACGCGCGAGCAGCGCCGGCTGGAAGTGGTCGATCAGCAGCGGACGGATCGCTTCCATCAGGGTGCCGGCCGGGAGTTCGGCAGCGGCCTCCGCCGCGGCATCGGTCGCCGCCAGAAGCTGTTCGCTGCCCAGGTTCGAGGTCATCAGGATGACGGTATTGCGGAAGTCGATCACCCGGCCTTCGCCGTCGCGCATGAAGCCGCGGTCGAAGACCTGGTAGAACAGGTTCAGTACTTCGCGGTGGGCCTTCTCGACTTCATCCAGGAGAACGATGCTGTAAGGGCGCTGACGGACCGCCTCGGTCAGCACGCCGCCTTCTCCGTATCCGACGTACCCCGGCGGCGAACCCTTCAACTGCGAGACCGTGTGCGCTTCCTGGTATTCCGACAGGTTGATGGTGATCAGCGAGCGCTCGCCGCCAAACATCAGATCCGCCAGTGCACGGGCTGTTTCCGTCTTGCCGACGCCGGAAGGCCCGACCAGCAGGAACACGCCCAGCGGCGCATCCCCGAATTTGAGTCCCGCCTTGGCCGCCCGCAGGCTCTTGCCAAGCGCGGCCAGCGCCTCGTCCTGGCCGACCACTACCCGGCCCAGACGCGCTTCCAGCTCCAACAGGTTGGCCAGCTCGCTGGACAGCAGACTATCGACCGGTACCCCAGTCCAATCGGCAATCACCTGGGCAATGGCCGTCTCGTCGACCTCCGCGTGCAGCAGCGCGGGGTGGCCCTGCCTGGCTAGCGCCTGGTGCGCGGCCTGGATCGACGGCACCAGATCCCGGCGGACCGACTCATCGGTGGCCGCGTGCCATTGAGCGCGCAATGCGATCAGGTTCCCGGCGGCGCGTTTCTGTTCGGTGAAGGCGTGCGAGAACGCGTTCAACTCGCTGGCCAGCGCGGCCAGCCGGGCATCGATGGCCGCCAGCCTAGCGCCGGCCTCGGCACCGGTGGCGTCGCGGTCCTGCAGCAGGGCAGTGCGCTCGACCTCGAGGGCCGCGCGCTCGGCTTCGCAGGCGGAAATGGCGACCGGTGTGGCCTCCAGGCTCATGCGCACGCGCGCGGCGGCGGTGTCGAGCAGGTCGACGGCCTTGTCCGGCAACTGGCGCCCGGTGAGGTAGCGGTGCGACAGCCGGACGGCTGCGGCGACGGCCGCATCGGTGATGTGTACGCCGTGGTGTCGGGCATACCGCTCCTTCAGGCCGCGCAGCATCAGGCAGGCGTTCTCCTCATCGGGCTCGTCGACCTTGACCATCTGGAAACGACGTTCGAGCGCGGCGTCGCGCTCGAAATACTGCTTGTATTCGGACCAGGTGGTGGCCGCAATGGTGCGCAGTTCACCCCGCGCGAGCGCGGGCTTGAGCAGGTTCGCGGCATCGGCGCCACCGGCGGTATTGCCCGCGCCGATTAGGGTGTGGGCCTCATCGATGAAGAGCAAGGTCGGGGTCGGGGATTGCTGCACGGCCTCGATCACATTCTTGAGGCGCTGCTCGAATTCGCCCTTGACGCCTGCACCGGCCTGCAACAGCCCCAGGTCCAGCGTCAGCACGCTGACGTCCCGGATGACGGCGGGCACATCCCCTTCGGCGATCTTGAGCGCCAGCCCTTCCACGAGCGCGGTCTTGCCCACCCCCGGCTCGCCAACCAGGATCGGGTTGTTCTTGCGCCGCCGTGCCAGGATATCGACCATCTGGCGAATTTCGACATCGCGGCCAAACACAGGGTCGATCTTGCCGTCGCGCGCCTTCTGCGTGATATCGGTGGTGAAGCGGGCCAGCGCGGAGGTGTCGGCCTGACCCGGCATCGGCCTCGGCGGGGCTGGCTCCGGCATTGGCGAATCGGGAGCTTTTCCATCGGCACCATGGGCAACGGGCGTAACCGCCTCGACGGAGATCTTGTTCAGTTCGTGCGTCAGGCGCTCGATCTGCGCGGCCGACACGGACAGGAGCGGCCACGCATCGGGTGCGCGCAGCAAGTACGGCGACTCGGCCAGCGCGGCGAGCAAGTGCGCGGAACGGATGGATTTCGACTCGCCGGGTGCCGTCGCTTCGAGCGATGCGCGCATCCAGGCGATCTCGAGCCACTGGCCGACGCGCTGCGAGAGGCCGGGCTTGCCGCGCAGATCGTGTGGCAGCCGGTCGATGGCGGCCAGCAGCGCGTTCCAGATGCCGTCGACATCCAGTTCATAGCGCCGCAGGATCGCCAGCAGGTCGCCATCGCCCAGCTCCAGCAGCTTGATCAGCCAGTGCTCGACCTCGATATCCCGGTGGGCACGGGCTTCGCAAAGGCTGGCGGCATCGGTGAGGGCGCGGGCGCAGTGGTCATTCAGGCGACGCAGGAACGGGGATAGATCGCGGGCAGTCATGGGCGAAGCGGGGAACGCGGGGAGAGGACTGGGGGCGCGCGGACCACGACATGTCGTCCGCGCGAGATGACCAGCCGGTAGCAGGCACCGGCAGCAGCGTCTTACGAGCGCTCGTTCCAGCTGTCGGCGTGGATGATGTTGCCGTCCTTGTATGACCAGGTGATTTTTTCGTAGCGCAGCTCGATGTCTTCGAGGTGGTTGTGCTTCTCGTAGGCCGGGTTCTTGATGTCCAGCATCTTGGGCGTGACGCCGACCACCTTCACGTTTTCCAGCTTGGTGTTGAAGTACTCCTTTTCCTTGCCCGCATCGTCGATCTTGTACCACTTGATCTCGATCGACTTAAGGGTCTGGCCGCTGGTGACCGCCTTGTACAGGTAGGGGGTCGAGGCGTCGGTTTCCTTGGTGAACACGATCGGCTTGTGTACGCGGGTGCCGGTCAGCTTGCCGGTGTTGGAATCGGTCGGGATGTTGACAGCGTGGTCGAACGCGACCACTTCGACGCTGCCTTCGCGGCCGGACACGGTGACCGAACCCTTGACATCGGCGCCGCCATCGTCCTTGATCCACATGTATGCGGGAATTGCCATTGCTTTCTACTCCTTTTGCTGGAATGAACAGGCCGACTGGCCAGAGGTTGTCCGATTGTCGCGATGACCATCGCGGCAATCGGGGATAAGCGTGATCTCGACCCGGCGGTTCGCAGAGCGCCCCGCTTCGGTGTCGTTGGCGGCCGTGGGACGGGTGTCGCCATAGCCTTGAATTGCAAAGTGGGTGAGCGGCAGGTCGGCTGCATCCGCCAGCCAGTCGCGCACCGAGGCGGCACGTGCCTCGGACAATTTGAGGTTGCTGTGCGGGTTGCCGATGGTGTCAGTGTGTCCGGCCACCAGCACGCGCTTGTCCGGGTGAGCCTTGATCATCTCAAGCGCGCCGATCAGTACCCGGTTCGATCCGGGGTTCAGCACGGCGCTGCCGCTCCTGAAGAGCGACAGGCTGTCGAGCTCGATGGTCGCAGGCGGCGGCGCAGGCGGCTGATATGCGGCGATCAGGGCATTGAGCGGCGACAGCAACGGGGCGCCGCGATAAAAGCCCAGGCCCAGACGCGGTGGTACACCGGCGCGGCCATACTGCTCGAGCTCGTCACGATCGCGCTTGATGGCCTGCAGCGCATCGACACGCGCGGCGTCGTGCTCGACGCCGATCGCGCGATAGCGGGCCATATCGGCCATGACGCGTGCGACCAGTGCCCGGTTCTGCCAGGCCGAGGCCGTGCAGGCGGCGCAGAAGGCCAACGACAGCCAGGCAAAGGCGTGCGCCAGGGCGCGCGGAAATGTCCGCCGCACCGGCTGCAGAGCGATGCCCCGGATCAGGGGCGCTGGCAGCGGGTAAGCGGCACGGCTGCCGTCCCTGGGGAGCCGGCCAAGCGCTGTCGTTTGTTCGCTGAAGCGGGCAAGCAGCGAGTCCGCAGCGGGGACGCCGGCGACGCAGGTCACGCCGAAGGCCGTGACGTGCACCGGGCGCCCGTATCGAATCCCATTGCGGAAGCTATTGCGCTGGCTGTCGACAAGAGCTGGCAGCAGCGCGCCAGCGGCCCATCGTGCCAGGGCATCAAGTCGCGCGGCGCGGTGCATTCGGGCCTCGCGGTCGGCAGGCCCGGCGGCCTGCGCATACAGCAGAGCGTGCGCGGCGACGAAGTCCGGCAGGGCATCCGCCGGCACCGCCTCAGTGCCCGACATTCCGAACCAGGGACAGTCGTCAGGCGTGCAGTTGGCCTCCTCGGCATACACGGCGAGGCAGACCGGCAACGCATAGCCGAGCGCACGGCTGGCCTCGTCGACGGCCGAGCGCCAGCGCCTGATGCCGGCGTTCAGCGCAACCCCCATCGTTCGCCTGGTCGGCGCCAATCAGGCAGGCGACGGCATCCGGGCCCTGCCCCTCGCGCCATCGCTTGAGGGCATCCGCCACGTGTGCCAGCCGGGTCGGGTCGTCAACACGCACCCAGATCGCGGTGTCGGTGATGCGAACCAGAGCCTCGCCGAAGGCCAGCGCCGGGGCGCCGGCCGCAACTCCCACGGCCAAAACCAGTGGCGTATTGCGCCGGGTGTCTCCCGGCAGCGCGTCCAGTGAAGCCCTGACAGAATGCAGGACCGGGTCCGCGGCGCGGCGCCGTGCACGCCGCCGCAGAGTGGCCGCAAGGATCGCCAACAACGCCATGACGATTGTGAAGGCGGCGAGCAGCAGATTCCATTTCGACGCCCACGGCGAACTGAATGCCAGCCAGGCGAGCGCCAGTGCCGCGAGCCAGGCAAACAGCATACGGTAGGGGTAGCCGGTCACGAATGCCCTCTCAGCCTGCAAGGCGGGCGATCGCCGCGGCCAGCCACCGGTCCAGAGCAACATAGACAAGGCCCGAGCCAACGCATGCGATGGCCACCCAGGCAAGCGGCGACAGGTGGCGCCACCGGGACGTCTTGCCGACGGTCACCAGCACCGGGCCGGATGCCTCCTGCACGCCGGCGTAACCAAGGCGCTCATCGATGGCGCGCATGAGCGCGGCGCGGGCACTGGCTCCCTTCAGCGCAAACCGGCCTTGAAAACCCAGCCCGAGGACGGCGTGGAACACGGCGAGCAATGGCAGCACCGGCTGCGGCTCGGCCAGGCGCCGCTCGATGCGGGTGATCAGCGCTTCACCGGCGTCATGGCTCTGGAACTGCGCCACTTGCAGGGGCTCGCGCTCCCAGGCGTCGCGGTCGGTGCCTTGCAGCCAACGCAGCGCGACCTCGTCCAGCAAGGCGCATTGGGCATAGGCGGCATCCTCGACGACATCGGCTGGCTGGCCCTTCGCCGAGAATTCCTCGCGCAGACGGGACACTTGTTCCAGACACCTCGTACGGAACGTCTCGAAGCCAGGTGCTGGCCTGGCAGCGTCGGCGAGCGCCGTCACAGTCAGCGCAGTGTCGCGCAGGGCGCGCGGGAGCATCATGGCGGAAGATCTCATGCCGGCAATACCGCGAAGAGTTCGAGCGACACGTCCGGCAGCGAGGCCGGCACGTAGAACTGGCAGGCCCGCGCGTCCAGCATGCGCTGGAAGGCCGGGTGGGCGCTGTCGAGTGCAAAGTACTGGTTCTCGATGCGCACGGGGATCGCAGCCGGCAGGCGCGACATCGCGCGCAGCGGGATACCCGGCAGGGCGGAGTTGACAATCTGTGCCACCTCGTCCGGCGCCCCAGCCTTGCACAGCCGAGGCAGTTGTTCGAGCAGCGCGTGGGCGGGCAGCCCGGCTTGCACGGACAGGTAGTACTCGGCACCTTCGACCAGGCGCTCGTCAAGGATCTTGCCGACCCAGACCGTGGGCCGGGTGCGCTCCAGAGCCACTGGCACCACGCGTGACGGGATCACCGTGTCAAGCAGCGCGCGGATCAGCGATTCCAGTTCCGAGAAAACCGGCTCGGGGGCGAGGTGATCATAGGCCGGGATGGCCTGCAGCGTCTCGGTGGTGGAGAAGGTCAGCAGCGCCCCGGCCAGGCGCGCCAGGACGCCGTAAAGCCGTTCGGGATGCTGCTGTGGCGCGGTGCACAGGCGCGCCAGCTCCGGCCAGCTGCTGTTCACGCTGTGCAACAGCCAGAAGAGGGCCACATCGGCGACCGCGTAGTCGGCGATCTGGTCGGAGCGCTCGCGCCGGCGCACGGCCAGGCTCGCGCTTTTGGCGATCAGGATTTCTGACAGCCGGCTCATCCGCTCTGTAAGCCGGTCGCTGGCCGACAGGAAGAGGCAGGGCGGTACAAAAGCCGGATCGACTTCGAAGCGCCCCTGCGGGGTGCGCACCAGCCGCGCAATCGGGCAGGTCACATAATCGCCGTGTTCCTCGAAGTCGAAGAGAAGCGCGAGCGCATGCCGCTCGACGCTGATTTCTTCCTTGCCTTCCCCGTGCAAGTCGGCGACTTCCAGGTATTCGCGCACGAAACGCCGCGGCCGGGCGGGCCGTTCCCGCGCCTCCACGCAGTTGCCGCCTTGTGCGTCAACAAGTGCCAGGCCGACCAGCACCACCACGGCGTCGACGGTAGCCGGGACATCTCCCAGGTCGCGCGCCGGGGGCGTCAGGTCGGCAGTTTCCGTATCGATGACGGTGCCGTCCGGCAGCCGCAGGACGAGAGAATTTGCCGACAGCCGATGGATGGGCAAAGCCTCTCGGTCGAACGCGATGCGGACAATGCCCCACGGGTCGGGACTCGCCATGCGTGCGACCTGCTCGTCGGCATACCGGTCCCACAGCGCCTGTTGCTGGAAATGCTGCGGGGTCATGAAAATGCCCTGTGCCCACAGCGGTCTTGTTATCTTCATCGTGCTCGGCTGGTACGCGGAAAGGAACCCTTTCCGCATGGGAGGTGCCGCACGGTGGCTGTAGAGCCAGCGTGCGTCGGAACGTCGTCATATCAGCGTTTCAGGAACGGCCGCGGCCGTTCAGTTCTTCGCCTTGGGCATCTGCGATACGAGCGACAGATTGATGTCCATGCCCTCGATCTGGAAGTGCGGCACGATGAAGAGCTTCACGCGGAAGAAGCCGGGGTTGTCCTCGAGATCCTCGACCAGGACCTTGGCCTCGCGCAGCGGGTGCGAGGCCTGCAGCTCGTCACCCGGATCGGTCATCTCGGTGACGAGCGTCTTGATCCAGGTGTTCAGTTCCAGCTCCAGCAGGCGGCGATCCTTGGTGGTGCCGATGTTCTCGCGCTGAATCAGCTTCAGGTAGTGCGCGATCCGCGACAGCAGGAAGATATATGGCAGGCGCGCATTGACGCGGCTGTTGGCGGTCGCTTCCCTGGTGTCGTAGAGCGCCGGCTTCTGGGCCGAATGGGCGGAGAAGAAGCACGCGAAGTCGTGATTCTTGTAGTACGACAGCGGAATGAAACCCAGATTGGCGAACTCGAACTCGCGCGTTTCCGGGATCAGCACCTCGGTCGGGATCTTGGCCTGGTTGCCGGTACCCAGGTCATAGAGGTGAATCGGCAGGTCCTCGACCAGGCCGCCGGCCTGCGGGCCGCGGATCTGCACGCACCAGCCGTTCTTGATAAAGCTCTGCACCATGTTCGCGGCAAAGGCGAACGAGGCATTGGCCCACAGGTAGCGGTTGTGATCCGGACCCTTGACGGCTTCGGTGTAATTGAAGGCGCGCACCGGCACGGTCTCGGGACCGTAGGGCAGGCGGGCCAGGAAGTTTGGCAGCGTCAGGCCAATATAGCGCGCGTCGTCCGACTCGCGGAAGCTCTTCCACTTCAGGTATTCGGCGCGATCGAAGTAGTTGCCGATGTCGCGGATGCTGGCGACTTCTTCCATCGACTCCTTGCCGAAGAATGCCGGCGAGACCGAGCCGATGAACGGCATGTGGGCTGCGGCCGAGACCTTGGAGAGGTTGCGCAGCAGGGCGATATCCTGGGCGCTGCGGTCGAACGCATAGTTCGAGATGATCGAGCCGATTGGCTCGCCGCCCGGCGTGTCGTATTCCTGGATGTAGGTGTGCAGGTACAGGCCGCTCTGGATGACCTCGGGGGTGTCTTCGAAGTCCTGGCGCAGCGCGTCCTTCGAGACATCCAGCACTTCGATCTTGACGTTCTTGCGGAAGTCGGTCCGATCGACCAGGAACTTGAGACCGCGCCAGGCCGATTCGATCTGCTGGAACGTGTCGTTGTGCATGATCGCGTCCAGCTGGCGGCTGATCTGCTGGTCCAGATGCGCGATATGGAAATCGAGCAGGCTCTTGTCGAGGCGGTCCACCTGCTGCGACGAGTCCTGGATCATCTTCAGGAAGACGTTCATCGCCTGGGCGACGCGTTCATCCAGCGACGATTCGGAGAGCGCATCGGCGCTCTGGAACGACTCCATCGGACGCGTGGTCGTGACCGGCATCAGGTGGATCTTCTCGCACAGGGACTCGTAGACGCTCTTGCCTGGCGCATCCAGGACGACGGTGCCGGTTTCGCCATGGGCGCTCGCGGCGATTTCATGCTTGGTCATGGGGCTGATTCCTCAAGGAAGACGGTGACAGTTACTGGGCGGACGGGGAAGCCGGAGCGGCCTGGCCGATCTTCTGCAGGTCGGCGCGCAGCCGCTCGGACAGGGTCGGGTCCTTGAGGATTTTTTCGAGTTCGCGGCGGAACATTGCGTTGTCGAGCAGGTTCGACTTCAGGTCGCGCAGCAGATTACGTGCGGCCATCAGGGCGCGCAGTTCGGGCACCTTCCCCGCCACCACCTCCGGCCTGAAGTCGTCCATCGACTTGAAGTCGAGATCGACCGGCAGTTCGGTGCCATCGCCAACGAGGGTGTTCTCGACTGCGATCTTCGCCCTGGGGTTGAAGTCGGCGAGGACCGAATTGAAATTGTTCTTGTTGATGGACACCTTCTCGCGCTCCGCGAGCGCCCGCGTGTCCTGACCGTTGCTGTAGTCGCCCATCACCAGCAGCTTGAGCGGCAGTTCGACCTTCTTCTGCGCACCGCCGGTATGCAAGTCCAGCTTGATATTGACTCGTGCCTTGGGCACTTCGTTTTGAAAACTTTCAGCCATTCTTTGGATCCTTTTTAATTCTGTCTCTAACGATTGCTAAGGCTTCAACAACGATCAGTACGGCGAATTTTCTTGATTAGTACCACGCTGTCTGCTGCGGAAATATAGGACTTTTTCAGATCTGCACAGAATGTTGATTCAGATCGACGATTTGTGCGAAGACGACGGAAGAGGGATTACGGCAGCAAGCAAAAGCGTCTACCGTGGGCGGCCAGACGCTGTGTGTCGAGCGATGCATTGCCTGTGCAGAAAGTTCGATCACACTGATAACGGAGCGCAAACCATGGCGGATCTGGGAAAGGAACGGAAGCCTTATGGCGATTCGCTGCCCAGGGGACTGACCGGTCGGCAGGCGTACTTTCTGAAGGTGGCCGGCACGGCAAGCGCGGCGGCGCTGTCGGTGATGTCATTCGAAGCGGTGGAGCGGATGGGCGAGCCCTATACCGTCACTGTTCAACTGACGCACCCGCTGGCGCTTGACCGAGCCGACTATCTGGGCAAGGAAGCGACTTTCCTGATCGATCCCGCCGACGGCAGCGATCCGCGCAGGTTCGCCGGCTGCATCACGCACTTCAGCGAGACCAGGCGGACTCGCGACTTCTGCGGTTACGAGATTGTGGTCGAGCCGCTCATCGCGCGCTTGCGCCTCACCCGGGCTAGCCGCATCTTCCAGCAGCAGACCGCGCCGAAAATCATCGAAGCGATTCTGCGCCGGCATGGTTTGAAAGGCCACCAGTTCGTCTTCAAGCTTCGCCGAACATACCCGCAGCACAAGTTCCGGCTCCAGTATCAGATGACTGATCTGGCATACCTTCGGTTGCTGTGCGAGCAGGAGGGCCTTTACTTTTACTTCGCGCCGGGAAAGTTCGGCGAGACGGTGGTGTTTGGCGACGACATCGACCACTACCTCTACCAGCCGGAACTGCGCGTGCCGTATCGTGAGACGGCGGGACTCGAGTCGGGCCAGGAGACGGTGTTCTCGATCAAGACCCATGCCAGGACGATCCCCGAATCGTTCCGGGTGGCGGACTTCAATCCAGACAAGGCGTGGGAACGCCCCACTGGCGAAGCCAATGTCGCGCGCAAGGAGAAGACGACCTACGGTCAGTCCTATGTGTATGGCACCCACCATCTGGAATTCGACGACGCCAAGTGGGAGGCGCAATTGCGCCATGAGGCAGAGTTTGCCGGCCAACTTGTCTATGCGGGGGAGAGCAATGTCCTCGCACTGTGTCCGGCGCGCATCCTGCGTTTGGACCTGGCGCTGCCCGACGCGCCAAACGGGCAGGTCATCACGCAGGTCATCCATCGCGGCGCGCGCGACGCGGCCTACCGCAACACCTACAAGGCCATTCCTTCGGACCGGCGCTTCCGCCTGCCGCTGGACGAAGACAAGTGGCCGAAGATCCAGGGGACGCTGAGCGCCCGCATTACCTCGCCGGGCCAGTACAAGTATGCCTACCTGACCCAGGACGGCCACTATGTCGTCCGCTTTGATTTTGACTTTGACGCCTGGCCGAACGGCGGCGAGAGCGTTCCACTACGACTGGCCAAGCCGTTTGCCGGGGCGCTGCAGACGGGATTCCACTTCCCGCTGATCGACGGCACCTATGTGGACGTGGCCTTCCGCGACGGCAATCCCAACAAGCCGTACATCGCCAGTGCGCAGCACAACAGCCAGCATGCGGACTTGATCACGAGTCAGGATCGGTGGCTGTCGCGCAACGTGATCCGCACGCAGAGCAACAACAAGCTGCGCATGGAGGACTGGGAAGGGCAGGAGAGTATCAAGCTCTCGACCGAATATGGGGGCAAGACCCAGCTCAACCTGGGCTATCTCGTTGACCATCAGAAGAGGAAGCGCGGCGATGGCTTCGAACTGCGCACCTCAGGCTGGGGAGCGATCCGGGGTGGCAAGGGACTGTTCCTGTCGGCTGATGACCAGCCGAATGCAAGCGGGCAGCAACTTGATATGGACGCCGCACAGGGCTTGCTGCAGCAGGCGCTCCAGCAAAGCGAGGCGCTGGCCTCGGCCGCGAAAGCCGCACAAGCCATCGCAGCCGACTACGGCAGGCAGAAGGTCCTGCTCGACGACACGCTGAAGAAGCTCAAAAAGGCTGGGATTCTTGTCAGTGCACCGGCTGGCATGGCGCTCGCATCGGGCGGCGACCTGCAATTGAGCGCGGCAGAGAACCTGATCGCCACATCTGGTGGCAACACCGATCTCAGCATACTCAAGCGTTTGACGGTTGCGGCAGGAGAGCTGGTATCCATCTTTGCGCAGAAACTAGGCATTAGATTGTTCGCAGCAAGAGGGAAGATTGAGGTCGAGGCACAGAGCGACGAGATGCGGCTGCTTGCAGACAAGAATATGACCATCACCAGTGCAAACGGGCGTGTCGTTATCGAGGCCAAGGAAGAACTGCTGTTCAAGTGTGGCGGCTCTTATCTTCGCATGTCATCGACGGGGATCGAGGATGGCACGCGAGGGGAGCGGACGATCAAATCCGTTGCATTCAGCCGCCAAGGGCCGAGTTCACTGGCCCAGGAAATGAATACGTGGAAGCACGCGAACTTCCATGACAGCTACGTGATTCGCAACCCTTCCACGGGGGAGCCGCTTGCCAATACGCGTGTCGAGATCCTGCGTGGTGACGGCATCAAACTCAAGATGATGACGGACTCGGCTGGGAAAACGCCGCTCCAGAAGAGTTTGTTTGTCGAACCCCTTCGTATCAGACAGATGGACTGATCCGCCTAACCGTACACCCGAACAACACCATGGCCGAAGCGAGTCCCGTTTTTATCCATAGCGTCGTCGACGACAATGGCGACCTGTACAGTTCAGTAACCCTGACGCCGGCAGAGGATCAGCGCGAAAAGATCATTCTTGCCAAGCCTTACGTGATCCCCGTCCTCTTCCTGCCCGGCATCATGGGAACCAATCTCAGAAAGGGGAAAGGGAAGAACATCGCCTGGCGACCACCCAATGCAGACCTGCGGGGAGCGGCCGATCTGATTTGCCAGCTTTTCAGCTATGTATTCAAGAATACGAAGGATCGGGCCAATGATCTGGCCACTGAGACCGTTGAGGTTGACCCCAGTGGTCCAATTGATGCGGGGCAGAGCGGACTACCGAAGAATGTGCTGGTGGCGCGCGGCTGGGGTGCGTTGATGCGTTCGTCCTATCACCCGTTCATGGGGCAACTGCAACACTTCCTGAACTCGCTGGCGGAGTATGACTTCACGCGTTGCCAGGCCGACTTGAAAAACTGGGCAGCGGAGTTTGGGCAGGACCCACCTGGGGACTGGGGCGCGGAGGGTGGCGAGGCGTTGACCCGCGAGGAAATCCTCCATGCCGCCAACTACCAGTTCGACGTGTGGGCCGGTGGCTATAACTGGCTGCAAAGCAACCGCGACTCTGGTGCGGCCATCAAGGATCTGATCGAGAACACGATCCTGCCGTACTACAACGAAGGTAAGACGGTTGTGGTCGAAGACACCCCGGATGGCCAAGGGAACAATCAGTGCAGCATCCGACGCAAGAGGCCAAATCGCGCGATGGCGGAACAGGTCATCGTCGTCACGCATTCGATGGGCGGGCTGGTGAGCCGCTCGCTCACTGAAATCCACCAGTGCGACAAGGTACTCGGTGTTTCGCACGGCGTGCAGCCAGCTACGGGTGCGCCGGCCACGTACAAGCGCATGCGTTCCGGCTTCGAAGGAGCGGAACAGCTCTTTCTCGGCCGGAACGCGGCGGATGTGGTTGCCATCCTTTCGCAAGCACCCGGGGGATTGGAACTGTTGCCCACTGCGGACTACAACGATGGCAAGCCGTGGCTCAGGTTGCGTGACAAGAGGACCGGTGCAGATCTCATGCGGCCGCTGCCGATCAATGGTGATCCCTATAGCGAGATTTATCTCTCGCCGGAATGGTATGGGTTGGTGCCGGAGGGGAATCTCGGACTGATGAATCCAGACGGCAAGAACGCGGAGTTACGGTCGGCGAATGGCATTAAGTCAGAGAGAGAGACGCCCCGCGAGGCCCTGAGTCGGACAATCGTTAAGTTGAGAGAATTTCATGAGTCTATCGATAAACGATACAAGGTACCTACCTATGCTCACTATGGCGTACAAGGTCGGCGCGATGCCGACAGCGACAAGGGCGGCCTGTTCGGGACGGGCGTGATGGCGAGTAAGGATCGGTTCACCTGGGGCGAGGTGGCCTGGGAAGGGGCAGGCATTGGTGCTCTGGAACCGAGCGGAGTCATCATCGCCAGCGACGATGGCAATGGAACATTGAGGACATCAAGCGGGCTTACCCTGACGATTGGCGGGCCCGATTGCCCAGGCGACGGTACCGTGCCGAGGTACTCCGGCGCGGCCCCAGGCAAGGCGGGGATTGCGATGAGTTTTGCACATGGGCAGGGTAGCCCTGGGCTGCACAACTCAGATTTTTGTTATGACCACCAGGGCAGCTACGGAGACAAACATCAGCGTTCGCTTTATGCAACGATGTTTGCCATCGTCAAGATCGCTCAGCAAGCGCAATGGCACAAGAAGGAGTCGGCATGAAAGCGGGATGGAGAACACGGGCGATTGGCCGGCACCTGGTTGACTTGCAGGGCGACGCGCGAACGATTGAAAGCTATAGGTTTAACAAGGTGCCGATTGAACTGCTGCCGGCAATCCGGACAGGTCAACACTTCAATGATTTGGTTGCTCGAAGGGAGCAGGAACTTCGAGCAATGCGAAAGAAATCGGGAGGCAGCCTGTTCATTGAGCGTGTGACCCACGCGAATGGATCGGTGACGCTTGTCTCTTGGCTGGACTTGGGCGTGGAGTACTACCATTTCGATTCCTACATTCGAGCAGGGTCGAGAGCGTTGCAGTACTCGGGAGACGTGTCGCCGAGCCGCAAGATATCTGCATTGTCAGCCTGTGACGAGTTGGCGCGGGAATGGCGAGAAGTCGCGCCCGGAGAGATGCCAACGGGCCTTGGTTACGTGGCGGATGACACGATTCTGATGGACAGGGACATGAACCGGGAAAGCTGGGAGATGGTCATTCAGTTGGCCGGTAAGCCCGATGTGTCATTCAAGATTTCCGCCTACGCGCAGTATCAGGTGGAGCCAGGCCTGCGACAGCGTGCCGGTGGCATCCTGGCCGGATTGCTGGGCGCGGTGGCCGGCGTCTCGCAACTACGAAACCGAGAGCGTCCGGTTGGCCCAATACAAGGCGATGAGATTCTGGTGGCGGGAACGCAGGATGGCAAGCGGACCTATGGGTTCAAATGGGAGGCGCCAGGCAAGGCAAATTCCCTGGCCGAGCCTAATCTGAATGCATCGTTGCAGGTCGGTGAAAGCGCCTACCTTACCAATAAAGAATCGTTTGCCAGTGACGATGAAGCACTGGAATTGTGGGATGCCGTGGTGGGCTCCCTGCGTTTGCGCCCGGGGGCCGTATGAGCAAGTTCTTCTCTCGCCGCCGCATGCTTTTGTCCATGGCAGCCGCGTCGGTTTCGATGGCGGCTTCGGAACTATCGCTTGCGTCGTCTCCTAACCTATCAGTTGGGGAGGCCATGCGCTATTTGTGTGAGGATGTCTTCCCATCGATTCACCAGAAGCGCCACGAATCCAGTGATGGTGCTGCAGGCTGGAGCCACCGCGCTCGTGCCACCACACATCCTCTCGTCTTGTGGAGGACGGAATGATCGGAGCGAGGCATGGCGGTTGATTTCTCGCTTCTGCCGGCAGAAGAGCAGGAGATTGCCGAGCGGCCGTCACGGGTGGCATGGGCGATCGCGTTCCTGGTCATGGTGCTGGGAGGCGTATTGGCGGTCCTCCTGTCATGGCCGAAGCATTTGCCGACCCACACCTGGAAATTCTGGGCAACGTTGATCGTCTTTCCTGTGGGAGTACCGGTCTGGATCGTGCTGCGCAGGTATGGCCATCACGAAGGCCGCAAGCTCGACGTTCTAATGCGCAACGAGGCGATTCGCAAGTACAACGAGCACGTGTTTGCTGTCGCGGCGCGTCCGTTGGCAGTGCTCGGTGTGGCTCATCGGATCTCGTCAGATCGGAATGTGAACGCCCTGGCCAGCATACAGGCTGGTACTGTCAGGATCGGTACTCAGGAGCCTATCGCCAACGAAGGTGATCCAGTGAGGGCCCGCTGGTTGGAAGTGCCTGGCGTAGAGCTTGTGCCCGGTGGAAAAGAGAAGGATGATGATCGTCAGCGCAAGGCGATGCAATGGCTGTATTCAGAGTTGCTTGACGACCTTGCAGAACGAATTCGAGCGTTGCCTTTGCAAACAGGTTTCGGCGTTAGCCTATGGATCTCAGGTGGATTGCATAGGCAGGACCATGCGGCGCTCTGGGAGAAAGCCTGGCAAGAACGTCAGTTCCGAGCCATGGACCTCATTGAGGAGGCTGAGCCAGCCGGTCTTCATGTCGTTGATGGCTGGCTTGACGAGATTGCTGGCCAAGGCAAGCGCGACGCGAGGCTGATCGTGGCCATTCAACTGCATCCGGTGCTGAGCGACACGCCGCCCCCTGATACGGCCGAAGCCGGTGTGGCGGTTCTGCTCATGCCGGATGAAGCGGCAAGCAGGCTGGCCGTGGAGCGTGAGGCCAGCCTCCATCGTCCAGTACGCGGTCCTGTTGACCAGTCGAACGGCGCCCTGTTACATGCCCTCAAGTGGGGCGATACCAAGGCCTCGGACATAACGAAGGGTTGGCAGACCGGCTTTGATGCCGCAATGGCTGGAGTTCTGCACAGGGCAGCTATGCAGATTGGACTCGAAACACAGCCGATAGACCTCGATCAGACTGTCGGGCATGCCGGGGTTGCGGCATCTTGGCTGGCAGTCGCGTGCGCTGCTGGATCGTTGTCCGGCGATGCCCCAAGTCAGATCATTCTTGTCGGCGGGCCGGACGGCGTGGACGCCGCGGTCATTCGGCGGCAATCACATGAGACGCGGCCCGTCTAGGCAGACGGTGTGGGTCTGGATCTACCGCTGCGGGCCAACTCAGTTGGTACAGCCGAGCCCGAGACTGATACCGTCACAGCACTCGTCGTACATGGATGCTTAAGTTCATAAGGACGGTTGACATCCACGTCGGCCACTCCAAATAGGCTCGATTCACGGGCATAAAGGTTTTTCCCGAACAATGAAGAAGCTGAGGATCGACCTGGCCTCAATACTCGTTCTTGCACTAGTGTTTGCCGGTGCCATCGGGTTGTGGGGCGAGACCATCGGTATTAAGACGCCAGAAGCACGAAGCTATTGGTCATCGGCAATAGCTGTTGGCGCGCTTGTGCTAGCCATATTCGCGTCGTTTGATCGCCTGAGCCGCTGGTGGGACGCATTGAATGCGCTGAGGAAGTGGCTGGGATTCCGTACATCAGAGATGGCTGGCACAACGCAAGGCAGCATTGTTGCCGTCGATGCTCGACCGGGTGTGGCATCGGAGCCCCTGGAGCGACTCCGTCAGACAGCAAGGCAGCAAAATGGCTTTCGTTGGCACTACCGCCAACCTTGGCTACTTCTGACCGGCGATGACCATGCCATCGCCAAACTCCTTCCTGGTCTCGCCGAGTCAGGTTGGCTGATCACCCCCGACGTCGTACTCCTGTGGAGCAGGACCGACAAGAGCGGACAGCCGGATGCCACTTGGCTTAGGCAGCTCTACAAACTGCGCTGCCGCCGTCCGGTCGATGCGATAGTTCTCGTGTCTGACGGCGACGCGAAGGTTTCGTCGCAGCGGGGAAGTCATCTGCACGGCCTCCGCCTGGCCCGCATTGCCGAGGTATTGCATTGGTCCGCGCCGGTATATCTGCTGGATGTCGCGCAGACCAATGCAGCCGCCAATGGCCATACGCCGGTGATCGGCTGCGAGCTGCCACGTCCTGCAGATGCCGAAGTCATCGACCATGTCCTGCAAACCTTGCGCGACCAGTTGTCGGATCGCAGCGTCGAGCAGCTGATCCAGAACGGGCGCGATTGCTACATGGGCGAACTCTCGCAGCGGCTCGATACCCGCGGACCGGCGCTGGCTGACTGGATCGCGGGACTGCACGGCACCCAACGCCGGCGTCTTCCGCTGCACGGCATCGTGTTCGCCCCATATCCAACCTCTACTGCCAATGCGAACGCCGAACCCAGCGCCGACCTGCCGCTCTGGCAATACCTTGGCGAGGCCGCGAGGCGTCAGCCGGGTCGGCGCATCGGCTGGCACCCGGTCACCGTGTGCTCCATCCTGGCGCTGACAGCCATTGGCCTATGGAGCGCCGGCATGCTGGTATCGGGGGCGCTGAACGCGGGGGACGTGCATGCCGCCCAGCAGGTCGTGACCGAGATCCAATCGGCCCCCGGTCCCGCCGCCCGCCTGCGCGCGCTGCTGGCCTTGCAGCAGCAGATCGAACGCTACGAGTACCGCACGCAGCATCATGCGCCGCTGCTGACCCGCTTCGGGTTGAACCGCGACTCCGAGGTGCTGGCCGCTCTGTGGCGACCCTACGCACAGGCTAGCCGCCCGCTGCTGACCACGCCCGTACAGCAGGACCTCGAAGCCTCGCTCGTCGATCTCACACAGATGCGCACCGACACGCTGGATAAACAGACCAGCCGCTGGGCGCTGGGCGGTCACCAGGGCCTCAAGACCTACCTGATGCTGGCCCAACCCGAGCGCGCCGAGCCTGGCTTCCTGGCCCAGCAACTGGTGCAGCACTGGTCCACCGACGCCCGGATTACGCCGGGCGAGAAGCAGGACCTGGCCGAACGTCTGCTGAAGTTCTACGCCCAGCACCTCAAGGCCAACCCTGCCTGGCGCATCGAGCCTCGGCCCGAACTGGTGACCGGCGCGCGCCAGACCCTGCTGGCGGTCATAGGCGAGCGCAATGCCGAAGACACGATCTACCAGGGCATCATCAACGCCTTCGGCGACAACGGCGGCAACAAGTACCCGGACGCGACCCTGGTGTCGCTGACAGCCGGCACCGATCCCCGCGGGCTGGTGCGCACTGCGGCGAACGTGCCCGGCGTCTTCACCCGCCAGGCCTACGAAGGGTATATCGCTCCCGCCATCGAGGCCGCCGCCAGGCGCACGGAGATTGCCAGCGACTGGGTGCTGACCGACGGCAAGCCGCAGGGCGCTCAACAGACGACCAGCCGCTCCGCCGAAGCCCTGCAGGCCGCCCTGACCGCGCAGTACTTTGCCGACTATGCGGACCGCTGGCAGGGCTTCATGAACAGCCTGCAATGGGAACCGGCGCCGACGCTGCCGGCCGCCATTGACCAGCTCAAGCTGATGGCCGACGCGCGCCAGTCGCCGGTGATCGCGTTGATGAAATCGCTCGAGTACCAGGGCGGCGCCGGCGCTCGCAAGGACTCCCTGTCCGATACGCTGGTGGCCAAGGCCCAGGATTTGCTGGGCAAGAAGGCGCAGGGGCCGGAGGGCCTCAGGCCGGATGCGGCCGGACCGCTGGGCGCCGCCTTCGGCCCGGTGCTGCGGCTGTTGGCTCAGACCCAGGCAGGGCAGGGCACCAGTGGTGACCTGAGCCTGCAACGCTTCCTCGACCGCGCGACGGCGCTGCGCCTGCGCCTGCAGCAGGTCAGCAACAGCGCCGACGCCGACGCACAGGCCCGCCAGATGGCGCAGGCGCTATTCCAGGGCAAGGGTTCGGAGCTGGCCGATACCCAGGCCTATGCCCAACTGATGTCCGCCAGCCTCGGCAACCAGTGGGCGGGCATGGGCGAGACCTTGTTCGTGCGGCCGATCGCCCAGGCGACACAGACCGTGCTGCAACCCGCGCAGGCGAGCCTGAACGACGCGTGGCGGCAGGGTATTGCGATGGCGTGGGGCAGGTCGTTCGCCGGGCGCTATCCGTTCGCCGACAGCGCCAACGATGCCTCGCTGCCCGAGCTGGCGCGCTTCCTGCGCCCGCAGACCGGACTGATCGGATCGTTCCTTGGCACGCAGCTGGCCGGCGTGCTGGAGCTGCAGGGCGATCGATGGGTGCCGGCGGCCACCGGCGGCCAGGCACTGGCCTTCGACCCGGCCTTCCTCAAGGCGGTCAATGCCCTGCAACGTATCGCCACCCACCTGCTGGCCCAGGGGGAGCCCCAGTACCGCTTCGAGGTCAAGCCGATTCCCACCCCGGGCCTGACTGACACGGTACTGACGCTCGACGGCCAGAAGCTGCACTACTACAACCAGCGCGAGACCTGGCAGGCAATGACCTGGCCGGCCAACAACCTGCAGGACCTGGGCACCCGGCTGCAATGGCAGACCGAGCGCGCGGGTACCAACAAGAGCTATGAGTTCGGCGGCCGTTGGGGACTGGTGCGGATGCTGGAGCGGGCGCACATCGAGCCGCTTGACAGCGCTACCTATCAACTGACGTGGCGAGGCATAGCGGACAGCAAGGGGCCGGAAGGCGTGGCCGAGGCGAACGGTCTGTCCGCCGGCGCGATCGACAGCGATCCCGACAGACTGACGGCCCGCGCCGCGAAGCTCCCGCCACCGCCGGAGGTGACATATCCGCTCAGCTATCAGATGCGCACCGAGGTCGGCCAGGGGCCGCTGGAGATGCTGGCGCTACGGGGCTTCGTGCTGCCGTCACGCATTTTCGTGGGCCGGGAGCGGCAGGCCGTGGCATACACCGCGCCCGGGCCGCACCAATAGCGCCATCGCCAATGGAGAACGAATCCATGTTCAGCAAGCTTCTCAATGCGCTGTTCGGCTCGCGCGCACCCGCGGACCTCGCGCGTTCGACACAGGTCCTCTGGGAGCCGTGGCTGCTGCCGATCCGCCCGGAGGCTCCGGTGGGCGACGATCCCGGCTACCACGACGACTTCCTGGCCATCAAGGAGGAAGTCGCCAGGCTGTCCAACATCAACGATACGCTAATCGTGGAGTCCGCAAGCGAACTGCTCAAGAACGTCGCCAAGGATGTGCGTCTGGCGGTCTACTATGCCTACGGACGTATGCGGCGCGACGGCGCGGAAGGGGTCGCGTGCGGCTTCGAATTGCTGTCGGCGCTCATCGACCGCTTTGGCCCCCAGTTGCTGCCCGCCCGCGCCGAGAGCCGCAAGGCTGCGCTCGAATGGCTGGCTGGCGCCACCTTCACCGACCGGCTCGACCGGGTACCGGACCTGACTGGCGCGCCCCTGGATCGCACGCTGTCCGCGCTCGCCCTGATCCAGGAGCGCACCGGGCAGTGGCCGGAGCCGGCGCGCCCGGCGCTCGACGGACTCTTCCGCCGGTTTGAGGACCGTTTGGAAGGGCGGCTCGCGTCACCATCGGCTGACGAGGGTGCTGGCATCGCCGAACGATCAAGACCGTCCGCCGCCTCGTCGGCGGTCCTGCCGGCCGGCGAGGTGGCCTCTGCGCGCGACCTGCTCGAGCGGGCACGCCAGATGGCGCTCTTCCTGCGCGAGCAACCCCACGGTTATCTCGCCGCCTATCGCCTGATGCGCTGCGTGCGCTGGGATACCCTGACCGACGTGCCGCCGCATGAGGCAAGCGGCAAGACCCGCCTGGTGGCGCCCCGCGCCGAACTGCGCGCCCAGCTCAAGCGCCTGCTGCTGCAAAAGCAGTGGCCGGAATTGCTCGACCGCGTTGAACAGGCCTTCGCCGAAGGGGCAAACCACTTCTGGCTGGACTTGCAGTACTACGCTTTCACCGCCCAGGACCAGGCGGGCGGCGAGTACGCGCGCGTGCGCGACCTGCTGGCGACGGATTGCGCGCTGATGCTGGAGCGCCTGCCCGGCCTCGATCAGCTGGCCTTCACGGACGGCACGCCGTTCGCGGACGACACCACGCTGGCGTGGATCGCCCGACATGCCACCGTGCGAGACGTCGAGCGCGGCGAGGCGGTTGCGCCGGTGTCGGTTGCCTCCGCCAGCACCGACTGGGCGGAGACGGAAGCCCAGGCGGCCGACCTGGCCGCCCAGCAAGGCCTCGATGCCGCCTTCGCCTGGCTGCAGGGACTGCCCCTGCCCGACGGCGAACGCGACCGCTTTGTCCGGCATCTGGTGATGGCGCGCGTCGCGCAAAGCGCTGGCCGGGCCGATACGGCCCTGCACCTGCTGTCCGCCCTCGACCTCTGCGCCCAGCGCTCCCAGCTGGCGACCTGGGAGCCGTCGCTCGCATTCGAAGCCAAGCAGCAACTGCTGCGGCTGCTCAAGGCCCGCCTGGCCCGCAAGGATGTGGACAAGGCCGTACTGACCCAGCGTATTGATGGGCTGGCGGGCGACCTGACCGCCATCGACCCGGCCCGCGCCGTGTCCCTTGCCTGACTGCCCTCGCCTGACTCCCTCGCCAAACTGCCGAGCCAACTGCAACCTTCATGAATCACCCCACCCAAGACAACGATATCCTGCGCTACTACGAGGCGGAAATGCGCTACCTGCGCGAGGCCGGCAAGGAATTCGCCCAGGCCTTCCCGGACCGCGCACGGATGCTCAACATCGACCGCATTGGCGAGCGCGATCCCCACGTCGAACGGTTATTTGAGGGCTTCGCCTTCCTGATGGGGCGGCTGCGCCATAAGCTCGACGACGAATTGCCCGAATTGACCGAAGGGCTGGTCAGCATGCTGTGGCCGCACTACCTGCGCATGATTCCGTCGCTGGCGATCCTAGAACTGACCCCAACCGCCGGCGCGCTGCAATGCCACGAGACGTTGCCGGCCGGACTGGAGGTCACGTCCGACCCGATTGCGCTGGGCATTCAGGCGGCCCATGGAGGCGACAGCGTCGAGTGCATCTACCGGACCACGCAGCCGGTCGATCTGTACCCGCTGCGGCTTACTGAAGCCAATGCCTATGCACGCGAGGATGGCCGCTCGGTGATCCGTCTGCGGCTTGCCCTGCAGATGCAGGGGCGCCGCGAGCGACTGGCGGTGCCGCGCCTGCGCCTCTATCTCCATGCCGACCGGCCATTGGCGCTGGCGCTTTACGCGGCGCTCACCGCCGAGCCTGTGGCCATGCAGGTGCGAGTTCCGGGCTACCCGGCCGACCGTGCTGGTGCACCCCAGCCGATGGCGAGCCTGCGCCTGGAACCAGCCGGATTTGCCGCCGGGGAGCGCCTGTGGCCGAAGCCTGACAATGCCTTTGGTGGCTACCAGTTGCTGCTGGAGTACTTCACCTTTCCCGAGAAGTTCATGTTCGTGGACCTGGTGGGGCTGGACCTGGACGCCATCCCTGAAGGTACCGGGCACTTTGACGTAGAGGTGGTGCTCAAGCAGCCGTTCCCGGAGGACATGCGCTTCTCGGCCGAGAATGTGCGGCTCTTCTGCACCCCGATCATCAACCTGTTTGACCTGGAGGCCGATCCGGTCACGGTCACCCACTTCGAGACCGAGTACCGGGTGCGGGCGATGGAGCAGCACGGGCAGCATGTGGAGGCATACTCGGTCGATACGGTGCGGGGCTTCGAAGCCGGCAGTGGCAAGCGCTTCGAATACGCACCGTTTGCGGCGTTCCGCCACCGGGGCGGCATGTTGCGCCACGAGATGCCGGAGCGCTACTTCCATACCCGCGTGCGTCGCGGCCCCTCGGGCAGGTTCGACACCTGGGTCGTGCTCGGGGGGCATGCCTGGGACCAACAGCAGATCTTGCCCGAGGAAACGCTGTCACTGTCGGTGACCGGCACCAATGGCATGCTGCCGCGCAAGGGCCTGCGCGAGGCGGGCATCACCCGCATGCGCGGCGGCTTCACCAATATCGGTACCGTGCGCAACCTGACAGCGCCGACCTTGCCGGTGTATCCGCCCACCGGCGACCGCTTTCACTGGCGCGTGCTGTCGCACCTGGCGCCCAACTACCTGTCGCTGCTTGACGCCGAGGTCTTGCGCGGCAGCCTGGCGCTGTATGACTGGACAGACGGAGAACTGAACCGCCGGCGCATCGACGCCATCACGGACGTGCGGCACCGGCCGCTCCAGAAGCTCGTCAAGGGTGGCCTGCTGCGTGGCGTGGAGATTACCGTGACACTGGACAGCACGCGCTTTGCCGGGGAGGGCGACGTGGAACTGTTCGGCGAGATGCTCAACCGGTTCCTGTCGCTGTACGCCACCGTGAATCTCTATACGCGGCTGGTGATCGTGTCGCAGCCGACGGGCAAGCGGCTCGCATGGGCCGACAGCAAAGCGGAGGGAACACCGTTTTGAGCATGCCAGACCAGGCTAACAAGTCCTCCCCGGCCGGTGCCTTGCTGCCGGCCCTGCTCGCAAACGCGCCGCGGATGAACGTCTTTCGGCTCTGCGAGCTGATCGAGCTATCCGCGCCGCGGCATCCGCCGCTGGGCACGACCGATTCGCCGGCCAACGAACCGGTGCGTTTCCGCTCGCATGGGCGCTTGGGCTTTCCCGGGCGGGAGATCCAGTCGGTCGAGCACGACAGCGACCGCCCCGATCGGCCGCCCGTGGTGCGCACGACCTTCCTTGGTCTCTATGGTGTCGATGCGCGCATGCCATCTTACTTCGTGGACGAAATCGCGCAGCGCCGAGATGGGGCCGAGCCGCTGGCGGCCTTCCTCGATCTGTTCCACCACAGGATTGTCACTCAGTTCTACCGCGTCGCACGCAAGTATCGCTATCCGGTGGGCTTCCGGGCGGGCGGACAGGACGAGGTGTCGCGTTATCTGCTGAGCCTGCTCGGACTGGGCCTCGGCGAGACGTGCGCCGGAAAGGCCCCGGTGGAAAACACCGTTGGCACGCAAAAGCTCTTGTCGATGCTGGGGCTGGCCAGCCAGCGCACGCGCACCGCCGAAGGCCTGGCCGGCGTGCTGCAGCACGCCGTACCGGACGCGCAGATTGCCGTCGAGGAATTCTTCCCGGTGTGGGTACGCCTCGACACCCCCGAGCCGATGCCGCTCGGGGAAAACTGCGTACTGGGACGCGGCTTCTACGACCGTGCCAACGCTGTGCGCGTTGTGATTACGCCGCAAGCACGCGAATCGGTGCTGGGGCTGATGCCGGGCAGGAACATGCATGGAGAGCTGATGGCGTTACTGCGCTTCTATCTCGGCTACACCGCGCATGCCCGGCTGGAGATGGAGGTACGACCCGAGCTGATGCCGGCCCCGGCCCTGAACTCGGAGCAGGTGAGCCTCGGCTACACCACGCAACTGAAGCCTCCGGCGGCAGGAGCCGACGCCGACGGCAGCGGCATGCCACGCATGACGCGCGTGCAACTTGGAACATGGAACGGAACCGGCGCAGCTTAGCGGCAGCAGGGCTGCGATTTCCAAATGCAAGACGAATGCCACACAGAAACTTGTTATCGCGGGAGGATCAACACCATGAGGCGACAGCTTCAAAACGGAGTCGGACTGCTGGTTGCCACCCTTATCGCCGGCTGCGGCGTTGGGCAGGCGGTAAAGGACAGCACGGTGGAGGCGGCCAAGTGGGCGTTTACGACGCAGGTCAAGACCATGAACCTCGACCTCGTCAGCCGGTCGTCGTTGAATACAAGCGGCGCCGGACAATCGCTGTCGACGGTAGTGAGGGTCTACCAGCTGAAGACGCCGCAGGTCTTCGAGCAACTGAGCTACGTGCAATTGCAGACGAATGATCTGGAGTCGCTCAAGCCGGACCTGCTGGCCACCCGGGATGTCATCCTGCGCCCAGATGCGAGCGTGAGCCTGAGTGAGCCGATGCACGCCGATGCCGAATATGTCGGCGTGGTGGCGCTATTCCGGAATGCCGGCAAGGAGACGGTCTGGAAGCTGGTGGTGCCGAAGAAGCAGTGGAAGAAGACAGATCCGGTGAAGATCGAAGTCCGGGACAGCACGCTGCAGTTGGCGGGCGTTGCCGGTAGCGCGCAAGCACGATGAAGACGGCCATGCCAGATCACCGCCCCGGCCCGCGCTCCAGAATCTTGTACAGATGCGAGCGCGAGATCCGCAGTTGCTCGGCAGCACGCTTCTTGTTGCCGCCATGGCGCGCAATCGCGTCGACCACCGCCGCGTAGGCAAGCTCGCTCATACCCGCAGCCGTTTCGCTAACCGGCAACGCGGCCGCCGAGGCAGGCACGCTGCCCGCGCCAGCCTCTTCATGCGGATAGGCCCGCGCCAGCGGATGCACCGGCGGTTCACTCTCCACCCCCACCAGCCCGCGCGCCGCTTCCCCGCGCGCGAAATCCGCGACGCGCAGCATGCGGCCATCGCAGAACACCAGCGCTTCCTCGATGCGCTGGCGCAACTGCCGCACGTTGCCGGGCCAGGGCTGGCCCGCAAGGTGACGCGCCACATCAAGATCGATCTTCGGCAAAGGCACGCCGTTGCGCGTGCAGAATGCGCTGACGAAGTGCTGCAGCAGCGCGGGAATGTCCTCGCGCCGCTGTCGTAGCGCGGGAATGCGCAGCACCACGCCACTGAGCCGGTAGTAAAGATCGAGCCGGAATCTTCCGGCATCGATCAGCGCCGGAATGTCGCGGTTGGTCGCTGATATCAGCCTGAAGTCCACCCGCTGCGCGCGCCGGCTGCCAAGGCGTTCGACCATGTGGTCTTCCAGCACGCGCAGCAGCTTGACCTGCATCTCCATCGGGATGTCCGCAACCTCGTCGAGGAAGACGGTGCCGCCGGCCGCGAGTTCGAGCTTGCCGGCCTGCCCCTGCCGCTGGCTTCCGGTGAAGGCGCCGGGCGCGTGGCCGAACAGTTCCGACTCGATCAGCGTCGCCGGCAGCGCGGCCAGGTTGAGGCTGACCAGCGGTCGTTCGCTCGCCGGTTCGCGTCCCGCGCCGTGGATCGCGTTGGCCACCAGTTCCTTGCCCGTGCCGCTTTCGCCGAGGATCAGCACCGGTACATCCAGCCGTGCCACGGTCTGGATCTCGCGGCGCAGGCGCTGCATCGGCGCGCTATCGCCAATCAGGCCTGACGCCGGCTGATGCTCGCGCAAGCCGTCCAGCTCGCGCTGATAGCGCGCGACCTGCGAGCGCAGTTCGCTCAGCTCGTCGTGCATGCGGACCATGGCCTCCGGCCCCTTGAACAGGATCTGGCCGATGGCCCCGACCACCTCGCCGTCCTGGCGGATCGGAATGCGGTTGACCACGCGCGTGACGCCGTTCATCTGCTGCAGTCGCCCGATCTCCGCCTTGCCGCTCGCTACGACCTGCGGCAGACGGGAATTCGGAATGACCCTGGCGGCGGGGCGCCCGATGCCTTCACCGGTATCCAGGCCCAGGAACTTCTCGTGCACGGGACTGATGAAGCGGACGCGGCCGTCCCGGTCGGCGACGGTGATGGCCTGGTACGGGTCGGTCAGGAAGTGATCGAGGATCGCGCTGGCGAAAGGGACCGTGCCAAGGAAGTCGAACAGCACCGTGTGCGTGTCCGCACGGTGCAGCAGGATCAGCTGGTTGCCCTCGTCTTCCAGGCAGAGGCCGATGTAGCGGTGCGCACCGGCCTCGACCGGAAACAGCCGGCTGCCATTGGCGCGGTCGATGGCCTGGTCGCAGGCGGCTTCCGCCGCATCGGCCGTGATGGGATCGGTACAGACGCCGACTGTTGCTGCGCGGCTTCCATCGGCTCCGCGCACCACGGCGCCTACGTGGCTTGTTCTTTGTGTTGCTGCTGAGGACACAAGCTGTCTCCATGTGTGTCCTTGTGGCGGACACATCCTGTCTCTATTGCGGACATCATAGAGGCGAAAACAAGAATCCTCAATCAAATCAAGGGGAAGTCAGCTGTCTTCCACATGGCATGGCTTGTGCGGTGATGACCCGACTCATAGCCCGAAGACAGCCGGAGACACGCCATGACCTGGCAACCCGAAATCGATGAACTGGCCTACCGGCGGCGTCTTGCCGAGCGCATGGGCGGCGAAGACAAAGTGGGCCGCCACCGCGAGGCCGGCAAGCTGACGGTGCGCGAGCGCATCGCCGCGATTGCCGACCCGGGATCGTTCCGCGAAGTTGGCGGCCTCAGCGGCAGCGGCCGCTATGACAGCAATGGCCGCCTGATGGACCTGGTGCCGTCGAACCTGGTGATGGGCCGCGCGCAGGTCGGCGGCCGCCCGGTCGTGCTGGTCGGCGACGATTTCACCGTGCGCGGCGGCGCCAATGATGGCGCCGTGGGCGACAAGCTGATCCACGCCGAGAAGATGGCGCACGACCTGCGCCTGCCGATGATCCGCCTGGTGGACGGCACCGGCGGTGGTGGCTCGGT
The DNA here is from genome assembly GCF_029278605.1 of Cupriavidus sp. WKF15. Classification (NCBI taxonomy): domain Bacteria; kingdom Pseudomonadati; phylum Pseudomonadota; class Betaproteobacteria; order Burkholderiales; family Burkholderiaceae; genus Cupriavidus; species Cupriavidus sp. WKF15. Next base: position 1,773,211 of record NZ_CP119573.1, read on the forward strand.
GCGCAATATCGAGATCAAGGGCCACACGCTGATCCCGACCATGAAGGTCTGGCAGCACGTGGTCGAGAACATGTCGGTGGTGCCGGTGGTATCGCTGGCACTCGGATCCGTGGCGGGCATGGGCGCGGCGCGCGTGGCCGCGAGCCACTACTCGGTGATGGTGAAGGAGACCTCGCAGCTCTTCACCGAAGGTCCGCCCGTGGTGGCGCGCATCGGCCAGCAGCTCACCAAGAACGAGCTGGGCGGCAGCCACATCCACACGCGCAACGGCGTGGTGGACGACGAAGTCGCCACCGAGCAGGAGGCCTTCGACCATGCGCGCCGCTTCCTGTCCTACCTGCCCGCTTCGGTCCACGAGCTGCCGCCGCGCAGCGCGCCGGCCGATGATGCCGCGCGCCGCGACGAGTGGCTGCTCGCCGCCATTCCGCGCGACAGCCGGGCGGTCTACAAGATCCGCCCGATCGTGCAGGCGCTGGTGGACGCCGGTTCCTTCTTCGAGACCGGCCGGCAGTGGGGCTGCGCCATCGTCACCGGGCTAGCCCGGCTGGACGGCTGGCCGGTGGCCGTGATCGCGAGCGATCCGTACTTCCATGGCGGCGGCTGGGACAGCGAGAGCGCCGAGAAATTCACGCGCTTCGTCGACCTGGCGCAGGCCTTCCACCTGCCGGTGGTCAACCTCGTCGATACCGCCGGCTTCCAGATCGGCCTGGAGGCCGAGCAGGCGGGAATCATGCGCCATGGCGTGCGCGCGCTGGCCGCGGTGTACCAGGCGACCGTGCCCTGGTGCTCGGTCATCCTGCGCCGGGCGTATGGCATGTCCGCCGCCGCGCACCAGCATATGGGCCGGTTCAATTGCCGCTACGCGTGGCCTTCGGCCAACTGGGGCGCGATGCCGATCGAAGGCGGCCTTGAGGTCGCCTACAAGGCGGAGATCGAAGGTGCCGACGATCCGGTGCAGAGGCGCGCCGAGATCGAACAGCGCGTGCGCAGCCTGACGTCGCCGTTTCGCAGCGCCGAGGCCTTCGCCATCGAGGACATCATCGACCCGCGCGAGACCCGCACGCTGCTGTGCGAGTTCGCCAACCTGGCGGCGCCGCTGCGCGAAGCCGGCATCAGCCGTTTCGGCATCAGGCCCTGAACACGATGCAACGAGCAACGACATGCCGTGGCGACGGCCACGGCATGACCCGAACCTTTGGACTGGCCGCAGAAGCCAGACCACCGCAATCTGAACGAGGAGACTGAATTGAAGAAGCTGCTGATCGCCAACCGGGGAGAGATCGCGCTGCGCGTCCTGCGTGCCGCACGCGACCTGGAGATCGCCACCGTGGCGGTGTATTCGCAGGACGACGCGAGCGCGCGGCACCGCCTGCTGGCCGACGAAGCGATTGCCCTCGACGGTTCCGGGCCGGCCGCGTACATCGATATTGCGGCGATCATCGCCGCGGCGAAGGCCTCCGGTTGCGATGCGATCCACCCGGGCTACGGCTTCCTGAGCGAGCGCGCGGATTTCGCGCACGCATGTCTCGATGCCGGCATCACGTTTGTCGGACCGGCGATCGAGCAGCTTGCCCTGTTCGGCGACAAGGGCAGGGCGCTCGAACTGGCGATGGACAGCGACGTGCCGGTCATGCCGGCAACAGGCGGCGGTGCGTCGCTCGAAGAGATCACTCGCTTCTTCGATGCGCAGGGCGATGCCGGCGTCGTCATCAAGGCCGTCGGCGGTGGCGGTGGCCGCGGCATGCGCGTGGTGCGCCGGCGCGGGGACCTGGCCGAAGCCTATGCGCGCTGCCGGTCCGAAGCGGCGTCCGCGTTCGGTGTCGACGCGCTCTATGCCGAGCGGCTCGTCGGGCGCGCGCGCCATATCGAAGTGCAGATTGCCGGCGACGGTGTCCATGTCATCGCACTTGGCGAGCGTGACTGCACGGTGCAGCGGCGCTTCCAGAAGCTCGTGGAGATCGCGCCAAGCCCGGTGCTGCGGCCGCAGTTGCGCGAGCAGATCATCAAGGCCGCGCTGCGGCTCGCGCGCCGCGTGAACTACCAGAGCCTGGGGACGTTCGAGTTCCTGGTCGAGGAAACGGCATCGGGCGAGCAGAAGGACTTTGTCTTTATCGAGGCCAATCCGCGCCTGCAGGTCGAGCACACCATCACCGAGCAGGTCACCGGCGTGGATCTCGTCGCGCTGCAGATCGGCCTGGCGGCGGGGCGCACGCTCGGCGAGCTTGGCCTTGACGCCGCCGCGCCGCCGCAACCGAAGGGATTCGCGATTCAGGTTCGCGTCAACGCGGAGATCACCGATGCGCAAGGTCTTGCGCGGCCGGCGTATGGCCGCCTGGAGCGCTTCGACCCGCCGTCCGGGCCCGATGTGCGCGTCGACTCGCACGGTTATACCGGCTACGAGCCGTCGCCGAACTTCGACACCCTGCTGGCCAAGCTGATCGTGACCAGCGCCACGCCGAAATTCGACGCCGCCGTGCGGCGCCTGCAACGCAGCCTGGCGGAGTTCCGGATCGTCGGCGTGCCGACCAATATCGATCTGCTACGTGCGCTGGTGCAGCGTGACGATTTCCTCCGGCAGGACGTCCATACGCGGCACTTCGAAGCGATCCTGCCCGAGCTGGCGGCGTCGGCCGGCGCGATTGCGGAAGCCGGCCGAGCGCAGGAGGCGATGCTCGGCGGTGCGGCGCGGCCCTCGGCGGCGCACGCGCCGCGCTCATCCGAGCCCGAGGAGGAGGTGGAAGAAGGACTGGTAGCGATCCGCGCACCTCTGACAGGCCGCGTGGTGGAGATCTCCGTCGGACTCGATGACGTCGTCAGGCCGGGGCAGACGGTAGCGGTACTTGATGCGATGAAGATGGAACACGCGATTTCCGCTGAATGCGGCGGGCGCGTGGTCGACCTGCGGCTGGAGAAGGGCGCGCTGGCGTCCGAAAGCCAGATCCTGATCGTGCTGGAGCAGGCCGAGGCCGATGGCGTATCGGTCGCGGCGGCCCAGAAGGTCGACCCGCACGCCATTCGCGCGGACCTGCAGCGCGTGCTGGACCGGCATGCCATCCTGGAAGACGCCGCACGTCCCGACGCCGTCGCCCGGCGCCGCTCGCGCGGCCAGCGCACGGCGCGCGAGAACGTTGCCGACCTGTGCGATGCCGATACCTTCGTGGAATACGGCGCGCTGGCGCTAGCCGCGCAGTCGACCCGCCGCACGAAAGAAGACCTGATCGCGAATACGCCCGCGGACGGCCTGATCACCGGCATTGGCGACATCAATGGCACCCTGGTCGGCAAGGACCGCGCACGCAGCGCGGTGATGGCCTACGACGCGACGGTGCTAGCGGGTACGCAGGGCAAGCGCAACCATATCAAGACCGACCGCATCGTCGAGGTGGCGCTGCGCGATGAACTGCCGCTGGTGCTGTTTGCCGAAGGCGGCGGCGGCCGGCCCGGCGACGTGGATTTCCCGTCGGTGTCCGGGCTCTACCAGCCATCGTTTGCCGCGTTTGCGGAGCTGAGCGGCGAGGTGCCGGTGGTCGGCATCGTGTCGGGCCGCTGCTTCGCCGGCAATGCGGCGTTCCTGGGCTGCTGCGATGTGATCATTGCCGACAAGTCCGCGAACATCGGCATGGCCGGGCCGGCGATGATCGAAGGCGGCGGTCTCGGTATATTCCGCCCTGAAGAGGTAGGACCCGCGCCCGTGCAATTTGCCAATGGCGTGATCGACGTGCTGGTCGAGAACGAGGCCGAAGCCGTGCAGGTCGCGAAGCACTACCTGTCGATGTTCCAGGGACGCGTCGAGCACTGGAGCGCGCCGGATGCGCTGGCCCTGCGCCATGTCGTGCCAGAGAACCGCCTGCGCGTATACGACACGCGCAAGGCCATCGAGGGCATTGCCGATGCCGGCAGCGTGCTGATGCTGCGCGGCGGCTTCGGCGCCGGCATCCACACGGCGCTGGCGCGCGTGGAAGGCCGGCCCGTGGGCATCATGGCCAACAACCCCTATCACCTCGGTGGCGCCATCGACGCGGATGCCGCGGACAAGGCCTCGCGCTTCATGCAGCTGTGCGACGCGCACGGCCTGCCGATCGTCTCGCTGATCGATACCCCGGGGTTCATGGTCGGGCCCGAGTGCGAAGCGCGCGCGCAGGTGCGCCATGTGTCGCGCATGTTCCTGACCGCGGCCAAGCTGCGCGTGGCGCTGCTGGCGGTGACCTTGCGCAAGGGCTATGGCCTGGGCGCGATGGCCATGGCGGGCGGAGGCTTCCGCTCGGCGAACTTCACCGTATCGTGGCCGACCGGCGAATTCGGGCCGATGGGGCTGGAAGGCGCGGTCCGGCTCGGCTTCAAGAAGGAACTCGAAGCGGTGCCGGACGGCCCCGAACGCAAGGCGCTGTTCGAGCAACTGGTCGCGCAGTCCTATGAGCGCGGCCATGCCATCAACACGGCCGCGGCGGTGGAGATCGATGCCGTGGTCGACCCGGCCCAGACGCGCAAATGGATCGCCCAGGGCATTGCGTCGGCCGGGGTGCGCAGCCGCCGCGAGCGCCGCGCGTTCGTCGATGCGTGGTAAGCGCCCGCGCAGGGAATCCGTCCATCACAGCAGGAGCATCCATGATCACGAAGGATCCTGACCCGGCGCAGCTCGCGCTCGGTGGGCTGCGCGTACTCGAAATCGGCACCGGTCCGGCGCTGGCGTACGCGGGCAAGCTGTTTTCCGACTTCGGCGCTGAAGTCATCAAGGTCGAAGATCCGGCGGGCGATGCATGGCGGCAGATGCCGCCCTTGGTCAGCGCGCCTGGCGCTGCGCAGCCGGAAAGCGCGCTGTTCGCATGGCTGAACACCAACAAGCGCAGCGTCACTGCCGATGCGGAGAATGTCTACGACCGCGCATGGCTCGCACAGCTCGCGCGCACTTGCGACGTAGTACTCGACGCCCGCGCGCTGAACGGGGGGCCGGGCAAGGCCGCCAGGCCGGTCTGGTCCGGCGCGGCCGGCGCGCACGAACCGATCGAGGTGGTGCTGACCTGGTTCGGGGAGAGTGGTCCCTACAGCGAGTATGCCGGCGCGGAAGCGGTGTGCCGGGGGCTTGCGGGCGCGGTTCACGGCAGTGGCCCGGCGGATGGCGCCCCCCATATGCCGCATGACGTGCAGACGGCGATCGTCGTCGGGCTCAGCGCATTCTCGGCCGCGGTCGCGGGCCTGACCGGCAGCCGGCAGGGCAGCCGCCGCTATGTGCTGAGCGAGCACGAGTGCGTCTTCAGCGTGGTCGAGATGGAAGCCGGCATGGTGCCCGACAAGCGCCACCCGCTGCGGCGCCTTGGCGTCAACCGCTTCTGCGGCACGCATCCGGCCGGCATCTTCGAGACCGCGCAGGGCTGGATCGGCATCTTCACGCACACGCTGCCGCAGTGGAAGGCCCTGTGCGACGCGATCGGGCGTCCCGAGCTGGGCAGCGATCCGCGCTTCGCGAACGGGCAGGAACGCATGGCGCGCGCGGACGAGATCGACGCGCTGCTGATCCCCGCATTCCGGACGCGCAAGGCGAAAGAGTGGTTCGAGATACTTGGAGACAAGAAGCATCCGACGGTCATCGTGCCGACCATGGCGGAGCTGCTGCGCCAGGACGTGCATCGCCAGCGCGATGCGTTCGTGCCCGTTGAGGCCGGCGGCGTTGCGTTCGAAGGCCCGGTCGTGCCGCTGCGCCTCGACGCGGCGGGCCCGATGCTCGGTGGTCCGGCGCCGGAGAAGGGCGCCCATGATGCCTTCTATCGGGCCGCCGGGCTCGATCACCAGCCCCACCGGCAACTCGCGAGAACATCGTCCCCGGAGCTTCCGCTGCAGGGCATCCGCGTCGTCGACCTGACGATGGGGTGGGCGGGGCCGCTCGCGTCCCGGACGCTGGCCGATTTTGGCGCGGAAATCATCAAGGTCGAAAGCACCGGCTATCCCGACTGGTGGCGCGGCGCCAACTTCACCGAGGAGTTTTACCGGGATCGGCTGTACGAGAAGAACTCCAACTTCCACCTGATGAACCGCAACAAGTTCGGCATCACGCTGGACCTGACGCGGCCGGAAGGCAAGCAGTTGCTGCTCGATGTGGTGGCACGCGCCGATGCGGTGATCGAGAACTACTCGGCCGAGGTCCTGCCGAAGCTCGGCCTGGACTACGAGGCACTGCGCGCCGTCAACGAGCGCCTGGTCATGGTGTCGATGCCGGCCTTCGGGCTGGGCAACGCGTGGAGCAATACGCGCGCCTATGGCGGCACGCTGGAGCAGGCCAGCGGACTGCCGCTCCATACCGGGCATCCGGACGGGCCGCCGGCCATGACGTCATACGCCTATGGCGATCCGGTCGGCGGACTGAATGCCGGTGCGGCGATGCTGTTGGCCCTGTACGTGCAGCAGGCGACCGGCAAGGGCCGGCATCTCAACCTGTCGCAGGTCGAGGCCATGCTGCCGATGGCCGCGCCGTTCATCATCGAGCAATCGGTTTGCGGCACGGTCGCGCCGCGCCGGGGCAACCGCCATCCCGTGAACGTCCCGCACGGCTGTTTCCGCTGCGCAGGGGACGATGCCTGGATCGTGCTGACCGCCACGGACGCGGAGTGGCGCGGCCTGTGCCGCGCAATCGGCAGGGAAGATCTTGGTGCGGAACCGCAGCTTGCCCACGCTACGGGGCGCCGCGCGCAGCAGGAGAGGATCGAAGCAGCGATCGCGTCGTGGAGCGCCGGCCTCGATGCGGAAGATGCCATGCGCCTGCTGCAGCGGGCCGGAGTTGCCGCCGGCGTGGTGCGTCCGATGTCGCAGGTGCTGCAGGATGCCCACCTGCGCGCACGTGGCTTCTGGCGTGAACTGGACCGTGACCACAGCGGCCCCTACACCGCCAGCACACCGTGGTTCCGCACCAGCCGCGACGCTATGCCGATCCGCAGCGCGTCGCCGACGCTCGGCGAGCACACCGAAGACGTGCTGGCACGCGTGCTCGGACTCAGCGCGGCGCGGATCGCGGAACTCGAACGGATGGGCATCACCGGCAAGACGGCACAGCCCAAGTCCTCGGGCAAGGCCGCATAGGTCTACAAGGCTTTCACGAACTATCAGCAGGAACAGGAGACAAGCATGCAGGAACGCAACATTGCTTCGCGCCGACAACGGACCGCGGGCCGGTTCGGACTCGCCGCCGCCGCGCTGGTCGCGCTGGCTTGCGCCATCTCGGGTCCGGCCGCCGCGCAGAGCGCAAACTGGCCGAACAAGCCGATCCGGATGATCGTGCCGTTCCCGGCGGGGTCGTTCACTGACACGGTGGCACGCGTCTTGTCCGAGCACCTGAGCAAGTCGCTCGGACAGTCCGTGATCGTGGACAACAAGGCCGGTGCGAACGGACTGATCGGCGTGGCCGAGGCCGCCAGGGCGGCGCCGGATGGCTACACGCTGCTGGTCACCAATTCGAGCAGCATCACCATCAACCATCAGGTCTACAAGAAGAGCAATTACAAGCCGAAGGACTTTACGCCGGTCACGCTCGTGCTCGAGGCGCCATTCATACTCGTGACGAACCCGGAGTGGTCGCAGAAAAATGGCGTCGGCACGGTGCCGGACCTCGTGAAGTTCGCGACGCAGAATCCCGGCAAGATCAGCTACGGCTCGGCGGGCCCCGGCAATATCGCGCACCTGAGCTTCGCCATGCTGAACAACCGGACCAGGATCAAGACGACGCATATTCCGTACAAGTCCGCCGCGCAGGCGGAGATGGCCGTGATGAGCGGCGAACTGGAAACCGCCTTCGACACCTGGAGCGCGCTGCCGCAGATCAGGGTCGGCAAGCTCAAGGCGCTCGCCGTCAGCTCGCCGAAGCGCATGGCGCAGTTGCCGGATGTGCCAACGCTCGAGGAACTCGGCATCGCGCCGTTCAACGTGTCGTTCTGGATCGGCATGCTCGCGCCGGCCGGCACGCCGCCACAGATCGTCCAGAAGCTGGATTCGATCACGCGTGGGGTGCTCGATGACAGCAAGGCGAAGGCGGCGCTCGGGCAGCAGGGCGACGTGGTGATGATCGATTCCGCCACGTTCGCGAAGCGCATCGAGAAGGAGGATGCGAGCTGGGGGACGGTGATCCAGCGCGAGGGGATTACGCTGGATTGAGGCGCGCAGTGTTTGGCCCGGCCCGGCACCGGCGACGACCGGTGCCGCTACTTGCGCGTCCTCGTGCGAACGACTTTCTTCACCACGCCGGCGCGCGGCGCTTCCTTGACGGGCGCCGTGCCGCTGCCATTCATCTGTTCCAGCCACGTCAGCGCGTCCACGTAGGACAGGAACTGCTCGAAGTACGCCGGCGACATCTCGCGCATCAGCGTCAGCGAGCGATGCACGAGATGGCTGGAATTGAGCGGCCCCGCATGCTCGGGCACCCGCTCGAGCGACTGCTGCAGCTGCTGGCTGGCGCTGACGCGCGTCCAGGTATCCCGAAAATAGTCGATCAGCTTCGGCTCGACGCATGGCGTGCTGCGCGGCGTGCCGCGTGGCACCGGTGCACCGGGGGCAGGAGCGGCATCAGGCGGCGGCGCCTGCCTCGCGATGTAGTCGACCACCTCGGCCAGTGCGCCGCGCGCGGACTGGCGTGGCCGCGGCGCCGTGCCGGCGGCGTCCTGGGGGGCGGCGGCGCGCGCCACGGCATCGCCGTAGGCGCTGAGCAGCGCCGACAGCCTGTCGTCGAGCAGGCGGCGCGCATCGCCCCCGTGGCCCGCTGCGCGCCGGGCCATCGCTTCGATCAGGCGAAACCGGACCGGGTCGATGCGGTCGGCGCCGCTCTCGCGCCAGGCGGCCAGCGTGTCGTGCACGGCGTCGCTAGCCACGGGGTTTCACCGTCCCCGTGGACACGCGCGGCACCGGGGCGATCTCCACGCGCCGGTTGCGGGCCCGCCCGGCTTCGTCGGTGTTCGATGTGACCGGCTGCTCGGCACCGAACGCGGCCGAGAATACGGACGCGGCCGGGATGCCCGCATCGATCAGTGCACGGGTCACCGTCAGCGCGCGCTGGGCGGATAGTTCCCAGTTGTCGGCGAAGCGGCGGTTGCCTTCGCGCACCTGCTGGTCGTCGGTAAAGCCGCTCACCATGAGGATCTCGTCGCGCGCGCGCAGGTAGGCCGACAGCGGACCGGCCAGGCTTTTCAGCACCTCGCGCCCCTGGGGCTGGAGCTGGTCCGAGTTAAGCGCGAACAGCACGCTGCCATTGATGCCGATGCGGCCGTTCACGAGCGTCACGCGGCCGGCGGCCAGCGGCGCCGCCAGCGCCTTTTCCAGGCTCTCGCGGCGCTGCATTTCCTCCTGGCGCTGCCTGGCTTCCTTCTCCAGCCTGGACGTGAGTTCCATCTGGGCGCCGATGACGCCTAGCAGGATCAGCACGAAAGCCCCCAGCACCACGGACATCAGGTCGCCGAAGACGGCCCAGGCCGGCACCGACGGCTCGACGCCTGCGTCGATGTCGTCGTCTCTCATGCGGCCTCTGAGTTGGATGCCTGCTGTCCGGCAAGCTGCTGCAGGTCGTCGAGCACCTGCTTCTGCGAGCGCATGCTGAGGTCGACGACCTCGCGCGCCTGCGCCACGTAGTAGGCAAGCTGCTCGTCGCTGCGCGTCATCGACTTGTCGAGCGCGGTCTCGATGCGTTCCAGGTGGGCCATGAGCTTGTCGTTGGACTCGCTGAACATCTGCACGGCAACGCCAAGCGCCTCGCCCAGGCTGGCCACTTCGACGGCGCTGCCCGTGACCTGCGCGGCCACGCTCGCTAGCTTGCCGGTCTCGGATTCGACCTGTTCATGGAAGCGCGTGCCGACGCGGTCAAGCAGGTCGGCCGTGGTGGCGACGAGGCTGTCGACGGCCACGCGCTGCTCGGTGGAGGCATGGTTGACCGCATCAAGCAGCGTGCCCAGCGTTTCCAGCAGGCGGCCGCGCTCTTCGAGCATCGCGTTGTCGCGCGCCATGCTGTCGGTGAGCTTCTGGCGCAGTTCGGCGATGACCTCGGCGGCGGCCTTGGGCGCTTCGGTGGTGGCCTGCACCAGGCGGGAGACTTCGGCGATAGTGTGGCTGGCTTGTGCTTGTGTCTGGGCCGAGATGTCGCGCGTGGTCTGGGCCAGCGTGGCGCAGATTTCCTGCTGACGGCTGGTCGTATGCGCGGTGGCCTGCTCCCATTCCTGTCGCAGCGACGCGGCCATGGCGCCGAGCGTCCCGGCCCAGGCCGTCATGCGCTGTTCCTCGCGCGCGGCCATTTCGGCCTGCAGCGCCACGGCGGCCTTGGGCGCCTGTTCGGCCGCCTGTACGAGGCGATCGATTTCCGCGATGGTGGTGCTGGCGTGTGCGCGCGCTTCGGTCGAGATATCGCGTGCGGTCTGCTCCAGTGCGTCGGTGATGGCCTGCTGGCGGCTGGCCGATTGTGCGCTTTCCTGTTCGATTTGCGTGCGCAGCGTCGCGGCCATGCCCGCCAGTGCCTCCGTCCATGCGGCCAGGCGCTGCTGATCGCGGGCGGCCAGTTCTTCCTGCAGCGCGACGGCGGCCTTCGGGGCCAGCTCGGCAGCCTGCACCAGGCGGTCGATTTCCGCGATGGTGCTGCTGGCGTGCGTACGCGCTTCAGCGGACATTTCGCGCGCGGTCTGTGCCAGCGCTTCGGTGATCTGCTGCTGATGGCCGGCGGCGTTGGCGCTGGCCTGTTCCATCTGCGTGCTCAGCGTTGCGGCCATGCCGGCCAGTGCCGCGGTCCAAGCGGCCAGGCGCTGCTGGTCGCGCGCGGCCAGTTCTTCCTGCAGTGCGACGGCAGCCTTTGGAGCCAGTTCGGCGGCCTGCACGAGGCGGTCGATCTCGGCGATGGTACTGGTGGCGTGGGTGCGCGCTTCAGCGGACATCTCGCGCGCGGTCTGTGCCAGCGTTTCAGTGATCTGCTGCTGATGGCCGGCCGCGTTGGCGCTGGCCTGCTCCATCTGCGCGCGCAGCGTCGCGGCCATGCCGGCCAGTGCCTCGGTCCATGCGGCCAGGCGCTGCTGATCGCGCGCGGCCAGTTCTTCCTGCAGCGCGACGGCAGCCTTCGGGGCCTGCTCGGCCGCCTGCACGAGGCGTTCGATCTCGCCGACGGTGCTGCTGGCATGTGCGCGCACTTCGGCCGACATTTCGCACGTGGTCTGCGCCAGGGCTTCGGCGATTTCCTGGTGGCGGTTCGCCGTGTGCGCGCTCGCCTGTTCCAATTCGCTGCGCAGGGTGGTGGTGATGGCGCCGAGCGTTTCCGCCCAGGCCTGCAACCGCTGCGAGTCCTGCGCGGACAGTTCCTGCTTCAGCCCGGCATGCGTGCTGGCCACGGCCTGCACCATCGACGCCGCGTGTTGCTCGAACGCCGCCGCCGCGCTTGCCATGGCCTGCTGGTTGTCGCCGGCCATCTTCTCGCTGATGCGCGCTTGCTGCGCCAGCGCGTCGTTCCAGGTCCCGGCGGCGCTGGCCGTCGTGGCGTCCAGCCGGGCGGCCACGCTTTCCAGCAGGCCGGCCGAGCGTTGATCGAAGGTCCGGGCAAAGCCGTCGAGCGTGGCGCGCAGGTCGCTGGCCTGGGCTTCGCTCGTGCGCTGATGCCCGGCCAGCGCCTGCTGCCACAGGTCCGCGACGGTGGCCGTGGTGCCCTCGAAACGGGCCGACAGGCCGTCGAGCTGCTGCTTCACGGCGTCGGTGACCGTTGTGTGCAGGGCCGCCGTTTCGCGGGCGATGCCTGCCATGGTGAACTCGACGGCCGGCTGGATGGCTGCGCTGGCGGTGCGCGCGCTGTCGGCGATGCTCTGCGTCAGCGACTGCTGCACGGAATCGGCGAGCCGCCCATACGCCGCGTCGGTGCGCTCATGGAACGCCGCCTGGCTGGCGGCCAGCCGGTCCGACATGGCCTGGTGCTGCTGCTCCATGGTGGTCATCATGGCCTGCAGCCGGTCGACCAGCGCGGGCATGACGTCCGCCTGCCGCTGCAGCAGCCGGAACGCCTCTTCGCGCTGGTGCGTGCGCGAGTACGGGCGCAGCGTGGTGGCGATGCGGGCGTCGAGCGCCTGCGCGGCCTCGATGCGCTCGCGCCGGCACAGCGTGGCAAGCAGGCCCAGCATCGCCGAGGTGGCAACGCCGGCGACCGACGTGCCGAACGCGAAGCCCAGGCCCTTGACCGGGGCGGCCAGCGAGGCGCGGATGGCATCGAGGTCCGCCGCGCCTTCCAGCGCGATGCCGGTGCCGCGCAGCGTTGCCACCATGCCCAGGAACGTGCCGAACATGCCCAGCAGGACCAGCAGGCCGACCAGGTATGGCGTCAGGGCCGGACCGGGCAGGGCGGCGCGCTCGCCTTCGATGCGCAGGCGCACGGCATTGCGCAGGCTCGGAGGCAACGGCTCGATCCACGCGCCAAGGCTGGCGGGGGCGCCGGACAGCCCCGCAATGGCCTGCGCCAGCGTGGCCGTGGCCTGGTGGTAGCGCTTGAGCTCGAACGCACCGGCCAGGTAGAAGCCGCCGATCAGCAGCGTGACCGCCAGGGCCAGCGCATTGGTGCCCGCGTAGCCGGCGCCGATCCAGCCCACGACGGCCAGGCCTGCCAGGAAAACGACGATTTGGATGAGGGTTCTGGTCATAGTGGTTGGGTTAGCTGTCACGCAACGCGGCGAGCAGTGCCTCGACGGGCTGGAATCGGATGTCGAGTTCGGCGCGCAGCACGTTCTGCATATCGTTCTGGAATACCGTGAGCCATGCGCCGGACGTCACTTGCGCCGGCACGCCCGCCAGCGCGGCTTCCTCGGCCTGGCGCAGGCGCGTGAAGTGCGCTTCGAGCATCCCCGGGATGGTGGCCAGCAGTGCCTGTTCGCGCGCGACGAGCACGCGTTCCATCACGGCATCCACCATCGCCAGCCGCGCCATGCCGGAGGCCCGCGCCGCGAGCGCCGTCCGCAGGCGGCCGCGCAGGCTGGCGATCTCCGTTTCCATGGTCTGCTGCAAGGTGACGTACCGCTGGCGAAACGCCGCATAGTCCACGACGGCGTCCATGGGATCCGGGACGGATGGACGCGGCCGCCCGCGCTGCCGGCCGCCGGCCGCCTTGTCATCGGCGATGGCCGCCGCCAGTGCGGTCCGCACGCGGGCGCAGTCGGCGTCCTCGGCGCCGGCCGCGCGCGACCCCGCCGAGGCCGGCGGATTGCCGTTCAGCGCCGCGGACAGGGCGATCGCGTCCGTCCAGCCGAGCCATTGGCTGAGCTGGGCCGAGAGCGACTGGCCGGATTCGGGGGCGTCGTTGCCTGTCAGGCGAACCAGCAGGCGGATCAGCGTCGGGCCGCTGAACCCTGCGCGCCGTGGTGCTTGGAGCATATCGCCAGAGCGAAAAATCCAGCAGTTTACACGGACGCGCGGGCGATTTCGCCGCATTTGTGGCCAAACCGGGCAGGCCGGCCTCAAAGCGGCACTTTGCTGGCAAGGATCGGGCAGGCTTTGCCCTCGCGCGGCGCCCGAAATCCGGCGCCGTTCAGCTGGGCGCAGGGGACCGGCGGCTAGCCGAAGGTGAAGGCATAAGCCTGTGCGCCGGGGTCCAGGAAGCGGATCTCGAACGTATGCTCGCCCACCTCGCCGGCCTGCCGCGCCAGCTGGTAGAGCCGCGTTTGCGTGACGGCGCCGTTGCCGCCCGCGTCGGTGTCCGCGCCGTGGCTCGCGCCGGGCGGCTTGCCGTCGATCGTCACGACGAAGCGGACCGCCTGGCCGTTGGCCGCCGGCCCCAGCACCAGGTGCAGGTCGCGCGCGTGGAAGCGGTAGCGGATGGCGCCGCCGGCGCGGTCGAGCGTGGCGTGCTCGGCGCCGATGGTCCATTGGCCGGACAGGCCCCACTCGTTCAGGAGCAGCTTGCCGACGGTGTATTGCCGCGACGCGTCGGGCCGCATATCGCCCGGCGAGGCGAAATTCACCGCCTGGCTGTAGCCGATATAGGTTTCTTCGGAGCGGACATTGCGCAGGTCCGGCGCCGCTTGTGCGCCGCCGGCATCGGGCGCGACGACATCGCCGGCAATGGCGCGGTTGCCGGTCTCCGCCAGCAGGGTCTGGATGACCCGTTCCGAGTACGCGTAGTCGCCCTCGCCGAACTGGTGGTGGCGGATATTGCCGCGTGCATCGACAAAATAGGCGGCCGGCCAGTAGCTGTTATGGAACGCGCGCCAGATCCGGTAGTCGCTGTCCACGGCCACGGGAAAGCCGATGCGGAAATCCGCGACCGCGCGGCGCACGTTGTCCGGCGACTTCTCGAACGCGAATTCGGGCGTGTGCACGCCGACCACCGTCAGGCCCTGGTCCTTGTACTTGTCCGCCCACGCGCGCAGGTAGGGCAGGGTACGGATGCAGTTGATGCAGGAATAGGTCCAGAAGTAGACCAGCGTGACCTTCCCCTGCAAGGATTCGCGCGACAGCGGCGGGGAGTTGATCCACTGGGCGGCGCCGTCCAGTGGCGGCAACTGGCCTTCCACGCGCAGGGAGCCCGGGAAGCCCGCGCGCATGTCATTGGCGGCCAGCAGCAGCCCATTGCCGTGGCTTGCATCGGCGCTTTCATTGGCCGTCTGCGGGGCGGGGCGATCGTTGCGCAGCGCCTCGACCAGCGCCTGCTCAAGCCGCACCGGGCCGCTGGCGGACAGCCGGGCGAGCAGGCCGGTATCGGCGCCGAGCCCGATCGCCAGGACGCCGCCCAGCACGCCCGCACCCAGGCCACGGCGCAGCCACTGGCTCGCGCCCATGGACCGCTTCATGGCCGCGAAGACGCGGCCGCCGAGGCCCAGCGCCGCGGCGAGCGAGGTCGCCGCGCCGGCGGCATAGGCCGCGAGCGACAGCGATGTCGAGACACTGGCGCCGTTCAGCGCGGCGCCGGTCAGGACCAGGCCAAGGATCGGCCCGGCGCAAGGCGCCCACAGCAGGCCGGTGGCGATGCCGAGCAGCAGCGAACCCCACGGTGAACCGGGCGCTCCGCCGGACGCATCTGCGCCCGCCAGCCGGTTGCCCAGCGCCACGGCCGGGCGCGCGAGCGTGTCCGCGACGCGCGGCAGCAGCAGCGACAGCCCGAACACGGCCAGCAGCGCCAGGGCTCCGATCCGGCCATAGGCATTGGCGCGCACGGCCCACGCGCCGCCGGCCGATGCCAGCGTGGCCACCGCGGCGAACGTCAGCGCCATGCCGGCCAGCATCGGCAGCCGGCCGCGCAGGAACGGCTGCCCGGCCCGGCTGAGGACAAAGGGCAGGACCGGCAGGATGCAGGGGCTCAGGATGGTCAGTACTCCGCCCAGGTAGGCAAGGATCAGCAGGGTCATGATCGGTGTCCTTTCGCTCAGGATTGGCTTGCCCCGATCAGACACCGCCGGCATCGCCGCCATGTGTCGCCATCGGCCGGTTTTGTACCGGTTTGTGCGGCTGCGGCCGCCAGATACATGGCGATACACGCGTCGCGGCCGACCCCCATACAATGCTGGCAAAGCAGGCTGCCCGTTCACTTCCACTATTTGCCGAGGCAACAACGATGGACGCACACGTCGACCACATCCTGATCGTCGATGACGACCGTGAGATCCGCGAACTGGTCTCCGCCTATCTCACCAAGAACGGCCTGCGCACGACGGTCGCGCCGGACGGGCGGCATATGCGGGCGTTCCTGGATGCCAATACGGTGGACCTGATCGTGCTGGACGTGATGATGCCCGGCGACGACGGGCTGGTGCTGTGCCGCGAGCTGAGGGCGGGCAAGCACAAGGCTACGCCGATCCTGATGCTGACCGCCCGCGACGACGAGACCGACCGCATCATCGGACTCGAAATGGGCGCCGACGACTACCTGGCCAAGCCGTTCGCGGCGCGCGAGCTGCTTGCGCGCATCAAGGCCGTGCTGCGCCGCACGCGGATGCTGCCGCCCAACCTGCAGATCACCGAGGCCGCGCAGGTGCTCGCGTTCGGCGACTGGCAGCTCGATACCACGGCGCGGCACCTGATCGACCAGGACGGCACCATCGTCGCGCTGAGCGGCGCGGAGTACCGCTTGCTGCGCGTATTCGTGGACCATCCCCAGCGCGTGCTGAACCGCGACCAGCTGCTCAACCTGACGCAGGGCCGCGAGGCCGAGATGTTCGAGCGCTCGATTGACCTGCTGGTCAGCCGCTTGCGCCAGCGCCTCAATGACGATGCGCGAGAACCCAAACACATCAAGACCGTGCGCAACGAGGGCTATG
The DNA here is from genome assembly GCF_029278605.1 of Cupriavidus sp. WKF15. Taxonomy (NCBI): domain Bacteria; kingdom Pseudomonadati; phylum Pseudomonadota; class Betaproteobacteria; order Burkholderiales; family Burkholderiaceae; genus Cupriavidus; species Cupriavidus sp. WKF15. The sequence goes on from NZ_CP119573.1 coordinate 1,789,440, forward strand.
TGTTTTCCATGCCCGTCGAGATCCGGGAGGCACGCCAGTGAACTTGACCGCGCGCCGCTGGACCTGGCCCCGCACGATGGGGGCGCGGCTGTTCCTGATCCTGCTCGCCGGGCTGTTGGTTGCCCACGGCCTGTCGTTCGGCGTGCTGTTCTCGGAGCGCTACATCTCCGCGCGCCAGGTGATGCTGGGCACGCTGGAAACCGACGTTTCCACCTCCATTGCCATCCTGGACCGGCTGCCGGCCGGCGAGCGGCCGCAATGGCTGCCACGCCTGAATCGCGGCAATTATCAATACATCCTGGGGACCGGCCTGCCTGGCGTGCCGGAGATGTCCCAGCGCGGCCAGGACATTGCCGACCGCATCATGGAGGCGAGTGGAGGCCGCTTCGCGGTCCGGGTGGAGTCGATTCCAGGCGACGGCAAGCAATTGCAGGCGCACCTGACGCTCAGCGACGGCAGCCCGCTGACCATCGACGTGCATCCGCGCATGACGCCGATCGCGCAATGGCTGCCTTATGTGCTGCTGATCCAGCTGCTGCTGCTGGTGCTGTGCTGCTGGTATGCGGTGCGGCTGTCGATCCGTCCGCTGGTGCAGCTGGCGGATGCCGCCGATGCGCTCGACCCGAACGCGAAGACGCCGCCACTCGACGAGAATGGCCCCACCGAGCTGGCGCGCGCGGCGCGCGCGTTCAATGCCATGCGCGAGCGCATCGCGAGATTCGTGGAGGAACGCGTGCAGATTCTGGCGGCAATCTCCCACGACCTCCAGACGCCGATCACGCGCATGAAGCTGCGCGCCGAGATGGCCGAGGAATCCGAGGAGAAGCGCAAGATGGTGAGCGACCTGGCGGAGATCGAGACGCTGGTGCGCGAAGGGCTAGCGTATGCGCGTTCGGCTCATGGCGGCGGCGAGAAGGCGTCGCGGATCGATCTCGGGTCATTTGTCGAGAGCCTGGCGTATGACTACCAGGACACCGGCAAGGCGGTCACGGTTCAGCAATGCGTCGGCTGCGCCATTGAAACCCGCCCGCAGGCGCTGCGCCGTATCCTGACCAACCTGATCGATAACGCGATCAAGTTCGGCGGGGCAGCGGAACTGAATGTGCGCCGCGAGCAGGATGCCGTGGTCATTGAAGTGTTGGACCGCGGTGCGGGTATTCCGGAAGACAAGCTGGATGCCGTGCTGCAACCGTTTGTCCGGCTGGAGAATTCACGCAGCCGCGAGACTGGTGGTACGGGGCTGGGCCTGGCCATTGCTCAGCAGCTTGCGGTGGCAATTGGTGGCACGCTGCGGTTGCGTAATCGTGAAGGGGGTGGGTTGGCGGCGGAAGTGAGGTTGGGTTGAATGGGGGCGACGGCATAGCCGGCGGGGGGCTTTGTGGTGGTGACTGGCTCGTTGTGCTTGGCCGGCGTCGCTGTTTCGCCGGCGTAGCCGGCGAGTCACTTTTTGTCCGAGCGACAAAAAGAGCGTCGCCTGGCGGCTGGCCATCAACGATGCGCTCCTTGTTTTCAAGCGGCTTTGGTCTCGCGATGCTTGGTTGCCCGGTCGGCCACCGGCATCAGGTCGCAGGCGCGGTGCTTCTCCCCATCGCCGTTTCAGTTTTCGGTTTTCTCACTGACCCGCGCGCAGCGCAGCCGTAGGCGTCCCACCGGTGGCGCGGTTAGGAGGGGCCACCAAGTAATCCGGGTTCGCTCATCTGACGTCTCTATCCTGATCATCTACGCGGCAGGCAGTCTGGCTATGCCCTGTACCGTCTTCACCACCCGGGGCCGTTCGTCGACCACGAAAACGCGTTTTTGGTTACTTTTGTCGCGAGACAAAAGTGACTCGCCGGCTACGCCGGCGAAACAGCCACGCCTGCCACGAGCCAAAGCCCATTCCCGGCGATGAACCCTTTGTATGTCTCTGTATCACCCCCGCGCGCCGATACGTAAGCACGCGCACCGGGCCCCAATGCAATAAGGCCGCGATACACGAGTCGACTTAAATGCAGCTGTGGCAGCGCGATGGACGCGCCTGCCACATCCATTGCCCAACGACTAGCCCCTATCATGCGCACCTTCATTCGCGCCGCCGTGGCGGCAGCTATCCTTATCGCCATCTATGCCTTCAGCGCCGGGTTCAGTGCCTCTGCCGGCCCGGCAGTCGCCGACCAGGGCAAGGCACCTGAGTTCACCGGCATCGACCACTGGCTCAATTCGCCCCCGCTTTCGATGCGCGAACTGCGCGGCAAGGTCGTGCTGGTCGACTTCTGGACCTACTCGTGCATCAACTGCATCCATACGCTGCCCCACGTGAAGCAGTGGCACGAGAAGTACAAGGACCAGGGACTGGTCGTGGTCGGCGTGCACACGCCGGAGTTCGCGTTCGAGAAATCGACCGCCAATGTGCAGGAGGCCATCAAGCGCTTTGGCATCCGCTATCCGGTCGCGCAGGACAACGCGTATGCCACGTGGTCGGCATTCCACAACCAGTATTGGCCGGCCACCTACCTGATCGATGCGCAAGGCCGCATCGTCTACCACCACTACGGCGAAGGGAACTATGCCGAAACCGAGGCGGCCATCCAGAAGCTGCTGGCGCAGCGCGTGACGCCCGAGGATGCAAAGTCGAAATCGGTCGTTGGGCCGGGCGCCGATCGTTCATAGACTTTAGGCAGGGCCGGCGGATTGGCCGTCCGGCCGTTGCAAGGAGTCTCCATGGCGGATCTGCTCGACTGGATGACCGCGATCGGCGCGGCCGTGGTCGTGTATGCGGCCCTGCGCTATCCGATCTACCCACCTGGCTTCTACGACGACGAGCCTGTCCGGTCGAAGGCGCGGCAATCCCATTAGCGTTTTGCGCGGGATTTTCCTGATATCCGGGAAAGTGATTGCCGGATCATGCTGCTAATCAAGCAGGTCAATGGCGGCTAAGCTACAGTCCATTCTCCCTTCGCTCTCCGGACTGTGACCATGAAAGCCATCGGCCTGACCCGCTACCTGCCCATCTCCGATCCTGCCTCGCTGGTCGACATCGAGATCGAAATCCCCGCCGCGGCGGGCCATGACCTGCTGGTTAAGGTCGAGGCTATTGCCGTCAATCCGGTCGACACCAAGGTGCGCGCGCCCAAGCCGCAGGTGGAAGCGAATCCGCGCGTACTGGGCTGGGACGCGGCCGGGACGGTCGTCGCCGTGGGGCCGGATGTCACATTGTTCAAGGTGGGCGACCCGGTCTACTACGCGGGCAGCATCACGCGCCCCGGCGCCAACGCGGAATTCCATCTCGTGGACGAGCGCATTGCCGGCCACAAGCCGGCTTCGCTGGATTTCGCGCAGGCCGCAGCCTTGCCGCTGACGGCCATCACGGCGTGGGAAGCGCTGTTCGACCGGCTCGGCGTGTCGCCCAAGGGAGATGACGCGGGCAAGTCCGTGCTGATCATCGGCGGCGCGGGTGGCGTGGGCTCCATCGGCATCCAGCTGGCCAAGACACTGGCGGGCCTGACGGTGATCGCCACGGCGGCGCGGCCAGCCTCGCAGGCATGGTGCCGGCGACTGGGCGCCGACCATACCGTGGATCATCGCGGCGACATGGCGGCGCAACTGAAGGCGCTGGGGTTTGCGCAGGTGGACTACATCCTGTGCTTCAACGATACCGACGGCCACTTCCCGGCCATGGCGGACCTGATCGCGCCGCAAGGCAAGATCTGCACGATCGTAGAGAACGCGGCGCCGCTGCCGGTCGAACGGCTCAAGAGCAAGAGCGCGGCGCTGATCTGGGAGTTCATGTTCACGCGCGCCATGTTCGGCACGCCCGACATGATCGCGCAGCACCGGCTGCTCAATGAGGTGGCGCGGCTGGTGGATGCCGGGCGGCTCCAGACCACGGTCGGCGAGAACCTCGGTACGATCAACGCGGCCAACCTGCGCCGCGCCCACGCCATGCTTGAAGGCGGGCAGACCATCGGCAAGCTTGTGCTGGAAGGATTCTGAGTCCGGCCGGCACGCAAGCTTCCGCCAGCAGAAAGCGCCTGCCGCACGCAAGTGCCGGCAGGCGCTTTCCGTTTGATGCCTGCATCCGCGTATCAGCGAACCTTGCCGAGAATGCCCTGCATCTCGTCGGCATTGAATGCGCGCAGCGTTTGCGTGCGCACATTGCCCTGCGCGCCGATCGTCATGCCGAAGGCGGTCATCGCCGCCTCATCCGATGCTTCCGCTACCAGCACTACGTCATAGGCGCCGAGCGTCCAGTAGATGTCCTTCACCTGCACGCCGAACTGCGTTCCCATTTCGCGCACCGCGGCGGCGCGCTTGGTGGTGTCCTTCACGGTACGGATGCCCTGGTCGGTGAAGGTTGCCAGTACGAGATATCGGATCATGTTGATTCTCCGGCAAGATGGATCGGCACTGTCCGCGCGGCTGGCGCGGACGGTGGTTCAGGGCTTCGGGGCATTGCGCGCGCGGCCCGGCTATCGGAGCCGGAACCGTGGTCGCGGGAGGCGGGGTGGCGAAGCACTCGCGCTTCCGGAACAAGGCGCCCTTGCATCTGAGCAAACCTGCGTTCACGCAAGTTGCGCGCCATTCGCCGCGCAAGGCGGCTTTCCGGCATTCCGGAGTGGCGCAGGGCACGGCCGGTGGCTCGCGCCGTTGCAAAGGCGATACGGCGGGTCAGTCGCTTTCAGTATCCGCCGCGCCGGTATCCAGGGCCTGCATATTGTCCAGCAGCTTGAGCAGGTAATGCAGCGTGTGCGTCAGGTCGTTCGTGGAGAAGCCGTCCAGCGCGCGCTCGTAGTAGTCGCGGATCTTCGGCTGAGCCTGGTGCAGCCACACCTGCCGTCCCGTTTCGCTCATCCGCACCAGTCTTGAGCGGCGGTCCCGTCCGTCCGGCGCCAGACTCACGTGGCCATCCCGTTCCATGCGGCTGACCAGTCCCGACAGGTTCTGGCGGCTCACCATCAGGTAGCGCGCCAGGTCTCCCACGCTCATGCCATTGCCGGCCTCCGGCCGCGACAGGGCGCCCAGGACGGCCCATTGCTGGGTGGTCAGCCCTTCGGCTTCCACGGCGCGCGATCCGGTCTTGTGCAACATGTTTGCGCATTGATAGAGGCGAAAGAACAGCCGGTTGGCTAGTTCCATCCGTACGTCTGGGGAGATCTTGTCGCCAAATTCCGGGCTAACCATTTTCCTGATTCGGTAGTGACGCGTGATGCGATGGCGGCACGATAGCACCGGAGACCTCATGGGAGAAGGCTCAGCAAGGACTCAAGGGCGAGATGACCATCGTGACCGGGTGGCGGCGGTATCGGCGGCGCAACGTATTTGCGCTTTGCGCGTGCGGGCGCAACAGTGGTCGTGCTGGATCTCAGAACCTAGGCGGCAGGCGGCTGAAGGTAAATTAAGCAATTAACTGACAGTCGACCCAACCCTCCCAGAGAAGCGGGGCGACGCTTTGCGTCGTCCCGCTACCAGGCGTTAACCGCCAGTCCGCAAAGGATGGGCCAGCCCCAGCAGGCGCCTGAGCCGGCCGGGCCAGCCACTTGCGGCAGAGCCGCCCGAACGGCAGCGTGTCACGCGCAGGGTGGCCGGGGTGACAGCATAGAGTTCCACGCGGCTGGCTTCGGGCAGCGTAAAACTCTCGCTGACGGCCAGCGAGGTGTCTTTCGGATCGCCGTCGCGGATCAGCCAAAGCTCGCCTTCGGTGCAGCGCACCGCGACGCGTTCGCCCGGGTCCGCCACCACGCGCAGCGAGGCGCGAGCGGGCAGGGTGGCTGTCATGTCGTTGCTGACGAGGAACATATCGGTTCTCCCACTTTCACTGCAAAGCCAGGTCCGGCGGCGCCAGTCCCGGCAAAGGCTGTTCGGCCGCCGGCCGGATGAAGCCGGTGATGCGGGCGATGACGCTGGCGTCCTGCAGGATGCGCCGGTGACCCAGGCCTTCGGTCGTTACCAGTTGCGACTGCGGCCATGCGCCGGCGATGGCGGCGCCATCCTCCCAGCGCACCTCGCGGTCGTGCCGGTCATGGACGATCAGGGTTGGAGGTACGGGGCGCGTGCGGCCCACCTCCGGCACGTTGAAGGCGGACCAGGGCATGCCCAGCCATTGCTCGCTGTCGCGCTGCATGCGCGCAAGCACGCGCGGACCGATGCCCAGCTGCCAGGCCATGGTTGCGCAGGCGGCGTGCATGTCGGCCGGCGGGCCCACCATGACGGCAGCGCGCACGGGCAGGCCTTCGCGAATGGCGAGCGCTGCCGCGGCACTGCCCAGCGAGTGCGACACCACGGCGTGCACGGGACCAGCGTGCCAAGCCGCCGCCAGCAGCGAGCGCGACATCTCGAGCACGGAGGTCTGGGCGCTGCCTCGCACTCCGGCATCCGAGGCGCCATGCGACAGCGCATCGAATGCCACCACGCGCATGCCGGCTGCCAGCAGCCCGTCGATCAGCGCATGCCACTGCCCCGCATGACCGCCCCAGCCGTGGGCCAGCAGCACGACAGGGCCCTTGTTGCCCCAGCGGTAGACGCGCACGCGCCGGCTGGGGCCGTGGCCAACAACCAGCGCCCAGTCGGCGCGCGCGCGCTCGATCACGCGCAGCGCGGCGCCGTTCGGAATCGCATGCCGCGGGCCAAACCACAGCCTTTCCAGCGCCCGCGCGGTGCCCGCCGGGTTGAGCAGGCTGCCGACCTGCCAGCGCAGGCGCGTCAGGGCGCCCGTTGTCCCCTGGTCCGGAGCCGCTAGCTTCGCGGCGGGGCCTGGGGCGATGGATGAAAGTCCTTGCCTCACAACAAACACCTCCAACTGATTTGGCGCGCGATCCGTCTGGCTGAGGCAGTCGGGCTGTCTGCGCTTCTATTAGGAACGACCAGTCGTGCTTTTTTTGGTAAAAATCAGGCCGTCATCCTGAATCCCTCGCGGTTGCGTCAGCCTGCCGTGGACGTGCGCTGGCGAGCGCGCTCAAGCAGGCCGGCAAATGCCCGTCGCGCCATCGCTTCGGCGTCGGCGCGGCCGAGCAGCTTGAACGATTGCTGGAAGGACATGCCGATGCCCACCATCTCGAATGCGAACTGGCGCGCATCGACGTCCGCGGCAAACTGGCCTTCCTCGATGCCGTCTGTCACCACACGGGCGATGGTGCTGTGCCAGTCCTTCAGCGACTGCACCACCTGCTCGCGGATCGCGCCGGGTTTGTCGCGGTATTCCTGCCCAAGCGCCATGAAAAGGCAGCGTCCCTGGGTCACGGTACCGCCCAGCCATTCCAGGTAGCCTTCGAACAGCGCCTCCAGCCGTGGCACGCCACGCGGCTGCCGCATGGCGGGACGTGCAACAACCGCGGCGAAGCGTTCCGTGGCCAGTTCCAGCACGGCCTGCTGCAGCGCCTCCTTCGACTTGAAGTGGGCGTACAGCCCGCTCTTGGACATATTCGTGTCCGCCGCCAGGCTCGCCAGCGACAGTTGTTCGAATCCGACCCGGGCGGCTGTGTCGAGCGCCTGCTCGATGATGGCGTTGCGCGTGAGTTGGCCTTTTTGCATGGAATGCAGAATAGCACGACCGGTCGGTTTGTCAAAGAGCGACTCCTGCTGAAGCAGGAGTGAAATCATGCCGTGTGCCTTTCACGTCAACGCAATCGGTACATTGTCGTTAGTGTCAGGGCGGTGCGACGATGCAGTGCAGTATCCGGCCCATAGACAGCCGGCTTTGGTCCCGGAAAATCTCGTTGCAAGAAATCTGCACAAAGTGTTTCGACGGCTACATACGGAATGCTTTGCGTGCTCTATACTCGAATGCACGTCCGCGCACTTTTTTTTCACTGGTGACTGGAGACCGACATGAACAGTACAGCCGTGCCAAGAGGCGCTAGCGAACCGTTCCGGCAACTGCGGGCGTTGCGTCGAGCGCGCAAGCTGAAGCAGGAAGACGTTGCCCGAAAGGCGGGGATTTCGCGAGAAGCCTACCTGCGGGCAGAGTCTGGCCAGGCCGATCCCCGCATGTCGACCTTCCTGGCCGCATGCGAAGCCCTGGGGCTTGAGGTCGTCCTGGCGCCGCAGCATCTCGCTGCCGACGTAAACGCATTCATCGCCAGCCGCAATGGCGGCGTCACGGCAGCCTCGATGGCCGGCCAACCGGCCGCCGCCCCGAGTGCGCCGGCGACAGCGGCCAATCCTGGCACCGGCAGCTTCGGCTCCGGTACAGGCGAAGGCCACTAACCAGCCTCCTCACGATTCTGCCTGGCCGGACACATTCCAGATGTGGCCGGTTCAGGCGGATTAACGGCGGAGAGGGAGGGCAGCAACCGGCACAGTGCAGACGCGCTGTGCCGGTTGCTGGTGTCTGGTGATAGGTCGCCGCACTGGCGCATGCATCCATCACGCCCACTCGCTTTTTGGTCACTTTTGTCACCAGGGCAAAAGCGACCCTCCGGCTGCGCTGGCGAAACAGCCACAGCGCCTGGCGCCCAAGACTTCCCGCCTTCCCCCGTTTCCCGACTAAAACAAATTGAAGCCACGCTCACGGCATCGATTTGACACGTCCGTCCTCAATGATTACGATATAGTAAATGCATTACGCATTCCGTAATTCTTCCTGAGAAGCCGAACAAAACACAAAGCTCCCAGGCCCGCGGCAAGCCGGATACCGGCGTGACATGGAGACACCGTGGACACCAGCGACCAGACCCGTACTGCGTACCAGCCATGCGCCGAGCAGCGCATGCCGCTGCGTCCGTGGGCAGATGGCCTGGGTTGCGGCGAACGCATTGCCGCCAGGGGCTCGAGCTGGATCAGTTTTTCCGCGGATGCCGTGCTCCGCGCCATGCAACAGGCGATCTGTTCGCCGACCGTCCTCCATGCCGCCGCCTGGCACGGCATGCCCGTCCATTCCGCCAAAGAACTCCCGACCCCGACGCTGACCCGATCATGAATCTCACGCACACCCAACTGGCCGAACACGGCTACATGTCCGGCTTTGCCAACGAATTCGCCACGGAAGCGCTGCCCGGCGCATTGCCGGTTGGTCAGAATTCACCCCAGCGCGCGCCGTACGGCCTGTATGCCGAGCAACTGTCCGGCACGGCCTTCACCGCGCCGCGCGCCCATAACCGCCGTTCGTGGCTGTATCGCATCCGCCCGGGCGCGATGCACAAGCCGTTCACGCTGGTGGAGCAGTCGCGCTTCCTGAGCCGCTTTGACGAAATCGCGGCATCGCCGAACCAGATGCGCTGGAGCCCGCCGTCCATGCCGGCCACGCCGACGGATTTCATCGACGGCATCGTCACCATGGCCGGCAACGGCGGCCCGGAGGCCATGACCGGCTGCGGCATCCACCTGTACCTGGCCAACCAGTCGATGCAGGACCGCTTCTTCTACAACGCCGATGGCGAGATGCTGGTCGTGCCGCAGCAGGGCCGCGTGCGCTTCGTGACGGAGATGGGCCGGCTCGATGTGGAGCCGCAGGAGATCGTGGTGATTCCGCGCGGCGTGCGTTTCCGCGTCGAGCTGCCGGATGGCGAGGCGCGCGGCTATATCTGCGAGAACTACGGTGCGCAGTTCAAGCTGCCCGACCTGGGCGTGATCGGCTCCAATGGCCTGGCCAACCCGCGCGACTTCATGACGCCGGTGGCCGCGTACGAGGACCGCGAGGGCGATTTCGAACTGGTGGCGAAGTTCCAGGGCAACCTGTGGCGTGCCGATATCGGCCATTCGCCGCTCGACGTGGTGGCGTGGCACGGCAACTTCGCGCCCTACAAGTACGATCTGCGCCGCTTCAATACCATCGGCTCGATCAGCTTCGATCACCCGGATCCGTCGATCTTCCTGGTGCTGCAGTCGCCGTCGGACACGCCGGGTGTCGACACCATCGATTTCGTTATCTTCGGGCCGCGCTGGCTGGCGATGGAGAACTCGTTCCGCCCGCCCTGGTTCCACCGCAATATCGCCAGCGAATTCATGGGCCTGATCACCGGCGTCTACGACGCCAAGGCAGAGGGCTTCGCACCGGGCGGGGCCAGCCTGCACAACTGCATGAGCGGCCACGGCCCCGATGCTGACACGTTTGCCAAGGCTACCTCGGCCGATACGTCCACCCCGCATCACATCACCGACACCATGGCGTTCATGTTCGAGACCCCGGGCGTGATCCGGCCTACGCCTTACGCGGCCAACTCGGCCTCGCTGCAGCAGGACTACTACACCTGCTGGCAAGGGCTGAAGAAGCATTTCAACCCGAACGAGCGCTGAGCACAGCGGCGCAAAGCCACACAAAACAAGTAGACGGCGCGCGGCACGGTCCGCGTGCCACAGACATTTTTCGGAGTAACTGATGACCGCCCCGACCACCAGCTGGATTGAATCCGCCAACGACGGCAAGACCCATTTCCCCTTGCAGAACCTGCCGTACGGCATCTTTTCCGTAAAGGGCCAGCCCGCGCGCGTTGGCGTGGCGATCGGCAAATTCGTGCTGGACCTCGCCGCGCTCGACGAAGCGGGCCTGCTGCCTGCGGCGGCCAAGGGCAGCTTTGCCGCCGCGAGCCTGAACCGCTTCATCGCGCTGGGCAAGCCGGTGTGGTCGGAAACGCGCCAGCGCCTGACGGCGCTGCTGTCGGGCGCCGACGCCGCATTGCGCGACAACGCCGCGCTGCGCGACCGCGCGCTCGTGCCGTCGGACCAGGTCACGCTGCACCTGCCCGTCGAGATCCCGGGCTACACCGATTTCTATTCGTCGAAAGAGCACGCCACCAATGTCGGCCGCATGTTCCGCGACCCCGAGAATGCGCTGCTGCCGAACTGGCTGGAAATCCCCATCGGCTACAACGGCCGCGCCAGCTCCGTGGTGGTGAGCGGTACCGACCTGCGCCGCCCGAACGGCCAGATCAAGCTGCCGAACGAGGCGCGCCCGGTCTTCGGGCCGTGCCGCAAGCTGGACTTTGAACTCGAGGTCGGCTTTATCGTCGGCAAGGAATCCGCGCTGGGCGAGCCGGTGAGCACTGCCGATGCGCCGGACCATATGTTCGGCATGGTGCTGCTCAATGACTGGAGCGCGCGCGACATCCAGCAATGGGAGTACGTGCCGCTTGGGCCGTTCAACTCCAAGACCTTCGGCACTTCGATTTCACCGTGGGTGGTGACCATGCAAGCGCTGGAGCCGTTCCGCCGCGACAATCCCGCGCAGTCGCCGGAGCCGCTGCCGTACCTGCAGCAGCACGGCAAGAACGCCTATGACATCGCACTCGAAGTGGCGCTGCGCCCGCAGGGTGCCGCTGCGCCGAGCACAATCTGCCGCACCAACTTCAAGGCGATGTACTGGACCATGGCGCAGCAGCTCGCGCACCACACGGTGTCGGGCTGCAACGTGCGCGTGGGCGACCTGATGGGGTCGGGCACGATCAGCGGTACCACGCCGGATTCCTACGGCAGCCTGCTTGAACTGACGCGCAACGGCGCCGAGCCGCTGAAGCTCGCCGACGGCAGCAGCCGCGCGTTCCTCGAGGACGGTGACGAGATCGTCATGACCGGGTTTGCAGCGGGCGACGGCTTTGTCGTGGGTTTTGGCGAGGTATCGGGCAAGATCCTGCCGGCACCGAAGCCTTGAGTTGCGTCAGGCGCCGGGTGGTGGTGCTACGTCGAGAATGACTGCCGCCCGCCCGCAAAGCAGCCGCTTGCCACTACCGCTGACTTCGAACGCATAGAGCACGTTGGCGCCTTCGCCGCTGATGCGATGCGCTTCGATTGTCAGCGATCCGTCGATATCGTCGAGCCGGTCGACGTCAAGCACCAGCTTGCGCACGCTGGCCAGGTAACCCATGCGTGGACGCTGCGTGCCTTGCTGCGAGGCAGCGCCATGCGCGGCCATTGCCTGCGCTGCGTATTCCACGCCGCAGACGGCGGCCAGCCGGCCGTGCGCGCGTAGCGGGTTGTCGGCGCTGTGGTGGCTCGTGGCCACGCAGCGGATGAAATCCGCGTCCCAGTCGATCACGCTGTCGAGCAGGCACATGCTGCCCTGGTGCGGAATCCTGGCGGCGATCCAGGCGTGATCCAGCGGCGTGTGTGGAGCCGGCACGCTATCCGCCATTCCCGGGCCGCGCCTGCGGGTGCACGGCGACCTGCAGCTGCAGGTCTTCCAGATAATCGATCACTACCGAGCTGGCCGATTGCATGGCAACGGCGTGCAGCAACGGCAGTGCGCGCGCGGTCGGTACCGAACGGCGCAGTGTCTCCAGCGCGGCGTCGTCCATCGGCGTCGCCGCTGCGTGTGCCAACGCCACTTCGATCCGTGCCAGCGATCGTTCCGACGCTTCCGGCGACAATAGCAGCGCCACCCCGAACGGGGCGGCAATCGGGCGCAGCGTTCGCAGTGGCTCCGGGTAATCGGAGTCGTAGGCGATCAGCAGGCAGGGCTCGCGGTCCGCCGATACCTGGGCAGCCGCTTCCAGCAGGCCGGCACCGAAGCTCGCATCCAGCGCGCTCAGCACATTGGCCGGGCGCATGGCGCGCGTGGCAATCGACCAATACCCGGCCGCGACGTTGTGCACCGAGTTGTGGAAGCGCGTGGGCGACATCAGCGGATCGGGCTGCGCCAGGGCTTCGCAGATCGCATGGAAGTTGTGCCCGTCCGCGCTCGACGAGGTGAATACCGTTGGCAGGCCGGCGGCCTCCATGCCAGCGGCGGCCACGGCCTGTTGGCCGATGCCCAGCGCCAGCCTGACAGCCGTGCCGCTGCGCCGCCGCTCGGCCGGTGGCAGGATGGCCGGCGGCGCGAGTTCGGTCGGGGCAGGCTGGTAGGGCTGCCGGCCGGCGAGCACGTCGACGGCCTGGGCCCAGTTGCCGAGCCCAGGGCCCAGCACGCCGATGCCATCGATAAAGCAGAGAAGCGGTGCGCCCATGGTCATTGCCCGCCAGTTGCGCGCCCGAGCAGCAGGCTGCAGTTGGAGCCGCCGAATCCGAACGCGTTGCTGAGCACGTGGCGCAGCGGCTGTTCGCGGCTGGCGAGGCGATAGTCGACCGCCAGCGCCGGATCCACCTGCGTAGTGTTGATGCCGCCCGGCAGCAGTCCATGGCGCAGGGCCAGCGCGCAGATCACGGCTTCCAGCGCGCCCGCGGCGCCGAGCGTGTGCCCGGTGGCACCCTTGGTGGAGCTGCAGGGCGTGCCCGGCAACAGCGCGTCCATCGCGCGCGCTTCGGCCGCGTCATTGGCGCGCGTCGCGGTGCCGTGCAGGTTGACATAGTCGACCTGTCCCGGCGCGATGCCGGCGCTGGCCAGCGCCTGCTCCATGGCCATGCGCGCGCCCAGGCCTTCCGGGTGCGGCGAGGACATATGGTGCGCGTCGCTGGATTCGCCGATGCCGAGCAGCAGGATGGCGCCTTCCGGTGCCCGTTGCGGCGCACGTTCCAGCAGCGCGAAGGCAGCGGCTTCGCCGATCGAGATCCCGTTGCGATCGGCGTCGAACGGCCGGCAGGGCTGGTCCGAGAGCAGCTCCAGCGAGCCGAAGCCATACAGTGTCGTGTGGCAGAGCGAATCGACGCCTCCGACCACGGCCGCGTCGATCAGGCCGGCTTCCATCAGCCGGCGCGCCGAGGTGAATACCTTGGCACCCGACGAGCATGCCGACGAGACCGTGCCCGCCGGTCCCCTCAGCCCGAAATAAGCGCGCACGAAGCCCGGCAGCGAGTACGGGCTGTGGGTGCCGGCATAGCTGAATCCCGCCGGCAGCGCACCGGTCTGCGGGTCGCGCTGGCGGTAGGCAAGTTCGGTCTGCAGCACGCCTGCGGTACTGGTGCCGAGAAAGACCCCGATACGATCCGCGCCATAGCGTGCCACCGCCTCCCTGACGCGATCGGCGAATCCGTCCTGTTCGAGCGCTAGCAGCGCGAGGCGATTATTGCGGCAGTTAAAGCCTGCGAGCGCAGCGGGAAGGGCGACGTCATCGACGCCCTTTACCTCGCCGACCCAGGTATCCAGGCGGACGTCGCCGAAACGGCATGGCGCCAGGCCGCCGCGCTGTTCGCGCAGGGCGCTCAGCGTGTCGTCAAGCCCGGTGCCGATACAACTGGTGGCAGTGAAATGCGAGAGATGGAGCGGCGACACTGGGTGCGTGGGTGAGGTGCGCGGGGGTGAAGGCATTGTATCAAGCCGTGCGCCCGGCCTCCGCCGCCATGCCGGCGCGCAGGGTCACGCACTGCAGTCCGGCATCGGCAATGGCCGCGAGCAGTCCGGGCAACACCGCCGTGCAATGCGGCTTGCCGGCGGGGTCGACGCCGCTGTTGCCGTCGTGCAGCAGCAGGATGTCGCCGGCGGCAAGGTTGTGCGTGAGGCGCTGCGCGATGCGAGCCGCGCGGTCGCCGTTGCGCGTGTCGAAGCCGCGCCGCGTCCATGCGGCAAGCTGCAGGCCTTCCGTGCACAGCACCGGTTCGAGGAATGGGTTGCGCAGGCCGGCCGGCGCGCGGAAATAGCGCGGTGGCTGTCCGGTGAGGTCGGCCAGCAGTTGCTGGGCGTCGCGGATCTCCCGCCGCATGCGCCAGGGGCCGAACACCGAGAAATCCAGCCGGTGATGCATGCTGTGGTTTTCCACCGCGTGGCCCCGGCGCGCAATCTCGCGCACCAGGCCGGGGTAGCGCGCCGCGCGCTCGCCAACGCAGAAGAAGGTGGCGCGAGCGCCGTGACGGTCGAGCAGCTCGAGCACGCGCGGCGTGAGTTCCGGATGCGGGCCGTCGTCGAAGGTCAGGGCCACGCTGTTGCCGGCCGCGCGCGGCAGCCGCAGCGCGTTCGGTCCGAGCCAGGTGCTGCGCGGCCAAAGTCCCACCGTCGCCAGGGTCGCATGCGTGGCGCCAACGGCTGCTGCGGCCCATGCCAGGGTCGACGGGTCAGCCAGCACGGCCACGGCGGCACCCGCGTGCACCAGCCCGGCACCATACAGCAGCTTGCCGGGCCGCCAGGTGCGCGAGACGGGCGGCGCCTGGTCCCGCGCCGGGACGGGCAGGGGTGTCGCGGGTTTCATCAGGCGTCTTCCTTTCGCTTGCCATGGCCGCCGCTCGCCGGCGCCAGGATCGCCGAGAACCACAGTGCGAGTACCGCACCTGGCCCCACGGTCAGCCCGAATGCCTTGAGCAGCGGCAGGTCCGACCAGGCCAGGAGACCGAAAGCCGCCACGGTGGTCAGGTTGGCCAGCAGCAGCGATACCAGTGTATGCGCCGAAATGGCTGTCGTCGGGCCCGTACTGCCCGCGCCATTGAAGAACAGCGCGTAGTTCGATCCGACTGCCACCAGCAGCAGCATGCCCACCAGGTGCAGCAGGTTCAGCGGCTGCCCCATGGCGGCCAGGCCGCCCATGACAGCCAGCGCCGCGGCGGCGAGTGGAAGTACGGTCGCCAGCACGCGCCGGGGCGAGCGCAGCGCGACCGACAACAGCACGAGGATGGCGAGCACGCCACCCAGTGACAGGTGCAGCGCCTCGCGCATATAGCCACCGTAAAGCTGGTCCGACTCGCGCTTGAGGTCGACAAAGAGCGCGTGGCTGACACCGGCCCGGTCCAGCGCCGCGCGCACTGGCCGGCTGTCCAGCACGTCCGTAGCCTTGGCCGATGCCGGCGCGCGCAAGGGCAGGGTGGCGTTCCAGTGGTCGCCATGCGGCGTGAGCAGGGCGTCGATGGCCAGCGCCATCGACGTGCCCTTCAGGTCGTTACGCTGCAGCGGGGCGGCGGTACGCGCCTGCCCGGCCTCCGCCAGGAACGGTGCGAACAGTTCCGGGCGCACCGGCTGCTGCGCGACGGCGGCGCGCAGGCGCTGCGCCAGTTCGTCAGGCGGTGGCAGGCTGGCCTGGCGCGCGCGCTGCGTGGCGGCGCTGGGCAGATAGCGCGCCGGGCTTTCGTAGCCGCCGATGAGGCCTGACGCAACCAGCGGGTCGAGTTCCCGCGCCACGCGCTCGGCACCCTGCAGCACGGTTTCCTGGTCTGGGCCGGACAGGACGATCAGGTAGCGCACGTCAGGCGCGCCGAGGTCGGCGCGCAGCGAGGCGTCCAGCGCCTGGTCCGCTGCAGGCACCGGGCTCAGCGCCGACAGCTCGCGTCCCCACAGGGTGTCGTGGCGCGCCCACAGCACGGCACAGGCGGCGAGGGCCACTACCGCGACCACCCAGCGCAGGCGGCCGGCCCTGGCCAGCAGCGCGGCCAGGCGCGTGCCGAGCGGCGTCACATCGCGCAGGTGCAGGTTGGCCGGGACCAGGTGCGGCAGCACGAAGCGCGTGACCAGTGCGGCCGTGGCCAGGCCGGCAATCGAGTACAGGCCGAGCTGCGCCAGCCCCGGGAAGCCTGACAGCAGCAGCGAGGCAAAGCCGCACACCGAGGTCAGCACGCCGAGCCGCACGGTCGGCCAGAAGCCGGCAATCCATGCGCGGTTGTCGCGCTGCCCGCCGCGCGTGTACTGCGCCGACTGGACGAACAGGTAGATCGAGTAGTCCACGGCTTCGCCGATCAGCGTGGTGCCGAAGCCGAGCGTGAGCCCGTGCACCGTGCCGCCAAAGCCAAGGCTGACCGCCGCCACGCCGGCCAGCGCGCCGGATAGCACGGGCACCAGCCCGAGCACCAGCAGCGGCACCGAGCGGTACACCAGCAGCAGCAGCGTGACGATGATGGCGATACCGATGCTCGACAGCCGCTCGACGTCGTGCCGGATCGTGTCGCGCGCCTTGACCGAGAACACGCCGGGGCCGGTCATCACGAGCCGGTATGGACCGGCCTTTGCCGCGCCGGCAAACGCCTCGCGGATGGCGTCGATGGCCCTGGCCTGGCCGTCGGTATCGGAACCGGCGCTGGCCGTCTGCGCCAGCAGCACGGCACGCCGGCCATCGCGCGAGACCCAGGCGCCCGCATGCAGCGGCACGCGCTGCCGGGCATCTAGCTGCGACATGACCGACATCACCTCGCCGGTAGGGTCGCGTGGCAACAGCGACTTGGTGAAGAGCCCGGCGGGGGATGCCAGCAGGTCGAAGGTGTCGGCGACGGCTGCGGCAAGCCCCTGCGGCGAGAAGCGTTCGGGCGTGACGGTCGGACTCAGCAGGTAGCGGTGGTCGTAGAGATAGCGCTGGTCGGCGGCCTGGTTGACCGGTTCGCCGTTGCTGATGGCCGAGAACGCCGCATTCTGGCGCAGGTGCGCGGCCATGGCGCGCGACACCGCCGCGCGCCCGTCTGCGTCGCCGCCTTCCACGCCGACCAGGATCAGGCGCGAGACCAGCCCTTCGCGCAACTGGTCCACCAGCAGCTGCTGTTCGGCGGTGGGCAGTCGCGGCAGGAAGGCCGACAGGTCGGCGGTGAAACTGGTGCGCGTGACGACCGCCGCGCAGGCCAGCAGCCACGCCAGCCAAAGCGCCACGGCCAGGCGCGCTGCCGGCAGGGCGGTTGTACGCGGCCCCCCGCGCGGCGCGAACCTCATGGCCGGGTGGCGGGGCGGATCTTCATGACCGAGCGGTCGCCGTCGGCCTGGCGGATTTCCACGCTGTCGAGCGCATCATTGGCGCCGTCGATGCGCACCTGGCTGACCATGGCGGCCATGCGCGAATCGGCTGGCGTGAGCGTCAGCGTCCAGCGGCTGGCGCGCCCTTCGAGTCCGAGCTTGTAGTAGCGTTCCAGCGCGCTGCGGTTGCCCGCGAGCGTGCCGCGGATGCTCTCGATAAAGGCGGCGATTTCCGGGTAGTTCTGCAGCGGCATGGTGTAGCGCTTGCCGCCACGCTCCACGGTCATCATGTCGCCGTCCAGCACCAGGTTTTCCGGCTTGGGCGTGACGGTGCGCTTTTCCAGATGGTCAGGCGCGACGAAGACAAGTTCGCCGCTCGATTCCACCGGGCGCTCCAGGATGGCCAGGTACTTCGTCTCGGTGAACTGCACGCGCCCTGACTTGCGTTGCGCGAGCGCCGACATGAGCTGGTCGACACCCCATGCAGCCGGGCCGCTGCCGGCGGCCAGCGCCTGGGTGGCCATGCCGGGCAGCAGTGCGGCGCCCAGCAGCAGGGCTGGAAGGGTCAGGCGGATTCGGCGCATGGATCAGGGCTCGTTGCCGGGCGGCGGCTGCTCGGACAGCGGCGGGCCGGCGTGCCAGAAGTCGTAGAAGTTGAACCAGTTGTAGGGGGCGCTGCGGCAGAACTGCTCGAGCAGCGCCACGTAGCGCTGCAGCGCGGCCTGTACCTCGGCCTCGCGGCGCCCGCGCGCCACCTGCGAGAAATCGGCCAGCCGCACGAAGTGCACATCATAGCGGTTGCCGCCGCGATACAGCCCGGTGATGAAGAATACGGGCCGGCGCAGCATGGCCGCCATGCGCAGCGGCCCGGTCGGGAAGCCCGTGGGCGCGCCGAGGAAATCGCACTGCTGGATCGGGTCGGTGGCGCGCTGCGACAGCGTGCGGTCGGCCAGCATGCCGATCATGTAGCCGCGGTCGAGGTAGTCGCGCACCTTGAGCATGGCGTCGACCTTGCCGAGCGTGATCAGGTCGCGCCGCATGGCCGGGTTGATCGACTGCAGCACGTCGTTGAGCTTGTGGGCGTTCTCTTCGTACATGGTGATCGCGACCCGCATGTCGGGACGCTGGCGGCCCATGGCGCGGATCACCTCGAAGCTCCCCAGGTGGGCGCCGAGCAGGAACGCGCCATGTCCTTGCGCGATGGTCTCCTCGAGCTGCTTCGCACCGTGCAGGCGGATATCGAACAGGTCGAAGCGTCCGTTGAGCAGGTAGATGCGGTCATGGATAGTGGACGCGAACGTGAAGACATGGCGGAAGCCATCGAGCCAGCCGGCTTGTCGGCCGAGCGCACGGTCCAGGTACGCGCGCGACGCATGGCGCGCCGTCGGCGAGAACAGCGTGAAGTAGGCGGCGATCAGCCGCAGCACCACGCGTCCGGCGGGACGGCCCAGCTTCAGCGAAATCCCCGTCATGATGCGCAGCAGCGTGACGTTGCTGCGCTCCTGCCGGCTGGACCAGTCCGCGTCCAGCGATTGCGGCTTGCGTAGCCAGGTCAGCATGGCGATGCCTCCTGGCCTGCCCGTGCCGGCCGCGGGCTCAGCGTGCCGCTGGCCACGTCGCGCCCGCCCGCGCTCAGGGTGAAGCGGATGGTCGCCATGTCCGCCCCGGTGCTGCCGCCTTGCCACTGGTGCGCCACCTCGACCCGTTCGCCGGGGCGGACCGGGCTGAGGAACTTGACCGTGCCGACCTGGCTGACCTCAAGCGGATGCCCGAGCGCCGCGCCGATCTGCAGGATCGCGTGGTCCAGCAGCACCACGCCGGGCACCACGGGATTGCCCGGGAAATGGCCCGCCAGTGCCGGGTGCCCGGCGTCGATCACGAAGCCGGGCGCATGACGTTGCGCAAGCTGGGCCGCGACCAGCCGCGCCAGCGGCTCGCGCGGCAGCTTGCCGGCGGCGTTGCGCGGCAGCCGTTCGACCAGGCAAAGCGGGCGGGGCAGGAAAGCGGCATCGATGCGCGCGCGCAGCGCCTGCAGGATCTGCGCCGCCGGCACGCCGGGGGCCACGGCCAGTGCTGCCAGCCGCACCACGCGGCCGGCGGCCTCGTCTTCGTGGACGTCGTCGGGCAGGAAGAAGGTGCCGTCTTCCACGCCGTCGATGTTCGCGAGCTGCTGGTTCAGGTAGGCGAGCGAGGTGCGCTTGCCCGCGATCTTGATCATGTCCGCCTTGCGGCCGTGGAGCAGGAAGCGCGTGGCGTCGATCGGCCCGATGGCGTCGCCGAGCGCGACCGGCTGGTCGAGGTGGCCGCCCGCGGCCCAGGTCATCGTCCCGGTGTCGCCGTCGGCGCAGGGGGCAGGGCGGTGGGCCAGCGTGATGCCGGGCAGCAGCGTCCATGCCTCCGTATCGGCCGTCGCGCGCGTGGCGAGCGCACCGGTCTCGGTGCTGCCATAAATCTCCCGCACGGGTGCTGCCAGGCCAGTCTGCGCCTGTCTTGCCAGGGCACGGCCCAGCGGGGCCGTGGCCGAGAGCACCAGGTCGGCCGGGGGCAGGCTGCCGGCAGCCTGCAACAGCGCGCGCAGGTGCACGGGGGAAGTCACCAGCGCACGTGGCTGCGGGACAGCGTGCAGGGCGGCGCGGATATCGGCCGGATAGAAGGCCGCGGCCGCGGCGAGGGCGGCGCCGCCTTGCAGCACCAGCATGACGGTCGCCTCCAGGCCGAACATATGCTGCGGCGGCAGCGTACCGACCAGGGTCCAGGCACGGCCGTCGAGCAGGCCGAGGCGCTGTGCCGTGGAGCGCGCGCCGCGTACCATCGCGCCCCAGGTCTTGGCGTGGGCGACAGGCTGGCCGGTCGAGCCCGAGGTGAATACATAGGCCATCAGCCGTTCGGCGGGAATCTCGGGCACCGTCAGTGGAGCAGCAGGTATCGCCTGGTCTGCCGGCGCCTCATAGAAGAAACGGGGCAGCGCCACGTCGCAATGCGCATCGTCATGCAGGCAGAAGACGTCCGGCGCAAACGCAGCCAGTTGCTGCACCAGGTCTGGCGTCTGCGACGACGGCAGCAGGCTCACCTTGCCGCGCAGCAGCGCGGCGCACAGCCCGACCGCGAAGCGGTAACGGTCCGTGCAGGCATTGAAGACGTGGTTGCCGGCAGGCAATCGCGCGGCGAGTGCGTCGACGTCGGCCAGGAACCGGCTGGCCGTGATGGCCCGGCCGCCTTGCCAGGCGATGACGCTGTCCGGCCCGGGGTGCGAGAGCAGTGGGAACGTGGTCATGGGCACACCACCTTCAGCGCGTGCCGGCGCGGCTGGCGCGCTCGGTCATCACAGCCCGATAGCCGCGCACGGCATCGAGCACGCCCGTGTGCTGCGCCGCCGGCAGGACGACGCGGCGGCAGGCGGCTTCGGCCACGAACATCAGCGCCACCAGGGCTGGCGTACCGAGGTTGGCGAAGGTCGACCACGCGGGCATCGGCGCAAGCGCGAACAGGACCAGCGACGCCGCCGCCGTGAGCGCGAAGAACAGGGTCCAGGCCTGGGTGACGCGCCGTGTGTAGCGCCGCATGTCCGGCGTCAGCGGCCCATGCACGGCAGCCGCGAATTCGGTGCACAGCGGCATGCCGCCCGGGCGCAGCGTGCGGCCGAACATGGCGGCCAGCGCCGCATTCGCGCCAAAGTGCTGCAGGAAGTAAGTCCAGCCGAAATGTGCGGCCAGCGGCATGCGGCCTACCCACAAGGCAAGGCCGCACGCGGCCAGCAGGAGAAGCCAGGGAAGGCGCGGGGCCGACCGCCACGCGGCGACCAGTGCAATCAGCAAGAACGGCGCGAGGCCTAGCCACAGCGCGCTGACTTCGGCGCCCGGCGTATGCGCCGCGTGATGGAGAGCCGACTCGTAGGCCACGAAACCCACGGGCGCGGCCATCCAGCTGACGCGCTGTAGCAGCGGCGCGGCGCCGGCGGATGTGACAACGGAGTGGGGAGACTGGCTCGAAGGCATGTGGTGGCTATTGTGGTGCAAAATGCTCTTTTCTTGCCACCGAACCGGCACATGGAACATTTCCAGCGTGCCCCGGCGGCAAAGCGAACGTTTTATACCTTAAAAGACCCCGCCGGCGCAGCGATGTTTCAGCAAAGTCGCTCCCAATGTTGTTACTAAACTTCTCGCAGGTAGTGCGATGTGCCGCGCTTTGGTAGCATCGCCCCGCCATCCTCCGGCGCCTCTTTTGGGCGTGGAAGAGGACAATGACGACCATGAACGAACTTCAAACGGAACTCGCCAGCCTGATCCTTGGCGAACTCGACATCGCGGACCTGAAACTGGAGGACGTCAGCGCCGATACGCCGCTCTATGGCGACGGTTTCGGGCTGGATTCCATCGACATCCTCGAAATCGCGCTGCTGGTGTCGCGCAAATACGGGGTCGAACTGCGCTCGGACAACCCCGACAACAAGACGATCTTTGCCTCGCTGGGCAGCCTGGCCGCCTACGTCGCGGCCAACCGGTCGCTCTGAACGCGGCGCTCGGGCCACCGCACGGGGTATCCGGCAGACAGGGAGCAGCATATGGCGCAGCACGGCAGGCCGCAGATCACGCGCAGGGTGGCGCTCGTCACCGGTGCGAGCGGGGCCATCGGCAGTGCCGTCAGCCACGCGCTGGCGGCGGCCGGGCACGAGGTCTGGGTCCATGCCAACCGCAACCTGGCGCAGGCGGAAGCCGTGGCGGCCGCCATCCGCGCCGCGGGCGGCGTTGCCACCGCCATCGCCTTTGACGTGACCGACGCCGACGCCACCGAAGCGGCGCTGCAGGGCATCCTCGCCCGTGGAACAGTCCAGATCCTGGTCAATAACGCCGGCATCCACGACGATGCGCCGTTGCTCGGCATGAGCCGCGATCAATGGCGCCGCGTGATCGATGTCTCGCTGCATGGTTTTTTCCACGTCACCCAGCCCTTGCTGATGCCCATGATGCGTACGCGCTGGGGCCGCATCATCAATATGGCCTCGGTGGCGGGCGTGATGGGCAACCGCGGGCAGGCCAACTACGCCGCGGCCAAGGCGGGCCTGATCGGCGCCACGCGTTCGCTGGCGATCGAGATGGCCTCGCGCGGCGTGACGGTCAATGCCGTGGCGCCGGGCGTGATCGAGTCGCCCATGACCGAACTGGCGTTTCCCGCCGAACGCATCCGCCAGATCATTCCGGCGGGCCGCGCGGGCACGCCCGAGGAGGTGGCGGGCATGGTGGCCTACCTGGCTTCCGACGCAGCAGCCTACGTGACCGGCCAGGTGCTGTCGGTCAATGGCGGCATGGCCTGAACCGAGCGCGCCGCCATGGCCGTGCAGCCATCCCCGACCCATCTGGTCCTGATCCCCAGCTACAACCCCGGCGCCATGCTGCGCGAGACGCTGCGCGCCGCGCGCGAGGCCTGGTGTCCGGTCTGGGTGGTGGTCGATGGCAGCACCGATGACAGCGTGGCGTGGTTGCGGGAGCAGGCCCGGACCGATTCCGGCCTGCGCGTGCTGGTCCTGGCCGAGAACCAGGGCAAGGGCGCCGCGGTGCTGCACGGCATCGAGGCCGCCGCCGCGCAAGGCTTCACGCACGTGCTGGTGATGGACTCCGACGGCCAGCACCCGGCGCACCTGATCGGCCAGTTCATGGCGGCGTCGATGCGCGACCCGGACGCGATGGTGCTCGGGCGGCCGGTGTTCGACGCGAGCGCTCCGCTCGAGCGCGTGTACTGGCGCCGCATGTCCAACCTGTGGACCGATATGGAGACGCTGTGGGCCGGCATCGGCGACTCGCTGTACGGCTTTCGCGTCTACCCGATTGCGCCGCTGCGCGCCGTGATGCGGGAAAGCCGCTGGATGCGCCGCTTCGACTTCGACCCGGAAGTCGCCGTACGCCTGTGCTGGCGCGGCGTGCGGCCGCTCAACCTCGACGCGCCGGTGCGCTACTTCGATCGGCGCGCGGGCGGCGTTTCCCATTTCCGCTACCTGCGCGACAACCTGCTGCTGGCGTGGATGCACCTGCGGCTGACGGCGGGCTGCCTGGTACGCCTGCCGCGGCTGGTCTGGCGACGGCTGCATGCGCCGGCAGGCGGCAACTCGCATCCGCCGAACCGGGCCGCCTGACGGGCGGCGAGCCGGACTATCGCTGGCTCCATCCGCTATCGCGCTTCTGCACTACGATGGTCTGAGGCATCTCTCGCAGGCAACGATGCGGCTGCCATGCCGCGTGCGGGTGGTGCCGATACAAGAAGGGGAAGACCATGGAAACGCATGCTTCAGCGCACCGGGTCCGGCTGGCATGGCTGGCGGCCGCGACGCTCGTGTCATCGCTGGCAGCCGGGCTGGCCAGTGCCCAGGAGCCGGCCGCGGCCGGCATGGAAATGATCAATCCCGCTACGCTGAAATGGGGCGACGCACCGCCCTCGCTGCCCAAGGGGGCCAAACTCGCGGTGCTCTACGGCGACCCGGGCAAGGACGCACCGTTCGTCATCCGGCTCAAGACACCGGCCGGATACAAGATCGCCCCCCACTGGCATACCCAGGCCGAGAACCTGACGGTGATCTCCGGCACGCTCTACCTGGGCGCCGGTGACAAGATGGACATGGGTCATGCCCACGCCCTGAAGACGGGCGGCTTCCACTACCTGCCGGCCAAGGCGCATCACTACGCGTTCAGCAAGACCGAGACGGTCGTGCAGATCCACGGCACCGGCCCGCTGGATATCAACTACCTGGACCCGAAGGACGATCCGTCCGGCAAGTGACACGTGCCAGGCCGGCGGGCCCGACTGCCGGCCTGGGCTGTCTCCATGTATACCCTGAATGACAGGGCTTCGATGCGGCCACCCGTCAGGTCGCGTCAGTCTGCGAGCGCCTTTGCGGCCAATACCTTGCAGGTATTCCGGAAATACCCATTCGGTGTTGGACTGCCGGCTTGCCGCACTCCTATTCTCCACGCCAGAAGACGTGCCGCCGGCAACGTCGCGATCCCGACGCAAGAAGCGGGACCTTTCGACGACAGGAGACAGGGTAGTGAGACAAATCAATGTGTATGCGGTGGCGGACGGCGCCACCTTCAACCGCTTTCATGCCGGCGTGCTGTTCTGGTGCGCCTTGATCATCATCTTCGATGGCTATGACCTGGCGGTCGCCGGCATTGCGCTGCCGGCCATCATGAAGGATATGGGCGTGTCGGCGACGCACGCGGGCTTCATGGTCAGTTCGGCGCTGTTCGGCATGATGTTCGGCGCCATCTTCCTGGGCACGATCGCCGACCGTATCGGCCGGCGCAAGGCCATTGCCATCTGCATCCTGCTGTTCAGCGTGTTCACTGCCGCGGCCGGCCTGACCCATGACCCGATGGTGTTTGCCGCAAGCCGCTTCCTGGCCGGCCTGGGCATCGGCGGCGTCATGCCCAACGTGGTGGCGCAGATGACCGAGTACTCGCCGCGCCGCATCCGCGGCACGCTGGTGACGCTGATGTTCAGCGGTTATTCCGTCGGCGGCATGTTGGCCGCGCTGCTTGGCAAGCAATTGCTGGAGCAGAACGGCTGGCAGTCCGTGTTCCTGGCGGCCGGTGCGCCGGCGCTCCTGGTGCCGCTGATCCTCGCCAAACTGCCCGACTCCATGCCTTTCCTGCTGCGCACCGGGCAGCACGGCGCAGTGCGCAAGATCCTGCGCGCGATCGACCCGGCGCGCCCCTGCCGTGACGACGACCACCTTGTCCTGCCGGGTGCCGGCACAGGCGGCAAGGCCGCCGTGGGCGAGCTGTTCCGGGAAGGACGCGGCTTCAGCACGCTGATGTTCTGGGTGGCCTTCTTCATGTGCCTGTTCATGGTCTACGCGCTCAGCTCGTGGCTGACCAAGCTGATGGCGTCGGCCGGCTACAGCCTGGGCTCGGCGCTGACCTTCGTGCTGGTGCTGAACATCGGCGGCATGCTGGGGGCCATCGGCGGCGGCTGGCTGGCCGACCGCTTCAGCATCAAGTACGTGCTGATGGGCATGTATGCGCTGGCTGCGGTGTCGATCGCGCTGCTCGGCCACAAGGTGCCCACGCCGGTGCTGTTCGTGCTGGTGGGCCTGGCCGGTGCCTCGACCATCGGCACGCAGATCGTCACCTATGCCTATGCGGGGCAGTTCTACCCGGTGGCCGCGCGCTCGACCGGCATCGGCTGGGCCTCGGGCGTGGGGCGGGCCGGCGCAATCCTCGCGCCGATCGTGATCGGCGTGCTGGTTGGCATGGCCCTGCCGCTGGAGCAAAACTTCCTGGCGATCGCGGTACCCGCCGTGGTGGCCGTGCTGGCGGTGGGTGGCATCGATCACCGGCGCGCGGCAACGGCGGGGGCGCCGGCTCAGGAGCAAGCGGAGCTGGCACCGAAGGCCTACGCAACTTCACGCGCCAAGGGTTGATCCCGACCGCTACGGCCGAGCGCCGGCCACAGCGCCGGCCAGCCGGCCCAGCGTGGCCAGCGCGGTCTCGGCGCGCTTGTCCCACTCATGCCCGTAGTTGAGCCGGATGCAATGGCCGAAGCCATGCCGCGCCGAGAAGATCGGCCCCGGCGCAATGCTGATGCCGTGCGACAGCGCAAGCTGGTGCAGTGCCAGCGTGTCGGTGCCTTCGGGCAGTTCGATCCACAGGAAATAGCCGCCCGCGGGGCGCGTGGCGCGCGTGCCGGGCGGAAAGTGGCGTGCCACGGCCTGCGCCACCGCGTCCTGCCGCAGCATGAGCGCGTGCCGCAACTGGCGCAGGTGGCGGTCATAGCCACCTTTCTCGAGGTAGGCGGCAATGGCCGCCTGCGCGGGCGCGGAGCCGGCCAGCGTGGTGGTCAGCTTGAGCCGCGCGACCTCGCGCGCGAAGCGGCCCGGCGCGGCCCAGCCCACGCGGTAGCCCGGTGCCAGGCATTTCGAGAATGACGAGCAGTGCATGACCAGGCCGGTCTTGTCGAACGCCTTGGCCGGTGTGGGGCGGCGCGTGCCGAAGTAGAGCTCGCCATAGACATCGTCTTCGATCAGCGGTACCTCATGGCGCGCGAGCAGTTCCACGAGCGCCTGCTTCTTGGCGTCGGGCATCAGCGAACCGAGCGGATTCTGGAAGTTGGTCATCAGCCAGCATGCCTTGGGGCGGTGCCGCTGCAGGGCCTGCTCCAGTGCGCCGAGCTCGATGCCCTCGCGCGGATGCGTGGGCACCTCGATCGCCGACAGGCCGCAGCGCTCCAGTGCCTGCAGTGCCGCGTAGAACGTGGGGCTTTCGATCACCACCGCATCCCCGGGCCGCGTGACGGCCATCAGGCACAGGTTCAGCGCCTCCAGCGCGCCGTTGGTGACGACGATCTCGTCGGCCTGCACGGTCAGCCCGTCGGCCAGGTAGCGCAGCGCGATCTGGCGGCGCAGGCTCGCGTTGCCCGGCGTCAGGTCGTCCACACTGCTCCACGGGTCGAGCTTCTGCACGGTCGCCGCCATGGTCTTGGCCAGCCGCTGCAGCGGGAAGAGCAGGGGACTCGGGAAGGCCGAGCCGAACGGCACCACGTCGCGCCGCATGGTCGATTCGAGCACCTTGAAGACCAGTTCGCTGACATCGACGGGGCCGGACTCCTCGGCCGGTGCCGACGGCGTCTCCGCTTCCGGCGCAAGCTGGCGCGAGCCCGTGGCGACGTAGTACCCCGAGCGCTCGCGCGCGCGGATCAGGCCGCGCGCCTCAAGCAGGTAATAGGCCTGGAACACGGTCGACTGGCTGACGCCGCGGCCCGCGCTGGCTTGGCGCACCGACGGCAGGCGGTCGCCCAGCCGCAGCACGCCGGCATGGATCGACTGGGCGATGTCCTCGGCCAGTTCTTCATAGCGTGTCATCTGTCGCGTGCCGCCTGTCATCTGATCTTGTCCTTTTTGCGATTTCATCAACTGTAATGGATGAAAGGGGCAAGTACCAGATTGCACTTATCCTTTAACAAGCCATTGGGCTGGAAAGGCGGGACTGCGACAAATGGTCGCGCTCTGGAAGGCACTGCTCTGGTCATTTCCGACTATTTTGCTTCTGTTGCACAGCTAGAGGCGCGTCTAGCATTGGCCGGCCAATTCCCGGAAGCGGGCCGCAACGGACCGCTCCTGTCTCGCCCCCAATGCCATGGATCCCACCAGCCTGCTGCTGCTTACCTTCCTGCTGTCGATTGGCGGCCTGTTCGCCTTTATCTGGTCCCTGAGAAAGGGCCTGTTCGACCTGGAGTCGAGCGGTGCCCGGACCATCTTTGCCAGCGGCGAGGTCGGTCGGCCCGAAGACCCTTCCGGGTCGGCCGACACGGCCGCCCCGGATGCCGACCTCGCCGCGGAACTCGCGGCACGCGCCAGAGCCGACCGCTCCAGCGCCATGCCGGCCCTGATGCTGCTGAGCTGTGCCGTGGTCTGGCTGGTGGTGGCCTCGTTCGCCGGCCTGGTCAGCTCGCTCAAGCTGCATCTGCCCGACTTCCTGACTGCGCAGGCCTGGCAGTCATTCGGCCGCATGCGCGTGCTGCACCTGAATGCGGTGGCCTATGGCTGGGCGCCGATGGGCCTGCTGGGCCTGGCGATCTGGATGATGCCGCGCCTGTTGCGCACGCCGCTGAGCGGCGGCCGTTTCGCGCTGGTCGGCACGCTGATCTGGAACGCGGGGCTCGTGGCGGGCCTGGGCGCGATCGCCAGCGGCATCAATGCCGGCATGGAATGGCTCGAGATCCCCTGGCAGATCGGCCTGCTGTTCGCCGTGGGCGGCATGCTGATCGGCGTGCCGCTCGTGCTGATGCTGCAGCGCCGCCAGGTGCATCACCTCTACGTGTCGGTGTGGTACATGGGCGCGGCGCTGTTCTGGTTCCCGGTGCTCTACATCGTCGCCAAGGTGCCGGGCGTGCATTTCGGCGTGGAGCAGGCCACCATGAAC